>NZ_JBGCBY010000006.1:0-365882 GCF_041262165.1 Streptacidiphilus sp. MAP12-16
GGGGTGGGGGGGTGGGGGGGGGGGGGGGCCCCCGCCCCCACCCCCCGGGGGGGGGGGGGGGGGGGGGCCGGGGCCCCCCCGGGGGGGGGGGGGCGCCCCCCCGGGGCGGGCCCCCCCCCCACCACGGTGCGGAGTTGCGCGGAAGCCGCCACGCCCTCGGAAGCTGCTGCGGGACTACCCGCTGACGCTCGCCGTGCCCGTCTCGATGTGGCCGACAAGGCGGCGGGACCAGGACGCGTCGAGGTCGACGGTCACGGTGAAGTCGTACCAGCCGTTGCTGTAGGCGACCGCGTTGAAGTAGTCCGAGGCGCTGCCGCCGGCCGGAACCCGGTAGGTCCAGGGGCCGTCGGTGCGGTAGTTGGTCGAGGTGATGGTGAACGTGGCCGTGGTCGAGACGGAGTTGGTCATGGCGAGCCAGACGGCAGCCTTGCCGGTGTCGGGTGCAGGCGCGTAGGAGCTGGTCGCTTCGACGCTCCTGCCCGCGGCGGTGGCGTCCCCCGTGAAGTGGCGCAGGAAGCGGTTGGGGCCGACCAGGGTGAGGTCGTACTTGCCCGAGCCGTAGCCGCTGCCGATGTTGAAGTAGTCGATCGCCGTGCCGTCCTGGCCGGTGCCGGCGTTGTACGGGGCGACGGTGTACTGCCAGGGGCCGCCGGAGCGGAAGGCGTTGGCGTAGACCGAGAAGTGTGCGGCGCTGGTCGCGTGCGCTCCCTGGTTGGCCATCTTGATCCAGAGCAGGGTCTTCCCGTTGGCGTCGAACTCAAGGTGGTCGACGAAGCCGTTGGGCTGGTACGGCAGGGCCCGCGCGGGCCTGGTGCCGGCCTCCTGGGTCGGCAGCGCATTGGTGGTCGGCCCGGGGTTGGGCATCACGTTGCAGGCGGACTGCCCGATCACCTTGCTCGTCGCGGGCAGCGAGGGGAGACCGTACACCGGTGAGGTGAAGTCGAAGGCGCTGGTGAGGTCGCCACAGACTTCGCGGCGCCAGCTGCTGATGCTGTTGCACGCCGCCGGGGTGCCCAGCGCTGCGGTCCAGGTCTCCAGGAAGCGGATCACGGAGGTGTGGTCAAAAACCTGCGAGTCGACCCAGCCGCCCCGGGTCCAGGGCGACACGATCACCATGGGGACGCGGAAGCCGAGCCCGAGCGGCGTCCCGTTGAGGAACTCAGCAGCGGTGCCCGCGGGCGGTACCGGCGGCGGGACGTGGTCGAAGAAGCCGTCGTTCTCGTCGTAGTTGAGGAACAGCACGGTGGAGTCAAAGACCGACGAGTCGGCGGCCAGCGCCTGCAGCACCAGATTGACGAAGTGCGCGCCGTCGGCGGGCGGGGCGTCCGGGTGCTCGGAGAACGCCTGGTTGGCGACGACCCAGGAGACCTGCGGCAGGGTGCCGTTCTGCGCGTCCTGCCTGATCGCTGCGGTGATGTCGTCCGGGGTCGAGCCGGTGCTCGGCACCGAGGACATGCCGCGCTGGTGCAGTGGACTGCTGCTGGCGGCGTTGGCGAACTGGCTGAAGTAGGCGAGGCCGTTGTCGCCGAAGTTGTCCGAGGCGTTCTGGTAGACCTTCCAGCTCACCCCGGCGTTCTGCAGCGCCTCCGCATAGGTCTGCCAGCTGAGCCCGGATTCCGAGCCGCCGTCCGAGGCCGGGCCTCCGGCGGTGCCGGCCGGGTCGATCATCCCGCCCCAGAGGTAGGTGCGGTTGGGGCCGGTCGCGCTGAGAATGGAGCAGTGGTAGGCGTCGCAGACGGTGTAGGCGTCGGCGAGCGCGTAGTGGAAGGGGATGTCGCTGCGGTTGAGATAGCCCATGGTCCGGTTGGAGCCCTTGGCGGAGACCCAACTGTCCATCTTCCCGCCGTTCCAGGCGGAGTGCTGGGTGCTCCAACCGTGGTCGAGCGAGCCGTCGCACTGGGCCAGCGTCTCCGCGCTCACACCGAAGTACCAGGTGTTGTTGGCGCTCAGCTGCCAGGGGAACTGGCGGCCCGATCCGTTGGGCTGGTCGAACACCGTGTAGCCGCCGGACACGGAGATCGCGGAGCGGTCGGCGAAGCCCCGGACACCCTTCAGGCTGCCGAAGTAGTGGTCGAAGCTGCGGTTCTCCTGCATCAGCACGACGACGTGCTTGACGTCGGTGATCGTCCCGGTGCCGGCGGCGGCGGCCCTCGGCGCGGAGCCCGGAAGGGCTTCGAGACCGAGTGCGGCGCCGAGTGCGGCGGCGGAGCCGAGAAAGGTACGGCGGGTGACGGGCGCCACGGAGTCCTCCGGATCTGAGAGACAGGCTCGATCGGGACTATGGGGCCGAAAGGTGTCCTGAGCCCCCGACAAAGGTGGCAGGGACATGAAGTCAAGCCCACAACTGGACTGGACTCGTTATCAAAACGACATCAGTCGAGGATCCGCGCGCGCTTCTGATGTGACCGGTTCCGAGGATGCGGAGGACGTTCCGGGTCGGCGAACGACTGTGCCTGGCAGGTCCATTGACCGCCAACTGACATTGGACTATACCTAGCGCTCGTATGGTCTATACCATCATGCCGCTGTGACGTGCTCCGACATGTAGTGCCCATGACGAGGAGAGCCCGTGTCGCCCGCTTTCTCCACTTTCTCCGCCTTCTCCGCTTCCGCTGGCAGAGCCGGCCGCCGCCGCGCGTTGACTGCTGCGACCGCTGCGGCCTGCGCTGTCACGCTGCTGGCGGCCACGCCCAGCAGCGCGCAGGGGCTCGGTCAGAACTCCGACCGTCCCGGACAGTCCCAGAAGCAACTGGTCGGCTACTTCACCCAGTGGGGCATCTACTCCGGATTCTTCGAGAAGAACCTGATCAGCTCCGGAGAGATCAAGCACCTCACCGAGCTCGACTACGCGTTCAGCAACATCGCTACCGACGGAACCTGTTCCAGCGGCGACAGTTGGGCGGACTACCAGCGGCCGTTCGCGGCGAGCGAGTCGGTCACCGGCCAGGCGGACGCGGCGGGGCAGGCCCTGCTCGGGAACTTCAACCAGCTGCGTGAACTCAAGGCAGCCAACCCCAAGCTGAAGATCGTGATGTCGATCGGCGGCTGGTCCTGGTCGAGCCACTTCTCCGGTCTCGCGGCTACGGCCGCCGGACGGCAGAAGTTCGTCGCCTCCTGCGTGGACCAGTACCTCAAGGGCAACATCGCGGGCCTGCCGGCCGGCGCTGCGGCCGGGGTCTTCGACGGCTTCGCGGTCGACTGGGAGTACCCGGGCGCGCCCGGCAACAACAACCCGTTCGGCCCTCAGGACACCCCGGACTTCACCGCGCTTATGGCGGAGTTCCGCACCCAGCTCGACGCGGCCGCGCCCACGGGGCAGCGCTACCTGCTGACCGCCAACACCTCGGCGAACCCCACTGTGGCGGCCAATCTGGAGCTCGACAAGATCGCCAAGGTCGTCGACTGGTTCAACGTCATGACCTTCGACTACCACGGCAGTTGGGAGCCCGCCGGGCCGACGGACTTCGCCTCGGCGCTGTTCCAGGACCCGCGCGACCCCAACCCGGCCAACAATCGGTACAGCGTGACCCAGGCCGTCGACTACTACGAGCAGCACGGCGTGAAGTCGTCCCAGATCTCGCTGTCCATCCCGTACTACGCGCACGAGTGGACCGGCGTCGCACCCGGCCCGCACGGCGACGGACTGTTCCAGACGGCGACGGCGGGCGGTGGCACGCCCAACTACAACCAGGTCGTGAACGCACCGGGCAAGACCTACTTCGACCCGCTGTCCGCCGAGCCGTACAAGTACGACGCGGCTTCCGGCACGTTCTACACCTACGACAGCCCGGCCTCGGTGTGGATCAAGGGCCAGTACATCCGCGCGGCCGCCCTGCGCGGCACGATGGTGTGGTCCCTGGACGGCGACACCTCCGACGGCCAACTGACCGCCGCCCTGGGTGCGGGCCTGAACGGGCACTGACCACCGCGCCACGGCGCATCGGGGCCGGGCCATCCCTCGGGACGGCCCGGCCTCCGGCGTCGTCCCGGCGTCGTGCCCGGCGCCGGGGCGGCCTCCGGTCCGGGTGCGGTCAGGCCAGGACCTTCGCTTTGGCCTGCTGGAACTCGGCGTCGGTGATCGCGCCCTTCTCCTTCAGGTCCGCGAGCTTGGCCAGCTCGTCGACGTGGCTGCCGCTGCCACTGGGACCCGCGGCCTGCCGGACGTAGGCCTGGAACGCCTTGTCCTGCTGCTGGGCCTGCGCGAGGTCGCGCTGGCCCATGTCCCTGCCGTGAACGATCACGTACACGAGGACGCCCAGGAATGGCACGACGATGATCAGGATCAGCCATGCGGCCTTGCTCCAGCCGCTCGAGTCGTGGTTGCGGAAGATGTCCATGATGATCTTGAACAGCAGGAACAGCCACACGATCCACAGGAAGAACTCGAGCATGGTCCAGAACACGCTGAGCAGTGGGTAGTTCATCGTCCCGCTCCTGTCGCTCACGCCACGCTGCCGGCCTCACGTCACCAGGGCGCAAGCCCTTCGCGCGGCGGCACGCCGTACAAGCTAGTCATATCACCACAAATCGGACAGCGCGCCTCGACCGCGCGCTCATCGCGGTGCGGCGAGGTACTCCTGGGCCAGGCGCTTGGGCGCGCGGGCGAGCCATGCCTCAACGATGAGCTCGTCCAGTTCCGCGACGTCGATCCGCTCGAGAAGGACCAGTACCGCCGGGTAGCCGTCGAAGTGCGGGGTGGTGAAGAAGACGTTCGGGTCCTCGGCCAGAAGAGCCAGCTTCACGCCGACGTCGGCCACGCGGGCGCCCAGGATCGGACCGTTCGGTGCCTTGTCTCCGAGGGCTTCCAGGTCGGCCCGCCGCAGTGGGCGTTCCCAGACAAAGCCCTTGTCCTTGACCCGCCACTCGGCGGTTCCGCGCGAGGACCGTTCGCTCGTCCCAGGCAGCGCCAGCGCGATCCGGCGCACGTCGTTCCAGGTGGCCACGGGCAACACGCTAGCCCGCCCTGCCTGGAACGGCGCGAGGTCGAGGTCGGGTCAGGCGGGCAGGCTCCATTTCTGGTTGGCGCCGCCGGTGCAGTCCCAGATCTCCACCTGGGTGCCCGGCGTGGTGGACCACCCGGTGTCGTCCAGGCACTTGTTCGACTGCGGGTTGTAGAAGGATCCGTTGGACTGCGGTATCCAGACCTGCGAGCCTGTGTTGTTGCAGTCGTAGAGGTCGACCAGTGTGCCGTTCGCGGTGCCCCCCGCGTTGACGTCCAGACACTTGCCCAGGACGTGCAGGGTCGTGCCGGCCTGGACGAAGGTCCACTGCTGCGCGGCGGTGCCGTTGCAGGTGTAGACCTGGATGGGGTTGTAGTTGGCGGTGCTGGCCGAGCGGTCGTCCAGGCAGAGGCCGCCGTAGCCGGTGATCGCGCCACCCGAACCGGTGCCGCCGCCCCCGCCCCCGCCGGTGGTCGTGTACGCGGCGACGTAGCCGACGCTCATCGTCGCGCCGGAGCTGGTGGACGAGGTCGGCGTGGTGCAGCCGCACACCCCGTTGGGGAAGCCGCCGCCGATGGCCAGG
This sequence comes from Streptacidiphilus sp. MAP12-16, assembly GCF_041262165.1. NCBI lineage: Bacteria > Bacillati > Actinomycetota > Actinomycetes > Kitasatosporales > Streptomycetaceae > Streptacidiphilus > Streptacidiphilus sp. MAP12-16. Next base: position 5,524 of record NZ_JBGCBY010000006.1, read on the forward strand.
TCGAAGATGATGGACAGGTTGTGGTCGAAGGCCTGCTGCCAGGTGGAGGCGCCGACCTGGCTCTCGCTCACGCTGAAGTACTGGTTGCCGTCCAGGTACCAGGTGATGGACTCGGCGGAGGTGTTCGTCCGGTCGAGGATCATCGAGTAGGTGTGGTAGCCGGTCTGGCATCCGGAGCAGGCCTGCAGACCGCTACCGATGCCGTTGCCCTCGTTGCACACGCCGCCCGGGTAGGTGCCGCAGTGGATCGTTCCCGCGACCTGCGAGCGGGCGTTGACGTCCTCCATGATGTCGATCTCGCCGTTCTCGGGCCACTGCCCCGGGCCGAGCATCCAGAACGCCGGCCAGTACCCCAGGCCGCTGCCCGGGTTCGGTTGCATGATCGACGCCGTGACCTCCAGCTTGCCTCCGGCCGGCGCGCCGACGTTCGCGCTGGGCGTCTGGATGCGGCCGGAGGTCCAGTTGCCGCCGCTCTGGAGTGCGGTGATGTCCAGATGGCCGTTGCCGTCCAGGTGGACATTGGCCGTCGAGTTGGTCATCGTCTCGATCTCGCCGGTCCCGAAGTTCGACCCGGGGCCGGTGTCGTAGATCCAGTTTGAAGCAGACGGCGCGCTTCCGGCTGCGCCGCTGAAGCCGTCGCTGAACACGGTGGTCCACCCGGACGGCGGCCCGGGCACGGTCACGGCGCTGGCGCCCGGCGGGAACGCCGCGAACGCGACGAGCAGTCCTGCTGTCGCCAGCAGCGCGGCCCGGCGGAAGCGCCGGCCGAGTCTGCGGGCGAACCGCCGGGTGGGTGGGGTCTCCGTTGCACGGGTCATCTACGGCTCCCAGAGCTCGGGTGGAGCGGGGCGGGGCGGGGGGGCAGCAGGGGGCTCCGGACGACCGCGCGGTCGATCGGCGAGGTGCGGCTCCGGGACTTCTCTGCGCTCTCCCGGGCACTATTGCCCTTGGCATGAACATGGGTCAAGAGTTGTGCACACCAAGCTTTTCGCACCGCCCGTGCCTTCAGAAGGTGAAGGCACGGGCCCATGGCCGGGTCGCCGTCGCCGATATGGTCTGGACCAGCGGCGAAGCAGTCAGTAGTACCCCTTCGCGCCGTCGAGATGCTCCCGGATGGCATCCATGTGTCCAGCGTGCCGGGCGGTCTCCTCGATCATGTGGAATAGGATCCACCGCAGTGTCGCGGCAGCCGCAGGGAAGTCCGGGTGCTTGCCCACGTCATCCAGGGAACCGGCCGTGATGATCTCCGTCGACACCGCGCACTGCCGGTCGTACTCCTCGAGGAGCTGTGCGAGTGGGACGCCCTCGACCCTCATGTCGGCGTCCTCGGGCCCTTCCTCGAATTGAGGCCCTTCCGCCGGTCGGCCCAGCAGCACGACCTCGAACCAGAGGTGTTCGACCCAGCGCATGTGGGAGACGAGACCGGCCATCGTCATATGGGGCGAAGTCGGAAGGAGGGAACGATGGGCATCCGCGTCGGACAGGCCCTCGCACTTCCACTGGATGACCGCGCGCTGCATGTCGAGCCAGCCGATGAGTTGCGTGCGCTCGTCGGCGCCGTAGGCAGGGCGATTGCGGGGAGGAGTCATGCCTGCGGACGCTACTTGAGGCCACGTCAGATCGCACGCTGATTTCGGCTCGCTGAAGTCCCCGCTACCCGACACGTCGGCCGGGGCCGTCCCCGTCCTTCAACCGACTTCTGACACTTCCTGAAGCAGCCCGTAGACGAAGCGGGCCCGCCGGAGGCGCACTCCTCCGCTTTCCTCGGGGAGGGCGAACTGGCTGACCCAGCGGTTCGGCGCATCCGCCGACAGGTGCCTGACGTCAGGGAACAGCTGCTCCAGATCGCTGACCACGTACTTCCAGGGAGCGAGATCGCCGGTCACGGGCACGGCCGGCGGACGCGTTCCCGGCGCCCGCACCAGCCATTCCTGCCAGACTCCGCCGTCGGGACCCTCGACTGCCTCGAAGCGCAGGTCGGGCCACAGCGGCAGGAACCAGTGGTGCAGCCGGCAGGTGAGGTCGCCCGCGCGCTGTTCGCGGACCGACGCCTGCGGCCCGAGCACCGCGACGTAGCGGGCCACCCCGCGCGGTGCGGTCTTCGACCGCACAAAGCGTTGCCAGCCGGCGTTGACCTGGCGCATCGCCGTCGCCGATACGCCGAGCCTGGTGCGCGCCCGCTCCACGAGGACCGGTTGAAAGTCCGCCATCCGCCGCAGAAGCACCAGTTGGAACTCCTCCACACCGAACGCCAGCGTCACGGGATCAGGATCTCATGTACCAGCGATCATCGAGGACGCGCTGGCGTTGGCTGGGGGTGAGCTCGCTGGTGGGGTCGGCGATGGCAGCCTGGATAGTCAAGCTGCGGGATGCGTCGGAAGTTGGCGTGGCGGGATACTGATCAGTCATCCCGGGCGGCGCTGATGATGGGCCGGTGCCGCGTTCGGCGCCGAGGTCGCCGTCTTCCAATGGGGTTGGGGCAAGGACCTCCTGGGCATCGAACCGACCCAGACCCTCAGTCCTGCCAGTCATCCTGCTGGCGATCATGTTCGGGCTGTCCAGTGACTACGAGGGCTTCGTCGTCTCCCGCATCAAGGAGCAGTTCGCCAAGGCCGGCGACGCACGCAGGGCGGTCGTACTGGGCACCGGGCAGTCCGCCCGCGTTGTGAGCGCGGCCGCGCTGATCATGGCGTCGATCTTCGTGTCGTTCATCTTCTCGCCCGAACCGACCGTCAAGGAGATCGGCTTCAGCTTCGCCGTCGGAGTGCTGGTTGACGCCTTCGTCGTCCGCCTCACCCTGGTCCCCGCCGCCATGGCCATCCTCGGCGCCAAGGCCTGGTACCACCCCCGCTGGTTCTCCCGCTACGTCCCGGACCCCGACATCGAAGGCGAACACCTCGACGACAAGCTCGACGACAAGCCCGGCGACAGCAAGCACCACCTCACCAACGTCTGACCACTCGCGAGTCAGGTGGCGTGGACCGGAGTCGATCAGGAGAACGCCCGCCACCTGACCCCGAGGCAGGGGCGCGGAACTACCAGGAGCAGACCTTCACCTGTGCGGCCGGTGTCCGCGATGCCCACGCCCACGATGAGTTCGACCAGGCCTTCCCGGTTCGGCGGGCATCGAGTCGAGGCTCCTAGTCTCGCGATTCGGCGAGGGTGTCGAGGAGCCGCTTGAGCGGGGTGCCGAGGCCCCAGCGTTCGGCGAGGTCTTCCAGGGTCACGGGGTCCAGGGGTTCGCGAGGGAGGGCGGGGTCGAAGGCGGGGAGGGGGACGTCGGTGGCGACGCTGACGACCTTGGGGGCGACGGCGAGGTAGTCGGTGCCCTCGATCAGGCGCTTTCGCTGGGCGGGCGTGAGTTTGCTGTCCGGGTCGACCGCTGCGGCCTGGATGTCTGCGAGGGTGCCGTATTCGGAGATCAGCTTCGCGGCAGTTTTCTCGCCGATGCCGACGACGCCGGGCAGACCGTCGCTGGGGTCGCCGCGCAGCACCGCGAAGTCGACGTACTGGGCGCCGGTCACCCCGTACTTCTCGACCAGCAGCGCATCGTCCGTGATCTGCAGCGAGCCCACTCCCTTGATCGGGTAGAGCACCTGCACACCCCGGGCGTCGTCCACCAGCTGGAAGAGGTCCCTGTCGCCCGTGACGATCTTGACGCGTGGTTGGTAATCTGCGGCCTCCCGGTCGCCGGTGACCACGTCCACCGGGCGGATGGCGTGGGTGGCCAGCGTGCCGATGACGTCGTCCGCCTCGTAGCCCGGCGCGCCGACCCGGGCGATGCCGAGGGCGTCCAACACCGCCTCGATGACCGGGACCTGCGGGGACAGGGTGTCGGGGATCTCCTCAGCGCCCTCCACCTCGCTCTGCGCGGCGAGCCGGTGGGTCTTGTAGGTGGGGATGAGGTCCACCCGCCACTGCGGGCGCCAGTCGGCGTCCCAGCAGGCCACCAGATGGTCGGGGGAGTGGTCCTGAACGAGTCGGGTGATGAACTCCAGCAGCCCACGCACGGCGTTGACGGGTCGGCCGTCGGGGGAGCGGACCGAGTCCGGCACGCCGAAGTAGGCGCGGAAGTACAGGCTGGCCGTGTCCAGGAGCATCAGCCGGGGGGTGGTCTTGGAGGCGGGGGCGGGTGCGGGTGCCGTCATGCGACGCATCATGCCGCACGGGTACGACAACGAGCCCGAACCTCGTTGCTTGACAGCGCGTCGGACGCGCTCCAAGCTAAAGGGACTTACATTGTGAAATGCTTTGACTTCGGGAGGGCCGCATGCCCTGGACAGCAGCCGACGTACCTGACCAGACGGGCCGGGTCGCGCTCGTCACCGGGGCCAACACCGGTCTCGGCCTGGAGACCGCGGCGGTGCTCGCCGGGCGCGGTGCGACCGTCGTCCTCGCCTGCCGCGACCCGGAGAAGGCCAAGGCGGCCGCCGAGCGCATCGGCGGGCGGACCGAGCTCCTCGCGCTGGACCTGGCCTCGCTCGCCTCGGTACGCGAGGCGGCCGAAGAGGTGCGGCAGCGTTTCGAACGCCTTGACCTGCTCATCAACAACGCCGGTGTGATGATCCCGCCGCACCAGCGCACCGCCGACGGCTTCGAGCTGCAACTCGGCACCAACCACCTGGGCCACTTCGCGCTCACCGGACTGCTGCTCGACCGCCTTCGCGACGTCCCCGGCTCGCGCGTCGTGGTCGTCGCGAGCATGGCCCACCGGCAGGCCCGGAACGGCATCAACTTCGACGACCTGCAGTGGGAGCGCCGCTACAGCAGGATGGGGGCCTACGCGCAGTCCAAGCTGGCCAACCTGATGTTCATGTACGAGCTTCAGCGCCGGCTCGCCGCGGCCGAGGCCGAGACCGTCGCGCTCGCTGCCCACCCGGGCTTCTCCACGACCGATCTCACCCGGTACGTTCCCGCACCGCTCCGACCGTTCAACACCCTCCTCGCGGCTCCCTTCGGCCAGCCCGCCGACCGCGGTGCGCTGCCCACACTGCGCGCCGCCACCGACCCGCTGGCGATGGGCGCGCACTACTACGGTCCTGACGGTCCGTTCGAGATGCGTGGCTGGCCTGTGCTCAAGGCGTCCAGCGCCGCCGCCCACGACGAGTCGGCGCAGCAGCGCCTGTGGACCATCTCCGAGGAGCTCACGGGGGTGCGCTACGCATAGGCTGCCCGGTATGCGGGGTGGAACGAAGAAGCGCGGCTATCACCATGGCGACCTGCGGGCCGCGCTGATCGACACCGCCATCGATCTGATCGGCGAGAAGGGCGTCGGCGCGTTCTCGCTCGCCGAGGCGGGCCGGCGGCTCGGCGTCACGGTGGCCGCGCCGTACCGCCACTTCGCCGACCGCGAGGCACTGCTCGCCGCCGCGGCGGAGCGAGGCGCGGGCGAGCTCGCGGAGACGCTGGAGCAGGTGCCCGGCGACCTGGCCCCGGCGCAGCGGCTGGCCCTGGGCGCCGGCGCCTACGTCCGTTTCGCGGCCGAGCACCGGGCGCTGTTCGAGACGCTGTTCTCGGCCGGCCTCGACAAGAGCCGCCATCCGGATCTGGAGCAGGCGACCACCCGCGCCGAGGTCGCTTTGCTGCCCTCGGCGATCGCGCTCTGCGAGGGCGACCCCGAGGCCGCGGCGACGCTGATGCACGCCATCGCCACCGCCGCCCACGGGCATGCCGCGCTGCTCCTGGACGGCGGCTTCTGCGGCGACGCCTCCACGGTCGACCGCACCGTCGCCCGGGCCGTGGCGGTCACGCACGCGCTGGTCCTGGGGCGATCGGCGCTCAGCGGTAATTCGGGCGACAGTGTCGGTGGTGCGTTCTAGGCTGAACATCGTCCAGGTGCGAAGGCGACGGATACTTCTCTCTCAAAGAAACAAGCCGTCGCCGTTTGTCGACCTCTGGACGTATGACGCACCTCCCGGTGCGCAGACTGCGGATACTTCGGGTTCGATTCCTGACCGGTCCACCCCTGGGCCGGTCGCCCCACTCAGGCGGGGCAGTCCATCCGTCGTCGCCCTGACCTCGGGAGGCGTAGGCATCGGTGCGCCCGGTGCGAAGGCAGCGGATACTTCACTGGATCCAAGGGTTGCGGGTTCGAGTCCCGCACGCCGCCGCAGGCGGCGTTAGCTCAATGCGGACAGAGCATTGGAACAAGACACCGCCGCCGGTCAGTACGATCTCGGGCGCACCTTCCTCCTCGCCTCCCCCCACTCGTACCAACACTCCGTCAATCACCGTGACTCGGGGGGAGTCGACCCATGTCCAAGTTCAACCGCTCCGCCGCAGGCGGTGCCGCCACCACGGCGACCCGCACCTATGAGGGCGGGGCCGCCTTCACCCGCGACGCCCGGGCCGACCTGGTGCTCCTCGCCGTGGTCAACATGGTCGGCGAGGACACCTTCTACGAGTCCGCCAGGGATCGAGATGACCGCTTCCGCGCCCTGGTCCGGACGGTCGCCGTCGCTGACCCGGTCTGGCTGCAGCGCTTCCTGACCTGGCTGCGCGGCGAGGCGAACATGCGCTCCGCCGCCCTGGTCGCCGCCGCCGAGGCGGTCGCCGCCCGCCTGGTCGAGGGACGGCACGGCGGCAACCGCGAGTTGGTCGACGCCGTCTGCCTGCGCGCCGACGAGCCCGGCGAGCTGCTCGCGTACTGGACTGCCCAGTACGGCCGTGCCGTCCCGAAGCCCGTCAAGCGCGGTCTAGCCGACGCCGTCGCCCGCCTCTACAACGAGCGCTCGCTGCTCAAGTACGACGGCGACAGCCGCGGTTACCGCTTCGGCGATGTGCTGGAGCTGGTGCACGCGGCCCCGGATGCGGACAAGCCGTGGCAGGGCCCGCTGTTCAAGTACGCCATCGACCGCCGCCACGGCCGTGGCGAGGACCTGCCCGACGCGCTCGCCGTGCTTCGGTCCCGTGCCGCGCTGATGGCGCTGCCGGTCGGGGAGCGCCGGGCCGTGCTGCGCCGCGAGGACGCGGGTGAGGTGCTGCGCGCGGCCGGGATGACCTGGGAGGCGCTGGCCGGCTGGCTGCAGGGTCCGATGGACGCCGAGGCATGGCAGGCCGTGCTGCCGTCGATGGGCTACATGGCCAAGCTGCGGAATCTGCGCAACTTTGACCAGGCCGGGATCCCGGACGAGGTCGCAGAGCAGATCGCGGCGGAACTCGCCGACCCTGAGCGGGTCGCGACGTCCCGTCAGTTCCCGTTCCGCTTCCTGTCCGCCTACCGGGCCGCCCCCTCGCTGCGATGGGGCCACGCCCTGGACCGGGCGTTGGCCGCGTCCACCGCGAACATCCCGGAGCTGCCGGGACGCACCCTGGTGCTGGTCGACACCTCCGGCTCCATGCAGGGCCAGGTGTCGTCCCGGTCGACGATCCGTCATGTCGACGTCGGCGCGCTGTTCGGAGTGGCGCTGGCGTGCAAGGGCGCCCAGGTGGACCTGGTCGGCTTCGCGAGCGGCCACTTCCAGCACCGGCTCACCGGCGGCGGCTCGGTGCTGAAGACCGTGGACTCCTTCTGCGCCCGGATCGGCGAGGTCGGCCACGGCACCGAGACCGTGGCCGCCCTGCAGGCGAGCTACCGGGGCCAGGACCGGGTGGTCATCGTCTCCGACATGCAGGCGTTCGCCGCGTGGGGCGCCCGGCGCGAGCTGAGCGTTTCCGAGGCGGTTCCCGCGGAGGTGCCCGTCTTCGGCGTCAACACCACGGGGTACGCGCCTGCGGCCGTCGACGGCGCTCGGCCCAACCGCTACGAGATCGGCGGGTTCAGCGACAAGCTGTTCACCCTGGTGGGACTGCTCTCCACGGGAGGGAGCGCGGTCGCGCCCTGGGAGGGGTAGGCGGTGGACGGGCGGCCGACGCGGGAGGGGCGGCCGACGGCGGAATCCGTGGCGGTGGCGGTGCCGGTGGCGGCGGCGCGGACCAGGGCCTGGGCCAGGCGCAGATCGGCACCCTGCTCGGGGTGCCACTGCACGGCGAGGGTGAACCCGGTGGGGAACTCCACGGCCTCCACCGTGCCGTCGGGGGCGTAGGCGCTCGCAGTGAGGCCGTCGCCGAGACGGCCAACTGCCTGGTGGTGGTAGGTGGGGACGTCGAGTTCGGCCTCGCCGAGCAGCGCCGCCAGCCGCGTCCCCGGCACCGGCGTCACGAGGTGCGAGGCGTACGCGCCTGGCGTGGGGGCGTGGCCGTCGTGCCCCGTCTGGTCCGGCAGATGCTGGACCAGGTCCCCGCCGCAGACCACGTTGAGCAGTTGCATCCCCCGGCAGATGCACAGCAGCGGCAGTCCCTTCCGCAGCGCGGCGGCGATCAGCGCCAGCTCCCAGGCGTCGCGCTCGGTTGCGGGCGGGTCCGTGCGGGGGTGGCGCTCGGAGCCGTAGCGTGCAGGGTCGACGTCGGGGCCTCCACTGATCACCAGCCCGTCCAGGCGTGACACCAGATCGGCGGCGACCGACAGGTCCTCAGGGCTGTTGTCGGGGGGCAGCATCGCGGCGATCCCGCCCGCCGCCTGGATGAGGGCGGGGTACTCGACGGGTAGCAGGGCGGCCTGCTGGCCGGCCCAGATTCCCCATGAGGCCGGGTTGAGATACGTGGTGACGCCGATCAGTGGACGGGGCACGGCAGGAACCTCCCAAGTAGTACGACCGGTCAAGCGAGGCGGGTCATGCACGGCGGGTCATGCAAGGCGGATCAGGCGCTGCGGGTCATGCACGGCAGGTCATGCCAAGAACCCGCGCAGCAGCGCGGCCGTCCCGGCGAGATGTTCGCGCATCGCGGCCCGCGCCCGGTCGGGTTCGCCGCCCAGGATCGCCGCGACCAGCTCCTCGTGCTGCCGCTCCGAGTGCTCCAGGTTGGGTGGCAGCAGCGGAATGCAGTCCAGCAGTTCGTTGACCGTCGCGCGGACGGCCGCGTACTGCGCCGCCACCGAGGGCGATCCGCACAGCTCGGCGACGGCGAGGTGCAGCCGGGTGTCCTGGCGCCGGTAGTCGGCCAGCTCGCACGCGCCGGTCGCGGCCAGGCAGTCGCGCAGCTGCTGCGCCTCCGCGCCGACGGGCCGCCGCGCGGCGCAGAGCTCGGCCGCGCCGACCTCCAGTACCTCGCGGAACAGCAGCGTGTCCTCCAGCCGGTCGCCCAGCAGCCCGGCGCGGCGGCGCAGCTCCACTCCGTCGCCCGAGGCGATGTCCGCGGCGTCGGCTGCGCGGCGCACGAACGCACCGCCGTAGCGCCCGCGCCGTACCTCCAGGAGTCCGGCGTCCACCAGTACCTTCAGGGCTTCACGCAGCGTCACCCGGCTGACCTGGAGCCGGTCGGCAAGTTCCCGCTCCGGGGGCAGCCGCTCGCCCTCGGGCACGAGTCCGAGCCGGATCAGCTGCAGCACCCGCTGAACCGTTTCCTCGAAGGTGTTCCCCGAGCGCACCGGCCACAACACCGCGGCCAGCGGATCGGTGCCCTTCGCGTCCGAGTCGTCCGCCTCAGTCATCGAGTCAGTCATCGAGCCCCCTTCCCTTTCAATGGTACAAGGACATACCTTTAGATTCTCGTCAGCGCCCCACTTCGCAAGCAGTCGGAGGCACGTTTCGTGACAGACCGTCAACCCTCGCTCAGCGTCCAGGAGCTTCGGCACCTGGTGGCAGCCGGGGAGATCCACACCGTCGCTCTCGCCTTCACCGACATGCAGGGCAGGCTCCAGGGCAAGCGTTTCGCCGCCGGTTTCTTCCTCGACGACGTACTCGCGCACGGCAGCGAAGGGTGCGCCTACCTCCTCGCCGTCGACGTCGAGCTCAACACCGTCGACGGCTATCCCATGGCGTCCTGGGACACCGGCTACGGCGACTTCGCCCTGCTCCCCGACCTGGCCACGCTACGCCGTACGCCCTGGCAGCCCGGCACTGCCCTGGTCACCGCCGACCTCGCCTGGCTGGACGGCAGCCCCGTCCCCGCCTCGCCGCGGCAGATCCTGCGCCGCCAGCTCGACCGGCTCGCCGAACACGGCCTCACCGCCTGGGCCGGGACGGAGCTGGAGTTCATCGTCTTCCGGGACACCTACGAGGACGCCTGGAAGCGCGGCTACCGCGAGCTGACCCCGGCGAACCAGTACAACGCCGACTACTCCCTGCTGGCGACCGCCCGGATCGAGCCACTGCTCTCCCGGATCCGCAACGAGATGGGCGCGGCGGGGATGGTCGTCGAATCCGCCAAGGGCGAGTGCAACCTCGGCCAGCACGAGATCACCTTCCGCTACGACGACGCCCTCACCACCTGTGACCAGCACAGCGTCTACAAGACCGGGGCCAAGGAGATCGCCGCTCAGCAGGGCCTCGCGCTGACCTTTATGGCCAAGTACAACGAGCGCGAGGGCAACAGCTGCCACATCCATCTCTCGCTCCGCGACCTTGAGGGCACCCCGGTCTGCGCTGCCTCGAACGAGAGCGGGGACGGTGAGATGTCATCGCTGATGCGGCACTTCCTCGCCGGACAGCTCGCCGGGATGCGCGAGCTCACCCTCCTCTACGCACCCAACATCAACTCCTACAAGCGCTTCCGCCCCGGTTCCTTCGCCCCCACCGCCATCGCCTGGGGCCGCGACAACCGCACCTGCCCGCTCCGCATCGTCGGCCACGGCCCCTCGCTGCGCGTGGAGAACCGCGCCCCGGGCGGGGACGTCAACCCCTACCTCGCCGTCGCCGCGATGATCGCCGCCGGGCTGCGCGGCATCGAGCAGCAGCTCGAACTGCCCGAGCCCTGCACCGGCAACGCCTATGCGGCCGACTACGACCACCTGCCGACGACCCTGCGCGACGCCGCCGAGCTCTGGTCCGGCAGCAAGCTCGCCGTGGAGGCGTTCGGCAGCGACGTCGTCCAGCACTACCTGAGGATGGCCGAGGTCGAGCAGGACGCCTTCGACACCGCCGTCACCGACTGGGAGCGCTTTCGCTCCTTTGAGCGAATGTGAGCCACGCAGTGCCCGACGCACCACTGATCGTCCTCAACCCGGCGACCGAGGAGGTCCTCGCCACCGTCCCCGCCACGTCCGAGCAGCAGGTGGACGCGGCCGTCGCCCGGGCCGCCAAGGCCCAGCAGAGCTGGGCGGCGCTCGCCCCCGGCGACCGCTCCCGGCTGCTGCGCCGCTTCGCCGACGCCGTGGACGGCGCGCTCGACGAACTCGCCGCCCTGGAGGTGCGCGAGGCCGGCCACACCCTGGGCAACGCCCGCTGGGAGGCGGGCAACGTCCGCGACCTGCTGGAATACGCCGCCGGCGGGATCGAACGGCTGACCGGACGGCAGATCCCGGTGGCGGGCGGCCTGGACGTCACCTTCCACGAGCCGCTGGGCGTCGTGGGTGTCATCGCGCCGTGGAACTTCCCGATGCCCATCGCCGCCTGGGGATTCGCCCCCGCCCTCGCGGCAGGCAACGCCGTCCTGCTCAAGCCCGCGGAGACGACCCCACTCACCGCGCTCCGCCTGGAGGAGCTCGCCCTCGCGGCCGGACTCCCGGAGGGACTGTTCCAGGTCCTGCCCGGCCACGGCCCGGTCACCGGACGCGCGCTGGTCGACCACCCCGGCGTGCGGAAGATCGTCTTCACCGGGTCCACGCCCGTGGGCAAGGAGATCATGTCCCGCTGCTCCGGGCAGCTCAAACGGGTCACCCTGGAGCTCGGCGGCAAGAGCCCCAACATCGTCTTCGCCGACGCGGACCTGGCCCGCGCCGCCGCTGCCGCGCCGATGGCCTTCCTCGACAACTCCGGGCAGGACTGCTGCGCCCGCACCCGGATCCTGGTCCAGCGCGAGGTCTACGACGACTTCCTCGCGCTGGTCGCCCCCGCGCTCACCGCCGTCAGGGTCGGCGACCCCAACGACCCGGCAACGGAGATGGGCCCGCTGATCTCCGCCGCCCAGCGCGAGCGCGTCGCCTCCTACCTCACCCCCGATCTGCCCGTCGTCGCCCGGGGCGAGGCGCCCTCGGGACCCGGCTTCTGGTTCCCGCCCACCCTCCTCGCCCCGGAGGACCCCGGCTGCCGCGCCGCCACCGAGGAGATCTTCGGCCCGGTCGCCGTCGTCCTCCCCTTCACCGACGAGGCGGACGCGCTGCGCCTCGCCAACGCCACCCGCTACGGCCTGTCGGGGTCGATCTGGACCCGCGACCTGGGCCGCGCGATGCGCCTCGCCCGAGGAGTCAACGCGGGCAACCTGTCCGTCAACTCGCACAGTTCGGTCCGCTACTGGACGCCTTTCGGCGGCTTCGGCGAGTCGGGCCTCGGCCGCGAGTTGGGGCCGGACGCCCTCGCACACTTCACCGAGACCAAGAACGTCTTCTTCAGCACAGAGGAGTAGGGCCGCACATGAGCACTGAAGACATCGTCTGCCGCCGCCTGGTCGGCCGCACCGCCGTGATCACCGGCGCGGGCAGCGGCATCGGCCTCGCCACCGCCCGCCGTCTCGCGGACGAGGGCGCGCACGTCGTCTGCGCCGACATCGACGAGGCGTCGGGCAAGGCCGCCGCCGAGGAGGTCGGCGGGCTGTTCGTCCGCGTCGACGTCACCGACGCCGAGCAGGTCGAGGCCCTGTTCAAGGCCGCGTACGACGCCTACGGCAGCGTCGACATCGCCTTCAACAACGCCGGGATCTCCCCGCCGGACGACGACTCCATCCTCACCACCGGGCTCGACGCCTGGCGCCGGGTCCAGGAGGTCAACCTCACCTCGGTCTTCCTCTGCTGCAAGGCCGCTCTCCCCTATATGCAGCGGCAGGGCAAGGGCTCCATCATCAACACCGCCAGTTTCGTCGCCGTCATGGGCGCGGCGACCTCGCAGATCTCCTACACCGCGTCCAAGGGCGGGGTGCTGGCGATGACCCGCGAGCTGGGCGTCCAGTTCGCCCGGGAGGGCATCCGCGTCAACGCGCTGTGCCCGGGCCCGGTGGACACACCGCTGCTGCGCGAGCTCTTCGCCAAGGACCCGGAGCGGGCCGCCCGCCGCCTGGTCCACATTCCGCTGGGCCGGTTCGCCCGCCCCGAGGAGATCGCCGCCGCGGTGGCCTTCCTCGCCAGCGACGACTCCTCCTTCATGACCGCGAACGAGTTCCTGGTCGACGGCGGCATCGGCGGCGCCTACGTGACCCCGCTGTAGCAGGCCGGTCTGTAGCAGGCCGAGCGGGCGGGCACGCGGGTCTCCGCGTGCCCGCTGTTCGAACGCAATTCTCAGGGGATCCTCAGCGGCGGTTGATCGCATGCTTATCGAATGACCCGTAGATTGCGCCTGTGAGTACGACGACCCCGTCCGGCTGGTACCCGGACCCCAAGCCCAGCGACCCCGCCAACCCCGGTCAGCGGTGGTGGAACGGCACCGAATGGACCGTCAGCACCCAACCCGCTGACGCTCCGCCCGCTGCCCGCAAGCGTCCCCGGCGCGCGACGCTCGTGGTCGGCGTGGCCGCCGCGGTGCTCGGCCTCGGCATCGGAACCCTGGCCACCTACCTGATCATGGACGGGCGCGGTTCCGGCTCAAGCTCGGTCTCCGCGCCGAGCCAGCGCTACGGCGGCGGCAACGGGCTCCCCTTCGGGGGAGGCGGCTCGGGCGGTTCCGGCGGCGGGAGCGGCTCCGGTGGCAGCAGTGGTGGAAGCAGCGGTGGCAGTGGCGGCTCGGGGAGCAGCAGCACCACCGCCTACGACATCGTCGACGGGATCTCCCTTCCCATCCCCAGCGGCTGGACCGGCGGCACCACCACGGACGGGCACGCCGGGCTCTCGTTCGGCCCGTACTCCTGCAGCCAGTCCAGCAGCGGCTGCACCCTCGGCGGCGCGGACACCAGCACCCTCAAGGCATCCGTCAGCGCCGGCGCCCAGGCCGCGGCCGAGGCCGACATCGCCACGGCCGTCAAGCAGTCCTACGGCGACATCACCGGCCACACGCAGTTGGAGTCCCAGGCGGTCACCGTCGCCGGTCGCTCCGGCTACCTGATCCGCTGGAAGGTGGACGCCAAGGTCGGCAACAGCGGCACCGTGGAGACCGTCGTCTTCCCGACCAGCAACGGCAAGAGCCTGGTCGCGCTGCACCTCGGCTTCGACATCGCCACCAAGGCTCCGAGTCTCTCCCTGATGGACACCATAGTCTCCGGTGTCCGGGACGGGACCGCGGGCGCGGTGAACGGCGCCCCGGGGACCAACTCCTGACGCACCGACTCCTGACGCACCGACTCCTGAAGCAGCGACACCGAAGCGCCCCGCCGGTCTCCCGGCGGGGCGCTTCGGTGTGGCTCTGTATCCCTGTCCCCGTGTGTCCCTGTCCGCGTGTCCTGTCTGCTCCGCGTCGCTGTCTCGCGGAAGGGCTCAGAGAAAAGTCTTGCCCTCGCCCCGGTAGGTCGGGACGGCCTCCACCACCCGGTCGCCCTCAATCAGTTGCAGCTGCGCGAAGCGCTCGCACAGCTCCCCGGCCTTGGCGTGCCGGAACCACACCTTGTCGCCGATCAGCAGGTCGTCCGCCGCCGAGCCCAGCAGCGGCGTCTGCACCTCGCCCGCGCCCTCCTGCGGGTCGTACCGCAGTCCCTGCGGCAGGTACGGCACAGGCGAACGGTCCGGGCCCGCCGCCCCCGACGCCGGGTAGCCGCCGCCGAGCACGGTCACCACGCCCACCCCGGGCCGCCGCACCACCGGCTGTGCGAACAGCGCCGCCGGGCGGCCGTGGAACGACCGGTAGTTGTCGAACAGCCGGGGGACGTAGAGCCCGGAACCCGCGGCGACCTCGGTCACCAGCGCCTCCGCGACGGTCGACTCCACACTGCCGGTGCCGCCGCCGTTGACGAACTCCAGGTCCACCACCCGCCGCACGGCGCGGACCACCGCGGCCCGGCGCTGCGCCAGCTCGGCCCGCGCCTTGCGCTGCATGGCCTGGATCATCCGGGATCGAACCGGCCGCCCGGCGATGCTGTCGCCCACACCCGCGATGTGGCCCTCGTACGCCATCAGCCCGACCACCCGGAACCCGGGCCGCTGCTGAACCAGCTCGGCGAACGCCGCCAGCGCCTCGGGCGTACGCAGCGGCGAACGCCGTGCGCCGATCCGCACCTTCCCACCGAACAGTTGGAGTGCGGTGTCCAGCTCCAGGCAGACCCGGATCTCCTCCGTCCCGCCCTGGCGTGCCGCCTCGACCAGGTCGAGCTGCGCCGGGTCGTCCAGCAGCACCGAGATCGCCCCGGCCAGCTTGGGATCGGCCGCAAGCTCGACATACCCGGCCCGGTCTGCGGACGGGTACGCCAGCAGGATGTCGTCGAAGCCCGCGCGCGCCAGCCAGATCGACTCAGCGAGAGTGAAGCTCATGATCCCCTGGAAGCCGTCCATCCGCAGCACCCGTTCCAACAGCGCGCGGCAGCGCACGGACTTGCTCGCCACCCGGATCGGCTTGCCCCCGGCACGTCGCACCAGGTCCTCGGCGTTGGCGTCGAAGGCTTCGAGGTCCACGATCGCCACCGGGGCGTCGAGGTGGGCAGTGGCACGGTCGTAGCGCGTGCGGTCAGCTGAGAGCGTCACCATGCGCGAAGACTGCCACACCACCGCTACCTGCCGGTAGGGAGACGAAGGGGCGGTCGGGGTCGGGATAGGGTCGGGTGGTGCAGCGTAAGAACATCCCTGACCCGGGGTTCTCGGGTGACGACGGTTCCGCGGATCCCCGACTTGCCACGGCGCTGGCCCGCCACGCGGCCGAGCCCTCGCCGGAGACGGAGCGTGAACTGCTGGAAGCCCTGGTCGGAGCGCGGCTGATGGTCCCCATCGTGGCGATCCTCGGTGAGGTGGGGACCGGCGCCGACGGGCTGAAGCACGAGAAGTCGAGCGACATGGCCGTCCCCACCGTCCAGGCCCCGGACGGACGCAAGGGCCTACCTGCCTTCACCTCGCTCGACGCGCTCGCCCGCTGGCGCGCCGACGCCCGCCCCGCGCCGGTCCCGGCGCGGCAGGCTGTCCAGGCGGCATGGTCGGAGCAGGCGGACGCGCTGCTGATCGACCTCGCCGGTCCGGCGTTCTACGAGCTGTCGGGTGCGGCGATGCGCGCCGTCGCGGAGGGCAGGGCCAGGCTCGACCCGCTGCAGGATCCGGACGTCGCCGAGTCCGTGCGGGCGCTGCTCGCGCAGCACCCGGCGGTGCTGCGCGCGCATCTGCTGCCGAGCAAGGAGACGGACGCGCTGCTCGCCCTGATCCCGGACCCGGACGTGGACTCCGCGGCGCTGGGCCCGTCCGTCCAGAGGCTCGCCGCGGCGCTGGCCGCCGACGAGCTGCTGCGGATCCGTCTCGACCGGGGTCTCGACCTCGCCGTCGTCCCCGCCTCGAATGCCGAACCCGCCGATCCTCTCTACAGCCGCTAGCCGCCGCCTCAGCCGTGGAGCTCAGCCGCGGGACTAGCCGTAGACCGGGCCGGTTCTGTGCCTGCCCGGGGGCCACCCCCGGACCCCTGGCGGCGCCCCGGGGGTCAGCCGTAGACCGGCCCAGTTCTGTGCCTGCCCGGGGGCCACCCCCGGACCCCTGGCGGCGCCCCGCGGCTCAGCCGTAGACCGGGCCAGTGAACTTCTCGCCTGGCCCAGTCCCCGGCGCGTCCGGAACCAGGGAGGCCTCGCGGAAGGCGAGCTGCAGCGACTTCAGGCCGTCCCGCAGCGGTGCGGCGTGGAAGTTGCTGATCTCCGGTGCGCCGGCCGTGACGAGTCCGGCCAGCGCGGTGATCAGCTTGCGGGCTTCGTCCAGGTCCTTGTGGGCCTCGCCGCCCTCCGCGAGTCCGAGGTTCACCGCCGCCGCGCTCATCAGGTGCACGGCCACCGTCGTGATGACCTCGACGGCGGGGACGTCCGCGATGTCGCGGGTCAGATCGTCGAAGTCGGGCGCGTCCGGCGCGCCCGCCGCGTCGGCGGTGTCGCTGTGCTCGGGCTGGCTGCTCATGGGTGTTTCGCCTCGCTGAAGATGGATGTCTGTGCGAAAGTCTGCCCGATGCTCCGACGGCACACGGCAGCGCCGTCCCGTGGAACGTCGTGTGGAACGGGGTGCGGCGCGGGGAATTCTGCGGTACCGCCAGACGCTGGTATGCTCGGACACTGACCGGCCAGGTTCAGTCGCGTCCCCACGATGGAGACGCAGTTCTGCTACCCGGCCCGCAAGTGGAGGCTCCCTCCCACCCGCATCGACCCCAGGGTCGTCGGGTTCCGGTCCGGTGGTTCGCGCCTCGCGGCGCGGCATCACCCAGCGCGTATCGCGGGCTCCACCCAGCCGCGGTAGCGCGCCCGGTTTTCGTGGAGCCCCGCCTGCGTGTCATGCGGGGCTTTTTTCGTGCCCGCGGTGAGCGCCCAGCGCATCGGCACCGCGGTACGAATGAAGTCCTGTGTGACGGTGAACCAGTCCGCATAACGCGACTGCCGTCGGCAGCCGCGAGGTGCAACCGAGGAGGATCCATCAGCACCGAGCCCCGCATCAACGACCGGATTCGCGTCCCCGAGGTGCGACTCGTCGGTCCCAGCGGCGAGCAGGTCGGCATCGTGCCGCTTGCCAAAGCCCTGGAACTTGCGCAGGAGTACGACCTGGACCTGGTCGAGGTCGCGGCGACCGCCCGGCCGCCGGTGTGCAAGCTCATGGACTACGGCAAGTTCAAGTACGAGTCCGCCATGAAGGCCCGTGAGGCGCGCAAGAACCAGGCGCACACGGTCATCAAGGAGATGAAGCTCCGGCCGAAGATCGACCCGCACGACTATGACACCAAGAAGGGTCACGTCGTCCGGTTCCTCAAGCAGGGTGACAAGGTCAAGATCACGATCATGTTCCGTGGTCGTGAGCAGTCCCGCCCCGAGCTTGGCTTCCGGCTGTTGCAGCGCCTCGCATCGGACGTCGAGGAGTTGGGCTTCATCGAGTCCAACCCGAAGCAGGACGGCCGGAACATGATCATGGTTCTCGGCCCGCACAAGAAGAAGACCGAGGCCATGGCCGAGGCCCGCGAGGCAGCCGCCATCCGCAAGGCCGAGCGGCAGGGTCGCCCCGCCGAGGACGACGAGGCCGCTGCGGACGAGGCCCCTGAGGCCGAAGCTCCGCAGGAGCTCGCGGAGTCCCCGAAGGCCGCCGACGAGGCAGCCGAGGAGGTTCTCGACGCCCCCGCCGGCGACGAGACCCCCGAGGCGGGCATCTCGGAAGCTCCGGAGGCTGCAGCCAGCTAGGCTGCTGCGTCCACCCGGTTCCCCGGCACCCGCCGGAGAGCCCTGGAGAACCACAAGCGCTCCCGCTCGCGCCCCGGCGCACGGGCGGGAGCGGACCGACGAGGAGAGTACGGCGACATGCCGAAGAACAAGACGCACTCCGGTGCCAGCAAGCGCTTCAAGATCACTGGCTCCGGCAAGGTGCTGCGCCAGCGCGCCGGCCGCCGTCACCTGCTCGAGCACAAGTCGTCCACGCTGACCCGTCGCCTTGCCGGCACGGTCGAGGTGGCCCCGGCTGATGTCAAGAAGGTCAAGAAGCTTCTCGGCAAGTGATCTGCACTTCGTGCAGATCCCCTCGACCCATTCGTAACCGGGCCGCGTGAGAAAGACCGCGGTCCTCACCAAGGAGTAACAAGTGGCACGCGTCAAGCGGGCAGTAAACGCCCACAAGAAGCGCCGGGTCGTCCTCGAGCGCGCCAGCGGCTACCGCGGCCAGCGCTCTCGCCTGTACCGCAAGGCCAAGGAGCAGCTCCTCCACTCCTTCACCTACAACTACAACGACCGGAAGAAGCGCAAGGGCGACTTCCGTCAGCTGTGGATCCAGCGCATCAACGCTGCGGCGCGTGCGAACGGCATGACCTACAACCGCCTGATCCAGGGCCTGAAGCTCGCCAACGTCGAGATCGACCGCAAGATGCTGGCCGAGCTGGCCGTCCACGACGCCACCGCCTTCGCCACGCTGGTCGAGGTCGCGCAGAAGGCCCTCCCGGCCGACGTGAACGCGCCCCGCGCCGCCGCCGCGGCCGACGCCGCCTGAGCGAGCCGTCAGCAGTAGCGTCACGCCGTAGTGGCGAGTAACGCACAACGGACCCGCAGGGGGATCACCCCCTGCGGGTCCGTTCTGTTCACCCGGACCCGCACCGTCGTCACCCGGACCCGCACCGTCGAAGTGAGAACCGCGATGCCCCTGCAGCCGTCCCCTGAGCTCACCTCGCTGCGCTCGCCGAGGGTCAGTGCCGCCCGCCGCCTGTCCCGCCGCGCCCAGCGGGGCAAGGAGCGCCGCTTCATCGCCGAGGGCCCGCAGGCCGTCCGGGAGGCCGTGGCCTATGGGACGATCCCCGGCGGCGAACACGCGGTCGTGGAGATCTACACCACGGTGGAGGCCGCCGAGCGGCATGCCGGACTGCTGGCCGAGGCCCGGGCCGCCCGGGTTCCGGTTCTCACCGCGACGGACGAGGTCATCGAGGCGGTCTGCCAGACGGTCACCCCGCAGGGCGTCGTCGCGGTCTGCCGATTTGTCGACTCGACCTTCGAGCAGGTCCTGGCCGCCCGCCCCAAGCTGGTCGCCGTCCTCGCTCACGTCCGCGACCCGGGCAACGCCGGGACGGTGCTGCGCACGGCCGACGCCGCCGGGGCGGACGCGGTCGTCCTCACCGACGCCTCGGTGGACCTCTACAACCCCAAGGCCGTCCGCGCCTCCGTCGGCAGCCTCTACCACCTCCCGGTCGCGGTGGGCGTCCCGGTGGAGCAGGCCGTCGCGGGGCTGCGCGCCGCCGGGGTCCGGATCCTGGCCGCCGACGGCGCGGGGGAGCGCGACCTGGACGCGGAACTCGACGATGGCAGCCTCGGCGGGCCAACCGCCTGGGTCTTCGGCAACGAGGCGTGGGGTCTGCCCGAGGCCACCCGCGCCCTCGCCGACGAGGTCGTACGTGTTCCCATCCACGGCCACGCCGAGAGCCTCAACCTCGCCACGGCCGCGGCCGTCTGCCTCTATGCCTCCGCCCGCGCCCAACGAGGCTCCGGCGGGTGCCGCGGGTAGCGCTGGATTCGCTAGTGTGACCAACGGGGCCGAACCGTGAGCGGCGGCGTCCGGAGGGGAGGGTGGCCATGACCGAGACGCAGCAGGTGCGGCTCGTCGCGCAGGCCGCCGCGCCCAGGGTCGAGGGCACCGCCTCGTCAGACCTCGCTCGGATCGACCCCGAGGACCTGCCGGACGGCCTGGTCGTCGCCGACGCCGACGGTCGCGTGGTCTGCTTCAACTCCGCCGCCGCCCGGATCAGCGGGATCACTGCCGCCGAGGCGCTCGGCCGCCCCCTTGCCGAGGCGCTGCCGCTGGAGGACCTGGAGGGGCGCCGCTGGTGGCAGCTCACCGACCCCTACGGCGGCCTGCGGATCAACACCGGCCAGCCCGAACGCAACCTGCTGCTCCCTGGCGGCCGCGAGGTGCTGGTCTCCGCCCGCTACCTGCGCGCGGGCGGGGGCACCGGGCCGGTCCAGCACGTCGTCGTCGCCCTGCGCGGCACCGAGGCGCGCCGGCGGACCGAGCGCAGCCACGCCGAGCTGATCGCCACCGTCGCGCACGAGCTGCGTTCCCCGCTGACCAGCGTCAAGGGCTTCACCGCGACCCTGCTGCAGAAGTGGGAGCGGTTCACCGACGACCAGAAGAAGCTGATGCTGGAGACGGTCGACGCGGACGCCAACCGGGTCACCCGCCTGATCGCCGAACTCCTCGACATCTCCAGGATCGACGCCGGCCGGCTGGAGATCCGACGCCAGAAGATCGACCTCCCCGCCGCGCTGCGCCGCCACGTGGACGGGAAGATCGCCGCCGGCGTCGCCCCGGAGCGCTTCGTGATCCGGGTCCACGAGCCCCTGCCGCCGCTGTGGGCCGACGCCGACAAGGTCGACCAGGTGCTGGGCAACCTGCTGGAAAACGCGGTGCGCCACGGCGAGGGAACTGTCACCATCGAGGTCCAGTCGGAGCGGGCGGTCCTCGCTCCCGGCCAGCTGCGCGAAGGGACGGCGGTGACGGTGAGCGACCAGGGCCCCGGCATCCCCGAGGAGTCCATCCCGCGCGTCTTCACCCGCTTCTGGCGCGGCAGCAAGCGCGGCGGCACCGGCCTGGGCCTCTACATCGTCAAGGGCATCGTCGAGGCCCACGGCGGCGCCATCGCCGTGGAC
The DNA here is from genome assembly GCF_041262165.1 of Streptacidiphilus sp. MAP12-16. Classification (NCBI taxonomy): domain Bacteria; kingdom Bacillati; phylum Actinomycetota; class Actinomycetes; order Kitasatosporales; family Streptomycetaceae; genus Streptacidiphilus; species Streptacidiphilus sp. MAP12-16. The sequence goes on from NZ_JBGCBY010000006.1 coordinate 26,629, forward strand.
CGCGCCCCCGGCGGCGGGGCCAGGTTCCGATTTATCCTGCCCGCGGGCATCCCGGACTTCATGGCCTGAGCAGTTCATGGCCTGACCAGACCGTCCACCCGAGATTCCGCGGGCTGAAAACACCGTTCGCAGGTCCCGGTAGACTCGGCCCTTGGCATCGTGCGATGCCACTCGCGGCCCCGCCGCGGACACCCCACCCCGGCCCGGGGCCACGGATGCCCGCCGCAGGACTGCGTGCGGCCGGGTACGAACGCAGGTTGCCGCCCCGAGCACGAACCACGCAGGAGCACGGGAAGAGAGAGATGTCCGCACCGAACAAGTCCTACGACCCGGTCGAGGTCGAGGCACTGAAGCCCGAAGAGATCGAGCGGCTCCGCGACGAGGCCCTGGCCGCGTTCGCCGCCGCCGCCGACCTCGACGCGCTGCACGAGGCCAAGGTCGCCCACACCGGGGACCGTTCCCCGCTGGCGCTGGCCAACCGGGAGATCGGCGCGCTGCCGCCGCAGGCCAAGGCCGAGGCCGGCAAGCGGGTCGGCCAGGCCCGGGGCGCCGTCAACAAGGCGCTGGCCGAGCGCCGGGTCGAGCTCGAGGCAGAGCGGGACGCCCGCGTGCTCACCGAGGAGGCCGTGGATGTCACTCTCCCGTACGACCGCGCCGCGCGCGGCGGCCGGCACCCGCTGACGACCCTCTCCGAGCGTCTCGGTGAGATCTTCACGGCCATGGGCTACGCCGTCGCCGAGGGTCCCGAGGTCGAGGCCGAGTGGCTGAACTTCGACGCCCTCAACATGGGCCCGGACCACCCCGCCCGGTCCACCCAGGACACCTTCTTCCTCAAGGACGCCGACTCCGTCGTTCTGCGCACCCACACCTCGGGCGTGCAGATCCGCTCCATGCTCGCCGCGTCCGAGCCGCCGGTCTACGTGGTCTGCCCGGGCCGGGTGTTCCGCTCCGACGAGCTGGACGCCACCCACACCCCGGTCTTCAGCCAGATCGAACTCCTGGCCGTGGACGAGGGCCTGACCATGGCCGACCTCAAGGGCACCCTCGACCACATGGTCGTCGCGCTGTTCGGCGAGGGCATGACGACGCGTCTGCGTCCCAACTACTTCCCCTTCACCGAGCCGTCCGCCGAGATGGACATGGTGTGCTTCTCCTGCCGCGGCGAATCCGTCGGCAACCCGGACCGCCCCTGCCGCACCTGCTCCTCCGAGGGCTGGATCGAGCTCGGCGGCTGCGGCATGGTCAACCCGCGCGTGCTGATCGCCTGCGGGATCGACCCCAACAAGTACAGCGGGTTCGCGTTCGGCTTCGGCATCGAGCGACTGCTGATGTTCCGTCACAACGTCGAAGACATGCGAGACATCGTGGAGGGTGACGTGCGTTTCACCCTTCCGTTCGGGATGGAGATCTGATGCGCGTCCCGCTTTCCTGGCTGCGGGAGTACGTCGACCTGCCCGCAGGTGAGACCGGCCGCGACCTGGCCACCAGGCTGGTCCGGGCCGGACTCGAGGTCGAGGCCGTCGAGCAGCTCGGCGCCGACCTCAAGGGCCCGCTGGTCGTCGGCGAGGTCCTCGCCATCGAGGAGCTCACCGGCTTCAAGAAGCCCATCCGCTACTGCCAGGTCGACGTCGGCGACGCAAACGGCCACGGCCGCCCGCAGAACATCGTCTGCGGCGCGCGGAACTTCGTCGAGGGCGACAAGGTCGTCGTGGTGCTGCCCGGCGCGGTCCTCCCCGGCCCGTTCCCCATCGCCGCCCGCGAGACCTACGGCCACACCTCCGAGGGCATGATCTGCTCGGCCCGCGAGCTGGGCATGGGCGACGACCATGACGGCATCATCGTGCTGCCGCCGGAGTTCGAGCCAGGCACCGACGCCATCGAGCTGCTGGAACTCGTCGACGAGGTCCTCGACATCGCCGTCACCGCCGACCGCGGCTACTGCCTGTCGCTGCGCGGCGTGGCTCGCGAGACGGCCATCGCGTACGGGCTGCCGCTGAGCGACCCCGCGCTGATCGACGTGCCCCCGGCCAACTCCTACGGCCCGCTGGTCAAGGTCCTCGACCCGACCGGCTGCGACCGCTTCGTGGCCCGCAGCGTGGTCGGCCTGGAGCCGGACGCCATCTCCCCGCTGTGGCTGCAGCGCCGCATCCAGAAGGCCGGGATGCGTTCCATCTCCCTGGCCGTCGACGTCACCAACTACGTGATGCTGGAGCTCGGCCAGCCGCTGCACGCCTACGACCGCTCGCGGATCGACGGGCCGATCACGGTCCGCCGCGCCGAGGCGGGCGAGAAGCTGCGCACGCTCGACGACGTGGAGCGGGTGCTCGACCCCGAGGACCTGCTGATCTGCGACAACTCCGGGCCGATCGGTCTGGCGGGGGTCATGGGCGGAGCCGGTACCGAGATCGCCGAGCCGGTCTACGACCCGGAGACCGGCCGGATCATCGGCACCACCGAGATCGTCATCGAGGCCGCGCACTTCGCGCCGGTCTCGATCGCCCGGACCGCGCGCCGGCACAAGCTGCCCTCCGAGGCGTCCAAGCGTTTCGAGCGCGGCGTCGACCCGGAGGCCGCCAAGGCCGCCGCGCAGCGCGCAGTGGACCTGCTGGTCCTGGTCGCCGGGGGCACCGCCGAGGCGGGCGTCACCGACATCGCGGCCCCGCACCCGGTCCACAGCATCACCATCGCCGCCGACCACCCCGACCGCGTCGCGGGCACGGAGTACGGCCGCGAGACCGTGGTCCGCCGGCTCCAGCAGGTCGGCTGCACGGTCGTCGGCGGGGACGTCCTGGTGGTCACCCCGCCGAGCTGGCGGCCCGACCTCACCGACCCCAACGACCTCGCGGAGGAGGTCATCCGGCTCGAGGGCTACGAGGAGCTGCCGTCCACGCTGCCCAAGGTCCCGGCCGGGCGCGGCCTGACCGAGGCACAGCGGCTGCGCCGGCGCACCGGCATCGCGCTGGCGAGCGCCGGATACGTCGAGGTGCTGAACTACCCCTTCCTCGGGGACGCCGTCCTCGACGCCCTCGGCCTGGACACGGACGACCCGCGCCGTCAGACCGTGCAGCTCGCCAACCCCATCTCCGACGAGGAGCCGGCGCTGCGCACCACGCTGCTGCCGGGCCTGCTCGCGGCCCTGCGCCGCAATGTCGGCCGGGGCGCGACGGACGTGGCGCTGTTTGAGCAGGGTCTGGTCTTCCGCGTCGACGGCACCGGGGACTCGCTGTTCCAGGCCCCGCGCCTGCCGGTGGACCGCCGTCCCACCGACGAGGAGATCGCCCGGCTCGATGCCGCGCTGCCACGCCAGCCGCACCGCGTCGCGACCGTCCTGGCCGGCTCCCGCGAGCCCGCCGGCTGGTGGGGCGGAAGCCGCACCGCGACCTGGGCCGACGCGATCGAGTCAGCCCGCACGGTCGCCGCTGCGGCGGGCGTCGAGCTGACCGTCCGCCAGGACCAGCACGCGCCCTGGCATCCGGGCCGCTGCGCCGCACTCTGGGCCGTCGACGAGTACGGCGGGGAGCGTCTGGTCGGCCACGCCGGCGAGCTGCACCCGCGCGTCGTCAAGGCGCTGCACCTGCCGGAGCGCACCTGCGCGATGGAGCTGGACATCAACGAGCTCACGGCCGGCGGCGCCCGCCCGGTCGGGGCGCCGAAGATCTCCACCTTCCCGGTCGCCACCCAGGACGTCGCCCTGGTCGTCGACGCCTCCGTCCCGGCCGCCGAGGTCGAGGCGGCGCTGCTGGCCGGCGCCGGACCGCTGCTGGAGTCGCTGCGGTTGTTCGACGTCTACACCGGCGAGCAGATCGGCGAGGGCCGGAAGTCGCTCGCGTACGCGCTGCGCTTCCGCGCCGCCGACCGCACCCTGACGGCGGAGGAGGCGAGCGCCGCCCGAGAGGCGGCCATCGCCGAGGCGGTCGCCCGCACGGGGGCCTTGTTGCGCGGCTGACACCCTGGCGGAGCGCGTCCATTCGGCGTCCGTCCTCCCCGCTTCCTGCGGGGAGGACGGACGCCGTCGGTTTGAGGCGGGTCGGCGCACGACAGGATCAGGAGCAGAAGGCAGTCCACTCCTGGAGGTCGATCGCACTGATGTCGCAATCCCCGATACGCATGTCCGAGGAGGTCCGCGAAGCCCTGGAGCTGGGGCTTCCGGTGGTCGCCCTGGAATCCACGATCATCTCCCACGGTCTGCCGCGCCCCCGGAACCTGGAGGTCGCGCGGGACCTGGAGGCGGTCGTCCGCGCGGGCGGCGCCGTGCCCGCGACCATCGCGGTCCTGGACGGGGAGCCGCTGGTCGGCCTGGACAAGCGGCAGTTGGAGCGGATCGCCAACGACGACGGGATGCGCAAGCTCGGCCACCGCGACCTGGCGCCGGCGCTGGCGAGCGGCGCCAGCGGCGCGACGACGGTGTCCGCGACAGCGTTCCTCGCCGCCGTGGCCGGCATCGACGTGTTCGCCACGGGCGGGCTGGGCGGAGTGCACCGCGACTGGGTGACCACGCAGGACGAGTCCGCCGACCTGGGCCTGCTGGCGCGGGTGCCGATCACGGTGGTGTGCGCGGGCGTGAAGTCGATCCTGGACGTGCCGGCGACCCTGCAGCGGCTGGAGACGCTGAGCGTGGGCGTCATCGGCTACCGCACAGCCATGTTCCCCGGCTTCTACCTGCGCAGCTCGGGGCTTCCGGTGGACTGGACGGTCGACACCCCGGAGCAGGTCGCGGCGGTCATGCGGGCACAGGTCGCCCTCGGCGAACCGCGGTCCGCGCTGATCGTCGCCAACCCGGTCGCGGAGGCCGAGCAGCTCGACCCGGCCCTGCACGACCGGATCCTCGCCGAGGCACTGCAGGCGGCCGAGCGGGAGGGGGTCACCGGGCAGGCAGTCACCCCCTATCTGCTGGGCTACCTGGTGGAGCACACGGCCGGTGCGTCGCTGGAGGCGAACCTCGCCGCGGTGCGGGGAAACGTGGCGCTCGCGGCGGAGATCGCCTGCTGCTGCGCGGTCCCGACAGACCGCGGATGAGCCCGGACACCGCCGCCGCCGGACTGCTGGTCGTCGGCGACCTGGTCACCGACGTCGTCGCCCTGCACGGCAAACCGCTGACCCCGGACACCGACACGGCGGCCGCCGTCTCCGTGCGCCCCGGCGGCTCCGCAGCCAACACCGCGGCCTGGGCCGCCCGCGCCGGGGCGAACGTGCGCCTGCTCGCCCGGGTCGGCGCCGACGCCGCGACCTGGCACCGGGAGGCGCTGCTACGGGACGGGGTGCGACCCGTGCTGCGGGTCGACCCGGTTCGGCCCACCGCCGTCGTGATCGCCCTGGTGGACGCGGCCGGCGAGCGCACGATGGTCACCGATCGCGGCGCGAGCGGAGAGCTGGGACCCGACGACTGGGACGCTTCGCTGCTGGACGGTGCCGGGCGGCTCCACCTCTCCGCGTACCTGCTCTTCGCCGAGGCCGGGCGGGCGCTGGCGGCGCTTGCCGTCGAACGGGCGAGGCTCCGGGGGATCGCTGTGAGCATCGACCCGGCGTCGGTCGGCTTCCTGCGGGAGTTCGGCGTCGCACGATTCCTGGCGCTGCTCGCAGGTGCGGACGTGCTGCTCCCGAACCTGGACGAGGCGCGGATCCTCACCGGCGCCGTCGATCCGGCCGACGCGGCGCTGCGGCTCAGCGCCGAGTGTCGCTGCCTGGTGGCGCTGAAGCTCGGCGCGTCCGGGGTGCTGCTCGCGGACCGCGGCGTCCTGCTCGACGCGGTCCCTGCCGTCTGCGATCCGGTCGCCACGCCGCTCGACAGCACCGGAGCAGGCGACGCCTTCGCGGGTGGATTCCTCGCCGCCCTCCTCGCCGGGGCGAGGCCGCTCGAAGCGGCGGCCGCGGGATGCCGCAGCGGCGCGGAGGCGGTGCGGGTCGTCGGGGGACGACCTGGGCCGGCCTAGGAACTCCACCACTCCTTGAGTGCTCAAGTATCTGTTACCGTGGGGGGCAGATGAGGGCCGGGCAGGTCCGGACGAGCAGCAAGGGGTGACCGGTATGAGCGAGGCGCTTGAGCTGTCGCTGAAGCTGGTGCGGGCGCAGACGGCCCTGGTCAGGAGGTTCGACGCCCGGCTCTCCGGGCTGCACGGCGTCAGCTTCGCCGACCTGATGGTGCTGATCCAGCTCGGCCGGGCGCAGGGCGGGCGGATGCGCCGAGTGGACCTCGCGCAGGCGCTGGGACTGTCCGCGTCCGGGGTCACCCGCGGCCTGGTTCCGCTGGAGCGGATCGGCCTGGTGGTACGCGAACCGGACCCGCGCGACGCGCGGGTGGCGTACGCGGCGCTGACCGCAACCGGGCGGGAGCGGCTGGTCGACATGCTGGCCACCGCCGAGGAGGTCGCCGACGACGTCTTCGCGGGTGATCGCTGGGGCGGAGGCGGGGGCATCGACCAGCTCTCGGAGCTGCTCGCCGCGCTGGGCGGCGGGGAATCGGCGGGGCTCGGCCGTGGTTGAGCTGCTGGACGCGGCGGGCTGGCGAGTGGCGGAGCTCATGCTGGGCGGCGGCCCGGGGCTGTGGCCCGGTCCGGCAGGTCCGGCAGGTCCACGAAGCCGCGGACGAGGCGTGCGAGGAGGACGAGAGGTGGCCCAGATGCAGCCGAGGGCGGAACTGGCCGAGGTGTCGGCACTGAACTACCTCACGCCTCTGCGCAGCGGCGGCTCCGTGCCGGGCGTCGTGGAGACCGACGACCTGGGCACGTACGTGGTGAAGTTCACCGGGGCCGCGCAGGGGCGCAAGGCCCTCGTCGCCGAGGTCATCGTGGGCGAGCTGGGACGGCGGCTCGGGCTGCGCGTCCCCGAGCTGGTGCGGGTGCGGTTCGACCCGCAGGTCGCGGCGGGGGAGCCGGACCGGGAGGTGCAGGACCTGCTGCGGGCAAGCGCGGGGCTCAACCTCGGCATGGACTTCCTCCCGCGGGCGCTGGACTTCGCTCCGCAGACGGTGACGGTGTCGCCGGCTGAGGCCGGGCGGGTGGTGTGGTTCGACGCGCTGGTCGGCAACGTGGACCGGACCGTCCACAGCCCGAATCTGATGGTGTGGCACCAGCGGCTCTGGTTGATTGACCACGGTGCGGCGCTGATCTTCCACCACCGCTGGTCCGCCGCCGACGAGGCTGTCGCCAGACGCTACCCGATGACCGATCACGCCCTGGGCGCTTTCCGCCCCGACCTGGGCGCCGCCGACGCCGCGCTCGCGCCGCTGGTCACCGAAGAGCTGCTGCGCGAGGTCGTCGGCCTCGTCCCGGACGAGTGGCTGGAGGGCGAGCCCGGCTTCGAGTCGCCGGAACAGCTGCGGGACGCGTACGTCGCGCACCTGGCCGGTCGTGCGGCCCGCTCCGCCGACTGGCTGCCGGACGGGTTCGCGACCGCCGAGGAGCTCGCCGAGGCCGAGGCCAGGCGGGTCGCTGCCACGCTCGCCGGCCGGCCGGCCTGGCTGCAGCACGTCCGGGGTTGACCCGTTTCGGCGGCGGCAGGTTAGGTTCTTCCCATGCGGATCTGTGTGCTGGGAGCAGGGGCGGTCGGCGGGTTCATCGGTGCGCGGCTCGCCGCCTCGGGAGTGGAGACCTCCGCCCTCGCGCGGGGTGCGACGCTCGCGTCCCTGCGCGAGCACGGCTGGCGGTTGGAGTCGGCGGGTGCCGAGGGCGACGTGCTCACCTCGGCGCCCGTGCACGCGGTTGCGGACCCGGCCGAACTCGGGATCCAGGACGTGGTGGTGCTCGCCGTCAAGGCGCACTCGCTCGGTTCCGCGCTCGACAGTCTCGGACCGCTGGTAGGTCCGGACACCGCCGTGGTCGCGGCGATGAACGGTGTGCCCTGGTGGTTCTTCGACGGCTTCGGCGGACCGTGCGAGGGCCGGCGGCTGACGAGCGTCGACCCGGACGGGCGGATCGCGGCGACCGTGCCGACCCGAAACGTCATCGGCTGCGTCGTGCACGTCAGTTGCAGCGTTCCCGAGCCGGGGCTGGTACGGCACCACCGGGGTGCGGGACTGATCCTCGGCGAGCCGGACAACACCGACTCGCCGCGTGTCCGCGAGCTGGCGGCGCTGCTGCGCAAGGCGGACTTCGACGCCACTGTCTCCACCGGGATCCAGAAGGACATCTGGTACAAGCTCTGGGGCAACATGACCATGAACCCGGTCTCCGCCCTCACCGGCGCGACCGGCGACCTCATCCTCGACGACGAGCTGGTCATGGCCTTCTGCCACGCCGCGATGCGCGAGGCCGCAGAGATCGGCGACCGCATCGGCTGCCCCGTCGCGGAGCGCCCGGAGGACCGGAGTCAGGTCACCCGCCGGCTCGGCCTGGTCAAGACGTCGATGCTGCAGGACGCCGAGGCGGGTCGCAGGCTCGAACTCGACGCCCTCGTCGGCTCGGTGCGGGAGATCGGCGGCATCGTGGGCGTCCCGACGCCCACCATCGACGCCCTGCTCGGGCTCACCCGGCTCAGCGCCCGGGTACGGGGGCTTGCGTGACGGCGCGTTGGATCGCAGGCCGTTAGCAGAGCAGGGATGGGGGTAGGCGCAGCGGCAGATGCCTAACAGAAAGGGCGTGTGCCATGTTGGTACTCGGACTGCTCCTGCTCGGTGGGTCGGCCGCCTTCACGACGGTGCTGATCGCGGACAATCTCGGCGGGGGACCCCAGTACGCAGTAACCTTGTTCGGCCACCATCTCACCACCCTCAGCACGCTCGGGGCGTTCCTGGCCGGTGCCGCGCTGGCGCTCGTGTTCTGCGTGTCGCTGGCGCTGACCACGGTCGGCGCCAGGCGAGAACGCCGCCGGAGCGCGGAACTTCGTGCCGCGCGGCGCGAGCGCAAGGTCGCCGCCCGAGCGGCCGCGGCCGCCGCGGTGACCGACGCGACCGACGGGAGAGACGGGACGGAGGCCACGGTCCTGACCAAGCGCCGGGGCCGCACCCTCCACCTCTTCGGCCACTGACTCCCCGGACGCCGATCCGCTCCACGTTCCGCCCGCGATCGACACGGAGGGCTCAGCTGTGCGCCAAACCATCCTCGCCGTGCCGTTACTCCTGCTCGCGGCCGTCACCGGCTGCTCCAGCACGCATCCGGGCACGTCCGCTGACGCCGCGTCAGCCAGTTCCGGCAGCACGGCCACGGGACACGCCACCGGCACCGGCCCGCCGGCGCTGGGCCCAGGGCCGCAGGGCACGTACCACGTCCAGGTCCAGCCGCCCGCCGGGTCCTGTCACTTCCGCGCCGACGGGGGCCAGCCCCTGCCGGACTCGTCCTGCACGCCGGGGCTGCTCTCGCCCGCCGTGACGCAGGCGACGATCGCCACCACGATCTGCCGCAAGGGCGGCTACACGCGCGGCATCCGGCCCCCGGCGTCGGTCACGGACGTGGAGAAGCGGAAGAACGCCGCCTCCTACGGATACTCCGGCGCGATGTCCGACGCCGAGTACGACCACCTCGTCCCGCTGTCCCTGGGCGGCGATCCGGACGACCCGAGGAACCTGTGGCTGGAACCGCCGTCGCCCGGACACAAGTCGGGTGACGGCGTCAACAATCCCAAGGACGCTGTGGAGACGACGCTGCACACGGCGGTGTGCGACGGGAAGGTCCGACTCGCCGACGCGCAGCAGGCGATCGCCTCGGACTGGGTGACCGCGGAGTCCCGGCTCGGTCTCGCGGCCGGGGCGGTCGCCGCCGGGAGTGCCGACACGAACTGACGCGGGCCCTCCGCGTCGGGGGATGCGCGGAGGGCCCACTGTGCGGCGGGAGCGGCCCGCCGCATGAACCATGATGCATCCGAGGGGCTGCTGTTGACGCCCGATCAGATCTATTTCTGCCAGGATTAAGTCAGTTCTCAGGCCGCCGGATCGGGTGGCGGGTGGGTGACGGGCGGCTTTCCGCCAGGTCAGAGGCGTCCCATAGTGTCGTGTACGTGACATGGTGAGAGCGCCCTGGGCGGCGCGAGTCGCAACCCGCCGCCCAGGGCGCACCAGAGGGATGCAAAGATCCTGAGGCATGGATGACGCAGTGAAGACCCGTCGCGGCGTACCCGGGGACGAGGCCGAGATAGCCCGCCTCCGCGAGGTCATGGTCACCACCCTGTTCGGCCCCTACGAGGACGGCCCGTGGACGGCGGAGACCCTGCTGAGGCTGAACCGCTGGTTGAGCGACCCGGACGCGACGACGGCGGCCTTCGTCGTCGACGCCCCCGACGGCTCCGGCCTGGCCGCGAGTGTGATCGGCGTGATCACCGAGCGGCTGCCCAGCCCCCACAACCCCTCGGGCCGGGCCGGCTACGTCTACGGCGTCTGCACCGATCCGCGCTGGCGCCGCCGCGGCTTCTCGCGGGCCGCGATGCGCGCGCTGCTCGACTGGTTCGACGACCGTGAGGTGCCCCGCGTCGACCTGCACGCCAGCGAGTACGGCGAGGCGCTGTACCGCGAGCTCGGATTTACGGACTGCCACGGCACCGCTCTGGCGCTGCGGCGCTGACCCGTTCACCCCCCCCGCACGCGGAGGCATGACGACGATGACAGCACTCACCCTCGCGGACGTGGACACCATCGCCGCCCGGGCGCACGCCGGGCAGTTCGACAAGGTCGGGGTGCCGTACGTGGAGCACGTCCGCGCTGTCGCCCGCGGCCTGGCTCCGTTCGGAGCGGGCCTGCAGATGGCCGGGCTGCTCCACGACACGCTGGAGGACACCCCCGTCACCGCCGAGGAGTTGCTCGCCGCCGGAGTGCCCCCGACTGTCGTCGCAGTGGTCCGCCGGGTCACCAACCAGCCCGGGACCTCCTATCAGGAGATGCTGCGAGGGATCGTCATGGACCACTCCGCCTGCCTGCTGAAGATTGCCGACAACGCGCACAACAGCCTTCCCGAGCGGGCGGCCCGGCTCCGGGCCGACGAACGCGAGCGCCTCGCCGCCAAGTACGCCGGCGCCCGCGGAGTCCTGTGGCCGGCGGCCTCGCGCGAGGACGTGGTGGCGATCCTCGGCATTGTGAACCCGGCGCTGCTGGCCGCGTTCGGCTGACGCAGGGGGTGTGCGAGGTGAGCGTAGTCGCCCGTACGGGTGGTCCGTGCGGCCGGGCCGACTCAAGCGGTCAGGCCATGGAGATGGGACATCCATGCGCACACGCCTGAACTCCTGCACCGTCGGTCTCCTCGTCGCGGCGAGCCTCGCCCTGGCGACGCCGGCCCACGCGGACCTGCTCCTGGTCCACGAGGACTGGGCCTGCGACGTCCCGTACTCGGGCGAACTCCAGTGCGCGCCAACGGTGCTGGTGCCGCCCGGCGGCTACCTGTGGGTCGGCATCGGCAACGGCGGTCCGACGCTGTTCACGGTGTACCAGGACGCCGCCGCAGGCCGGACCCAGGTCGGCTGGATGCAGATGCGCGGCGGGGAGGGCAGGCCCTACGCGAACACCACGGGCGCCCCCGTGGTCGTGGAGGTCACGATGCACGAGGACGCCCCGACGAACCGGTGCGGCACCCGGTTCGAGCACGGCTTCGTCGAGGTGCGCGTCTGAGCGGAGCGCCCTCCGGGCCGTCAGTGCGGGATGGCGTTGATGACCTCGTGCGCGCCCTGACGCAGCAGGGTCGCCGCGACGGAGGTGCCGAGCGCCATGGCGTTGCGGTCCCACTCGTGGGCGTCCAGCGTGGTCTTCCCGTCGGGGGAGAACACGCGGGCGCGCAGTGAGAGCCTGCCGTCGGGCTCGGTCGAGGCGAACGCGGCGATCGGGGAGTTGCAGTGGCCCTGCAGGACATGCAGCAGCATGCGTTCGGCGGTGGTCTGCCGGAACGTCTCCGGGTCGTTGAGCGCGCCGACGGCGTCGATCACGGCATGGTCGTCCGCGCGGGACTGCAGGGCGAGGGTGCCGGAGCCGACGGCGGGCATCATCTCCTCGACCCCCAGGATCTGGGTGATCCGGTCCGCCTGGCCGATCCGTTCGAGTCCGGAGACGGCGAGCATCAGCGCGTCCACGACGCCCTCGTCGAGCTTGGCGAGCCTGCTGTTGGCGTTGCCCCGGATCGGCACGGTCTCCAGGTGCGGCCAGCGCTGGGCGAGTTGGGCGACCCGCCGGACCGAGGAGGTGCCGACCCGGGTACCGGGCGGAAGTCGGTCGAGGGTGCGGCCACCGGGGTGGATCAGCGCGTCGCGGATGTCGTCGCGCCGCAGGTAGGCGGCGAAGACCGTCCCGTGCGGGACCGGGCGGTCACCGGGGACGTCCTTGACGCAGTGCACGGCGAGGTCGATCGTCCCCGCGAGGAGGGCCTCGTCGAGCTCCCGGGTGAAGGCACCCTTCCCGCCGAGGTCGACCAGGGCCCCGGACCAGCGGTCCCCGCTGGTGGTGAACGGCACGACCTCGGTCCGGAGGTCGGGATGCCGGGCGGCGAGTTCGCTTTGGACCCGGTCGACCTGAGCCAGGGACATGGGGGAGGACCGGGCGCCGATGCGGATCAGTTGAGGGTCTGACATGCAGTCAGCGTAGAGGGTCCGCGGCGGCCGCGTAGCCGCCCCCCTCTGCGCCCGGCCCGGCGGCCCGCCCGCGTATGCCGGCGGACGGGCCCCGCGGAGAACGGGACTCAAGCCCGCGAGGGTTTCTCAGCCCCGCCAGACGGGGGCGACAGCGATCGCTTTGAGCTGGTCCATCGTCAGTGCCGGAGTGCCGGGTTTGAACTGGCAGCCGTTGCCGCCGTTCCGGCGCTCGGACTCGGCTCGCGTCTCGGCTGTCAGTGCCGCGCCCTATCGTCGAGAGTGCGCAACCGGACCACCCATGGTGGTGACCGCGAGTACGGCGCGCCCAATGGGGGCCGGACCCGACACACGGGGCCCGGTCCCCGCGGGCTTCGCGGCGCTCGACACGTGGTGGCGGGAACGGGATTTGAACCCGTGACCTGAGGATTATGAGCCCCCCGCGCTGACCGAACTGCGCCATCCCGCTGTGAAAAGCTTACGGATGCCGCCTGTTGGCGGGCGACTGGTTTTTCGCGTCCGTGTGGTCCGGCCCCGGCACGGGTCGGACCACACGGACGGGTCACGCGGCCGCGCGAGCGGTCAGTACTGGTAGAAGCCCCGGCCGGACTTGCGGCCGAGGAGGCCCGCGTCGACCATGCGCTGCAGCAGCGGCGGCGCGGCGTACAGGGGCTCCTTGTACTCGTGGTACATGGACTCGGCTATGGAGACGATGGTGTCCAGGCCGATCAGGTCGCACAGGCGCAGCGGACCCATCGGGTGCGCGCAGCCGGCCTCCATGCCCTTGTCGATGTCCTCCGCCGTCGCCACTCCGGACTCGAACATGCGGACGGCCGAGAGCAGGTACGGCACCAGCAGGGCGTTGACGACGAAGCCGGCGCGGTCCCGGGCCCGGATCGGCTCCTTGGCCAGGACCTCGCGCGCGAACGCCTCCGCGCGGGCGACGGTCTCGGCGGAGGTGGTGAGCGTCGGGATGATCTCGACGAGCTTCTGCACCGGCGCCGGGTTGAAGAAGTGCACACCGAGGACCTGCTCGGGCCGCGATGTCGCCGAGGCCAGCTTCACGATCGGGATGGACGAGGTATTGGACGCCAGGATCGCGTCGCGCCGCTCGACGACCTTGTCCAGGGTCTGGAAGATCGCGACCTTGATGTCCTCGCGCTCCGCGACGGCCTCGATGACCAGGTCGCGGTCGGCGAAGTCGGACAGCTCCGTGGTGAAGGAGATGCGGGCGAGAGCCGTGTCCCGGTCCGCCTCGCTCAGCTTGCCGCGTCGCACCGCCGTGTCCAGCGACCCGATGATCCGGGTGCGTCCCAGCTCCAGGGCCTCGCCGCCCGCCTCGGAGACCTTGACGTCCAGTCCCGCCCGCGCGAAGACCTCCGCGATCCCCGACCCCATCAGCCCGCAGCCGACGACCCCTACCCGCGCGATGTCGCTCACACCCATGTCCTTAAAGAAACCGAAAGAATTCGTCCGTGTCCGCCGAGTGACCGACCAGCGGCTCTGCGGACCTGACGTTACCCCGCCCGGCCCAGCGTGTCCGACCCCGGTGGCGGAGTGCGGCGATCAAGAATGACGGTCCGGGCACGCGCCGTGCGGCACCGCACGCCACCCAGCCCGCTCAGCCCCACAGCGGAAGCGAGTCCACGATGTCCCTGCGCACGCTCGAAGGACAGGTCGGTCTCGTCACCGGTGCCGGCCGCGGCATCGGGCGGCACATCGCCCTCGGCCTGGCCGAGGAGGGCATGCACCTGGGGGTGCTCGGTCGCCATCGCGAGACCCTGACGGACACCCTGCGCTCCTGCGCGCGGAACGGCGTCAAGTGCGTCGCCGTGGCCGCCGACGTCTCCAACCCCGGCGCCGTGCGGGACGCGGTCCGCAGCGTCGAGCGCGACCTGGGCCCGATCGACCTGCTGGTCAACAACGCGGGCCAGGTCGACCGCGCCGAAGTGCCGATGTGGGAGGCCGACCCCGCCCAGTGGTGGTCGGTGGTGGAGACCAACCTGCGCGGACCCTTCAACCTGATGCGGTCGGTGCTGCCCGGCATGGTGGAGCGGCGGCGCGGCCGGGTGGTGAACCTCAACTCGGCCTTCGCGCTGCGCCCGGACTGGCGCTACTCCGCCTATGCCACGTCCAAGGCGGCGCTGCTGCGGCTGAGCGAGACCGTCGCGGGGCCGCTGCGCCCGCACGGGGTGACCGTGCTGGACGTCAGCCCCGGTGTGGTGGCCACCGAGATGACGGCAGGAATGCCGATGTTCGCGGACATGGTCCACTGGGGAAGCATCCCGCTACTGGTCGCCACCGTCGTCGACGCGGCGCGTGGACGCCTGGACCCCCTGCACGGGCGCTTCCTGGACCTCGGCCGGGACAGCATCGGTGAGCTGCTGGAGCAGGCCCGCGCGATCGGCGGGAACGACGCCCGGACGCCGCACGCGCTGCACTGAGCACGATTGCATGAATGTGCCTTCCTTCGTATAGTTATCCCGAAGCGGAGGAGGAGTCATGGCATTCCCGCCCAAGACATTCCGGGCAGCGGTGGCAGGAGCGAGCGGGTACGCGGGCGGCGAGGTCCTGCGACTGCTGCTGAACCATCCCCAGATCGAGATCGGCGCGCTCACCGGCGGTGGCAACGCCGGAACGCGCCTCGGCGAACTCCAGCCGCACCTGCTTCCACTCGCCGACCGCGTCCTGGAGCCGACCAGCCCCGAGACCCTCGCCGGGCACGACGTCGTCTTCCTGGGCCTGCCCCACGGCCAGTCCGCCGCCGTCGCCGAGCAACTCGGCGAGGACGTGCTGATCGTCGACTGCGGCGCGGACTTCCGGCTCAAGGACCCGGTCGACTGGGAGAAGTTCTACGGTTCTCCGCACGCCGGCACCTGGCCGTACGGGCTGCCGGAGCTCCCGGGCGCCCGCGACGCACTCAAGGGCAGCAGGCGCATCGCCGTCCCCGGCTGCTACCCCACCGCCGTCACCCTTGCCCTGATCCCCGCCTACGCCGCCGGGCTCGCCGAGCCCGAGGCCGTGGTCGTCGCGGCCTCCGGCACCTCCGGTGCCGGCAAGGCCGCGAAGACCCACCTGCTGGGCAGCGAGGTCATGGGCAGCATGAGCCCCTACGGCGTTGGCGGCGTGCACCGGCACACCCCCGAGATGACCCAGAACCTGTCCGGGGTCGCCGGGGAGCACGTCGCCGTGTCCTTCACGCCCACCCTCGCGCCGATGTCCCGGGGGATCCTCGCGACCTGCAGCGTCAAGGCGCGACCGGGCGTCACGGTCCACCAGCTCCGCGCCGCCTACACCGCCGCGTACGCGGCCGAGCCCTTCGTCCACGTCCTGCCCGAGGGTCAGTGGCCCGCCACCGCGGCCGTGTGCGGGTCCAACAACGCCCTGGTCCAGGTCGCCCTCGACGAGAGCGTCGGCCGGATCACCGCCATCAGCGCCATCGACAACCTCGCCAAGGGCACGGCGGGCGGCGCGGTCCAGAGCATGAACATCGCCCTCGGCCTGGCCGAGGAACTCGGCCTTCCCCAGACTGGAGTCGCACCGTGACCAGCCATCAGACCGCCGCAGGCATCGGAGTCACCGCGGCGAAGGGCTTCCGTGCGGCCGGCATCACCGCGGGGATCAAGGTCTCCGGCACCCCCGACCTCGCACTCGTCGTCAACGACGGACCCTCCCTGGCCGCCGCCGGCGTCTTCACCTCCAACCGGGTCAAGGCCGCCCCGGTGCACTGGTCCGAGCAGGTTCTCAAGGGTGGCCAGGTCTCCGCCGTCGTGCTCAACTCCGGTGGCGCCAACGCCTGCACCGGACCGCTGGGCTTCCAGGACACCCACGCCACCGCCGAGCGGGCCGCCGACGCGCTCGGCCTCAACGCGGCCGAGATCGCCATCGCCTCCACCGGCCTCATCGGAGTCCGGCTTCCCATGGACAAACTGCTCCCCGGTGTCGACGCCGCTGCGGCGGCGCTGAGCCCGGACGGTGGCGAGGCCGCCGCCATCGCCATCAAGACCACCGACACCGTCCACAAGACCGCTGCCGTGGCCCACCCCGACGGCTGGACCGTCGGCGGGATGGCGAAGGGCGCCGGCATGCTCGCCCCCGGCCTGGCCACCATGCTCGTCGTGCTCACCACCGACGCCGCCCTGGAACCGGCCCGGTTGGACGAGGCACTGCGCGACGCCACTCGCACCACCTTCGACCGGGTCGACTCCGACGGCTGCATGTCCACCAACGACACCGTCCTCCTCCTGGCCTCGGGCGCCAGCGAGCTGACGCCCGATCAGCAGGAGTTCGCCGAAGCCGTCCGCACCGTCTGCGCCGACCTCGCGCTGCAGCTCGTCGGCGACGCCGAGGGCGCCAGCAAGGACGTCCGCATCGACGTCGTCGGAGCCGCCACCGAGCACGAGGCCGTCGACGTCGCTCGCACCATCGCCCGCAACAACCTGCTCAAGTGCGCCATCCACGGCGAGGACCCCAACTGGGGCCGCGTCCTCGCCGCGATCGGCACCACCCACGCCGTCTTCGACCCCGACGCCCTCGACGTCGCCATCAACGGCGTCTGGGTCTGCCGGAGCGGCAGCGTCGGCGAGGACCGCGACCTGGTCAGCATGAAGGACCGCCAGGTGGTCATCACCGCCGACCTGCATGCCGGCGACGCCACCGCCACCGTGTGGACCAACGACCTCACCGCCGACTACGTCCACGAGAACAGCGCCTACTCCAGCTGAGACTGCGACCAGAAAGGAAGCGCCGGCTGCCGTGCAGATCGCACCCAAGGGCGAACAGGCCCGCAACAACACCGCCCTTCCCAAGGCACTCACCCTGATCGAGGCCCTGCCCTGGCTGGAGCGCTTCCACGGCAAGACCGTCGTCATCAAGTTCGGCGGCAACGCCATGGTCGACGATTCGCTGAAGGCCGCCTTCGCCCAGGACGTCGTCTTCCTGCGCTACGCCGGACTGCGACCGGTCATCGTGCACGGCGGCGGTCCGCAGATCAGCGCCCAGCTCGCCAAGCTCGGCCTGGAGTCCTCCTTCACCGCCGGACTCCGCGTCACCACCCCCGAGACCATGGACGTCGTCCGGATGGTCCTCTCCGGGCAGGTCCAGCGCGACCTCGTCGGCCTGCTCAACGAGCACGGGCCCTTCGCCGTCGGCATGACCGGCGAGGACGCCCACACCATGACCGCCGTCAAGCGCTACGCGGACGTGGACGGCGAGCAGGTCGACATCGGCCTCGTCGGCGACATCGCCAGGGTCGAGCCCGGCGCGGTCAACGCCCTGCTGGACAACGGGCGCATCCCCGTCATCTCCTCCATCGCCCGAGGCACCGACGGCCACGTCTACAACGTCAACGCCGACACCGCCGCCGCCGCCATGGCGGTCGCCCTGGACGCCGAGATGCTCGTCGTCCTGACCGACGTCGAGGGCCTCTACGCCGACTGGCCCTCCAGCGACGATGTGATCAGCCAGCTCAGCGCGACGGAGCTGGAGAAGATGCTGCCGACGCTGGCCAGCGGGATGCGGCCGAAGATGGAGGGCTGCCTGCGCGCCGTGCGCGAGGGCGTCGGCACGGCGCGCGTGCTCGACGGCCGCGTCCAGCACAGCCTGCTGCTGGAGATCTTCACCGACGAGGGCATCGGCACGATGGTCGTGCCCGACACCGACAACGAACCGATCATCACCGGGGGGCTCGCATGACGAACAACCAGGAACTGACCGAGCGGTGGCAGCACGCGCTCATGAACAACTTCGGTACCCCGCGCATCCCGCTGGTCCGGGGCGAGGGCGTGCACCTGTGGGACGCCGACGGCAAGCGCTACACCGACTTCCTCGGCGGCATCGCGGTCAACGCCCTCGGCACCGCCCACCCGGCGATCGTCGAGGCGGTCACCCGGCAGATCGGCACCCTCGGCCACATCTCCAACTTCTTCCTGACCGAGCCCACGGTCCGGCTGGCGGAACGGCTCGTCGCACTCGACGGCCGCCCGGACGGCCGCGTCTACTTCTCCAACTCGGGTGCCGAGGCCAACGAGGCCGCCTTCAAGATGGGACGGCTCACCGGCCGCACCCACATGGTCTCCGCCGTCGGCGGCTTCCACGGCCGGACCATGGGCGCCCTCGCGCTCACCGCACAGCCGGCGAAGCAGGAGCCGTTCCTGCCCCTGCCCGGCGATGTCACCCATGTCCCCTTCGGCGACGTCGAGGCACTGCGTGCGGCCGTTACCACGGACACCGCGCTGGTGATGCTCGAACCGGTGCAGGGCGAGAACGGCGTGGTCGTCCCGCCCGCCGACTACCTGCTCGCCGCCCGGGAGATCACCCGCGCGACCGGCACCCTGCTCGTCCTCGACGAGATCCAGACCGGCATCGGCCGCACCGGGCACTGGTTCGCCCACCAGGCGTTCGAGGGAGTCGACCCGGACATCGTCACCCTTGCCAAGGGCCTCGGCGGCGGCCTGCCGATCGGCGCCACCCTCGCCTTCGGCGATGCCGCGAACCTGCTGCACCCCGGACACCACGGCAGCACCTTCTCCGGCAACCCGGTCGTCTGCGCGGCAGCCCTGGCGGTGCTGGACACCATCGAGTCCGAGGGGCTACTCGACCACGTGGCCAAGGTCGGCGAGCGGCTCAGGAACGGGATCGAAGCGATAGGCGATCCCCTGGTGGACCACGTCAGGGGCACTGGCCTGCTGCTCGGCATCGTGCTGACCCGTCCGGTCGCACCGCAGGTCCAGGCCGCCGCCCAGCGCGCCGGATTCCTGGTCAACGCGGCAGTGCCGGACGCGGTCCGGCTCGCCCCGCCGCTGATCCTCGGCGAGCGGGACGCGGACGCCTTCCTCGCCGTGCTGCCCGGTATCCTGCGATCCGTACGAGAGGCTGATTGATACCAATGACCGATGCCCAGCACGATCCCAGCACGGGGGGACCGGTGTCCCAGCTCCCGCAGACGCGGACGGCACGGCACCGGCGCATCGTGGACCTGCTGACCCGTCAGCCCATCCGCTCGCAGAGCCAGCTGGCCAAGCTGCTCGCGGACGACGGCCTCGCGGTCACCCAGGCCACGCTCTCCCGCGATCTGGACGAGCTGGGGGCGGTCAAGATCCGCAACCAGTACGGCACCCTGATCTACGCCGTCCCCGCGGAGGGCGGCGACCGCACCCCGCAGGCCCCGATGGGGGAGTCCGCCAACGAGGGCCGCCTGGCCCGGCTCGCCTCCGAGCTGATGGTCTCCGCCACCGCCTCCGGCAACCTCGTCGTCCTCCGCACCCCGCCCGGCGCGGCCCAGTTCCTCGCCTCCGCCATCGACCAGTCCGGCATGCACGAGATAATCGGCACCATCGCCGGCGACGACACCGTCCTCCTCATCAGCCGCGACCCCGCCGGTGGCCAGGCCCTGTCCGACCACCTGCTGCGCCTCGCCCAGTCCTGAGGCGGCTCGGCACCCGCCCTTACCGCTTTGAATTCCATACGGTCTCATGCATAATTATTCCAAGCGCCGCATGAGCCTGCACCGTGAACCCCGCACCGAACCCTGCACCCTGAATGGAGATAGCCATGACCGAGCGCGTCGTACTCGCCTACTCGGGCGGTCTGGACACGTCCGTCTGCATCGGCTGGATCGCCGAGGAGACCGGCGCCGAGGTCATCGCGGTCGCCGTCGACGTCGGCCAGGGTGGCGAGGACCTGGACGCGATCCGCCAGCGGGCGCTGGACTGCGGCGCCGTCGAGGCCGAGGTCGCCGACGCCCGGCAGGAGTTCGCCGACGAGTACTGCCTCCCGGCGCTCAAGGCCAACGCGCTCTACCAGGGGCAGTACCCGCTGGTCTCCGCCCTGTCGCGGCCGGTCATCGTCAAGCACCTGGTCGCCGCCGCGCAGAAGCACGGGGCGAGCACGGTCGCCCACGGCTGCACCGGCAAGGGCAACGACCAGGTCCGCTTCGAGGTCGGCATCAACTCCCTGGCGCCGGGCCTGAAGTGCATCGCGCCGGTCCGCGACTACGCGATGACCCGGGACAAGGCCATCGCCTTCGCCGAGGCCAAGAACCTCCCCATCGTCACCACCAAGAAGAACCCGTACTCGATCGACCAGAACGTGTTCGGGCGGGCCGTCGAGACCGGATTCCTCGAGGACATCTGGAACGCGCCGATCGAGGACGTCTACGAGTACACCCAGGACCCGGGCACGCCGCGCCAGGCCGACGAGGTCGTCATCAGCTTCGAGGGCGGCGTTCCCGTCGCCATCGACGGCCGCAAGGTGACGGTGCTTCAGGCGATCGAGGAGCTCAACAAGCGCGCCGGCGCCCAGGGCATCGGACGGCTCGACATGGTCGAGGACCGGCTCGTCGGCATCAAGTCCCGCGAGATCTACGAGGCCCCCGGCGCCATCGCGCTGATCACGGCCCACCAGGCGCTGGAGAACGTCACCGTCGAGCGCGAACTCGCCCGCTACAAGCGGCAGGTCGAGCAGCGCTGGGCCGAACTGGTCTACGACGGCCTGTGGTTCTCGCCCCTCAAGCGCGCCCTGGACGGCTTCGTCAACGAGGCCAACCAGCACGTCACCGGCGAGATCCGGATGGTCATGCACGGCGGTCGCGCCGTCGTCAACGGCCGCAAGTCCAACGAGTCGCTGTACGACTTCAACCTCGCCACCTACGACACCGGCGACACCTTCGACCAGTCGCTGTCCAAGGGCTTCATCGAGCTCTTCGGCATGTCGTCGAAGATCGCCTCCAAGCGCGACCTGCAGCAGGGCTGAGCAGCGATGACCAACGACGTACGGCTCTGGGGCGCGCGGTTCGCCGACGGACCGTCAGAGGCACTGGCGCGACTGTCCGCCTCGGTGCACTTCGACTGGCGGCTCGCGCCCTACGACATCGCCGGCTCGAAGGCCCACGCGAAGGTGCTGCACCGGGCGGGGCTGCTCTCCGACGACGAGCTGTCCCGGATGCTCGACGGCCTGGACGCCCTCCTCGCCGACGTCCGGTCGGGCGCCTTCACCGGCACCGTCGCCGACGAGGACGTGCACACCGCCCTCGAACGCGGTCTGCTGGAGCGACTGGGCCCCGACCTCGGCGGCAAGCTGCGGGCCGGCCGGTCCCGCAACGACCAGATCGCCACCCTGGGCCGGATGTTCCTCCGCGACCACGCCCGCATCATCGGCGGACTGATCCTCGACCTGCAGCAGGCCCTGGTCGGCCTCGCCGAAGCCCACCCGAACACCGCCATGCCGGGCCGGACTCACCTGCAGCACGCACAGCCGGTGCTGTTCGCCCACCACGTCCTCGCCCACGTCCAGGCGCTGAGCCGGGACGCGGAGCGGCTGCGCCAGTGGGACGTCCGGACTGCCGTGTCGGCTTACGGGTCGGGCGCCCTCGCGGGGTCCTCGCTGGGTCTGGACCCGCAGTTCGTCGCGGCCGAGCTCGGCTTCGAGGGCGGGTCGGCGGCCAACTCCATCGACGGCACGGCATCCCGCGACTACGTCGCGGAGTTCGCCTTCATCACGGCGATGATCGGCATCAACCTCTCCCGGATCGCGGAGGAGGTGATCATCTGGAACACCAAGGAGTTCGGCTTCATCACACTGCACGACGCCTTCTCCACCGGTTCCTCGATCATGCCGCAGAAGAAGAACCCGGACATCGCCGAGCTGGCGCGCGGCAAGTCGGGACGCCTCATCGGCAACCTCACCGGGCTGCTCGCCACCCTCAAGGCGCTGCCGCTCGCGTACAACCGGGACCTGCAGGAGGACAAGGAGCCCGTCTTCGACTCCTGCGACACGCTTGAGGTGCTGCTCCCGGCCTTCACCGGGATGATGGCGACACTCACCGTCCACGACGAGCGGCTGGAGGAACTGGCCCCGGCCGGGTTCTCCCTCGCCACCGACATCGCCGAGTGGCTGGTCAAGCAGGGCACGCCGTTCCGCGTCGCGCACGAGGTGGCCGGCGCCTGCGTCAAGTTCTGCGAGCCGCGCGGCCTGGAGCTGTCGGATCTGACGGACGAGCAGTTCGCGGAGATCTCACCGACGCTGACGCCCGAGGTGCGCGAGGTGCTCACCGTGCACGGCGCGATCGCCTCCCGGGACGGACGCGGAGGCACCGCGCCCTCCGCCGTGGCGGTGCAGCTCGCCGAGGTCAAGGCCGACCTCGCGGTCCAGCAGGAATGGGTCGGCGCGTAGCGCGGACGCCGTAGCGGGGGTGTTCGGTCGGACCGGCCGGACACCTCGCACCCCAGGCCGTAAGTCGGGCGCGGCGCTCAGGCCGCCTCGGGCAGATCCGCGGCAGCGGACTGTGCGGCTGCGGCGGCTTCCGCGCGGGCCCTGCTCGCCAGGGCCTTCGCTTTAGTTGCGTACATGTCCACGTACTCCTGTTGGGACAGGGCCAGGATCGCCGCCACGATCTCGTCCGTCACCGCGCGCAGTACAAAGCGGTCGTCCTCCATCCCCGCGTAGCGGGAGAAGTCGAGCGGTGCGCCGAAGCGCACCTCGGGGCGTGAGCCGAGCTTCCACATCAGGCTGCCGTTCGGCTGCACCCGGTCCGTGCCGACCAGCCCGACCGGGATCACCGGTACGCCGCTGGCCAGCGCGAGTCGCGCCACTCCCGTGCGGCCCCGGTGCAGTCGGCCGTCCGGGGAGCGGGTGCCCTCGGGGTAGATGCCGAACAGCTTGCCCTCGCGCAGGGTGCGCAGCCCGGTGTCGATGGCGGCGATCGAGGCCCGGCCGCCGCTGCGGTCCACCGGCACCGCGCCGACGCCGGTGAAGAAGCCCGCCATCAGTCGGCCCTTGAGCCCGGTTCCGGTGAAGTACTCGGCCTTGGCGACGTAGTGCACCTGCTGCGGGGCCAGTAGCGGGATGAAGATCGAGTCGCAGAAGGACAGGTGGTTCGGCGCGATGATGGCCGGGCCGTGCGCCGGGACGTTGCCGAGGCCGGTGACACGCGGCCGGTAGAGCAGGCGTACCAGCGGACCGATGACGATCCTCTTGAGCAGCCAGTAGAACAACACCACAGTCCTCCGTCG
Organism: Streptacidiphilus sp. MAP12-16; assembly: GCF_041262165.1. Classification (NCBI taxonomy): domain Bacteria; kingdom Bacillati; phylum Actinomycetota; class Actinomycetes; order Kitasatosporales; family Streptomycetaceae; genus Streptacidiphilus; species Streptacidiphilus sp. MAP12-16. The sequence goes on from NZ_JBGCBY010000006.1 coordinate 50,109, forward strand.
TCAGGAGTTGTCGGGATCGTGCGGGGGAGGGGAGCCGTGCGCCGGGGAGCGGCCGTTCGGGGCGCTGGGCAGTGACGCTACCGGTTCCGGGTTACCCGCAGGAACACCGACTGACGTGGCCTTGGTTACATTCTGTTGGTCGGTTGGTTACAGCTCTGTGTGGCCCGTGTTGCGCCGCACCTCACCCGTGCGAGTGGTATGTCCGGTGGCACGCATCCCCGGCCGGGGGTTGCCGCGTCTCGTCCTGTGACCCGCCGGAAACCGTCCCTGGGAGCGCCGTTGACGCCAACCCTCGCCGCCGCAGCCGCCGACCCCGCGTTGCGCGGGGCGTTCCTCGGCATGCTCCGCAGCCTGGCCGCGGCACACGGCCTCGATCCGGAGGATCTGGAGCAGCAGGTGTGGCTGCGTGCCGCGGCGGAGGCGCCGGTGTCCCACCCCGGGGCCCGGCTACGGGCGTTGACGATCCAGGAGTTCCGCGCTGCGACCGCCGAGGCCGAGGTCCTGTCCCGGGCCCGGGAGGCGGCCGAGCGGCAGCGCGGATCGGCGTCAGCCGACGCGACGTGCCCCGAACGTCGGGCGCTGGCTGCCGAGCAGGCACGGGAGTTGCGTGCCGCGATCGCCCGGCTGCCCTCCCGCTGCCCGGTGCTGATGGCCGCCCTGCTGGAGTCGCCGCCGCTGAGCTACCGGGAGCTGTCCGAGGACATGTCGATGCCGCGCGGCAGCATCGGCCCGGTCCGCGCCCGCTGCCTGGCCTGCCTGCGCCATGCGCTGCGGGACGTCAGGACGTGGGCGCCCCCAAGTGGTTCCTGAGCGCAGAGCGGGTCTCCTCCGGGCTCGGGTGCTCGGCCGCCCAGGCGGCGTAGCCGTCGGGACGGACCAGGATCGTCGTGCCCAGGCTCCCGGCGGGCACGGCGCCGTGCAGCCGGTCGGACCACGCGTCGCCGAGCTCCGGACTCGTGCCGACCAGGACGAACGTCCCGGAGCGCAGCGCCTCGTAGAGGCGGGTCGGCCCCTTGTCCGAGCCCTCCGGCCCGGCGGCCAGTCGCAGGTCGGGGATGCGTCGTCCGGTCAGCCGGTGTGCGCCTGCGGGGGCGGTCGCCGCGTAGGAGATGTCGATGCCGGAGACGGTTCGCCCACCGCGCCTGGCCAGCGGGCCGAGCCGGTCGGCCAGTGCGGAAAGCGCGCCGCGCACGATCCGGGTCGGCACGGACTGCGCCAGCGCCACCCGGAGCAGGCCGCCCGAGGTCCGCAGCACCGTCCGGCCGACCGGGTGGCGCTCCGCCTGGTAGCTGTCCAGCAGGTCGGGCGCCGCCCACCCCCGCACCGCCGCGACGAGTTTCCAGCCGAGGTTGGCGGCGTCCTGGAGGCCGGTGTTCATGCCCTGGCCGCCGGCGGGGGAGTGGCAGTGGGCGGCGTCCCCGGCGAGGAACACCCGCCCCTGACGGTAGGTCGGCGCCTGCCGTTCGTCGCTGTGGAAGCGGGACAGCCAACGGGCGTCGTGCATGCCGAAGTCGTCACCGAGGACGCGTCCGGCGATACCGCGGATGTCGTCGAGGTCGACCGGGGCGCTGTCGGGCAGTTGCCGGGCCCGGTCCCAGGCGATGATCCGGTACCAGCCGTCGCCGAACGGTGCGAGGAAGGCGAAGCCCTGCTCGTTGGCGCCCACGGTGAGCACCTCGCCGGGCGCGTGCTCGAGCCGGACGTCCGCCAGCATCACCGAGTTGACCACGGCCTCGCCGGGGAACGGGATGTCCAGCAGCGCGCGGACGGTGCTGTGGACGCCGTCGGTGCCCACCGCGTACTGGGCCGAATAGGTGATCGTTCGTCCGTCCGGGTGCTCGGCGTCGAGTTCGACACCGCTCCCGTCCTGGCGCAGTGCGGTGACCTTCGCGCCGCGCACGACGACCGCGCCGGCATCTACGGCCCGGCGTTCCAGCAGACGCTCGGTGTTGGACTGCGGGGTGATCAGGACGAAAGGGAAGCGGGTGTGGAGTTTCGAGAGGTCCACGGTGAGGCGGCCGAAGAGGCGGAGCGAGCGCAGGGCCGTTCCGGTGGCGAGGAGGTCGTCGGCGACTCCGCGCGCGTCGAGCTGCTCCAGGGTCCGCGCGTGGACGGCGAAGGCGCGGGTGAGGTTGGACTCCTCGACGCGTCGCTCCAGCATGGTGACGTTGAGGCCGGCAGCGGCGAGGTCGCCCGCGAGCAGCAGTCCGGTGGGTCCGGCGCCGACGATCAGGACGTCGGCGGCGGTGGGCACGGGTTCAGTCGTCATGCCTCCCCACTATGCCGCGCAGCGGATGGTTGGGAAGGGCGCATGAATGGGTAGTGGGCTCTAAACGTACGCCCGGTCCCGACGCCTGCCGTCGGGACCGACCCACCTCCGGTCAGGGCAACCCGGTCCGCATCCCCCTCATCCTCGCGGCCGGGGTACACAAGAAAGGGAGGAATGCGCGCATGGGCATGAGCGTGACCACCTCGATCGCCTCCGAGGACGACGCCGAGCGGATCCTGAAACTCCAGTACCTCTGCTACCAGAGCGAGGCCGAACTCTACGGGGACTGGGCCATAGAGCCGTTGACGCAGACGCTGGACAGCCTGCGCACGGAGCTGAAGGAACGTCACGTGCTGGTGGCCCGGCTGGGCGACGAGGTCGTGGGCAGCGTGCGCGGCTGGGTGGACGCGGGCGGGGTGGGCCGGATAGGTCGCCTCTGCGTGCACCCCCGGATGCAGCGGCACGGACTCGGCACGCGCCTGGTGCTCGGCATGGAGCAGTTGCTCGCTGCGGGCGACAGCCCGGTGCAGGCGTACCGCCTGTTCACCGGGCACCGCAGCATCGGCAACCTGCGGCTCTACCAGCGCCTCGGCTACCGGCAGACGGAGGTCGAGGAGGTAACCCGCAGCCTCAGCTTCATCACGCTGGAGAAGCCGGTCGCGACACTGGCCGCGACCGCGTGACAGCCTGACGGTGTGAAGTGAACGCCGTCCCCGTGCGACCGTCGTGGACGTCGGTCGCACGGGGACGATGCGCCCGGGCGGGTGAATTCGCGACCGTTGGTCAGGGGAAGCGCCCAAACCAGACCGGGGTGTTCCAGATCCGCTCCAACCGGACTCGGGCCCCGGTGTGGGGCGCGTCCCACATCTTGCCTCCACCTGCGTACATGCCCACGTGGTACACGTGGTTGCCGTGGTGGAAGAAGACCAGGTCGCCGGGTCGTAGGCCGCTCCTGGCGATGTGCTGGGCCCGGTTGTACTGGGCCTGCGCGGTGCGGGGCAGGCGCTTGCCGGCCTTGCGGTACGCGAAGTAGGTCAGACCGGAGCAGTCGAAGCGGTTGGGACCGGTGGCTCCCCACTGGTAGGGAGCGCCCTGCTTCGACGCGGCGATGCCCAGAGCTCTGACCTCGACGGTGGTCGCCCCGGCTTCGGGACACAAGCCGGGCAGGCCGGCCGCGCCGATGATGGCGGCGGTGAGCAGCCCGGTCACCGTGGCGCGGCAGTGTGGCCTGCGCCGTGACGCCGCGGACGCGACCGGGGCGGTCGGCTGTGCCGGGCGACGGGCGGGCCCGGGTCGTGCGGGTCGGTTGCCCGATCCGGCCGTGGCCGCCGGGCGGCTGCAGGCGCTGGTACCCGGGGGTCCGGTCGGTCGGGTCCGGTGCTCGGCACGGGCCCCGGGTGGGGGCCAGACAGCGGCACGGGTTCGGCTCGTGGCCGTCTGCAGCGTGCGGAGTCCGCAGCTTGTCGCGGCGGTGCGGCGCTCGCGCCCGCAGTTTGTATGCGGGTGCGGCTTCGGAGTCTTCGTCATCAAGAATCCTTTCATTGCCCGGATGGACCATATCCAGCGCGCTTGCCGGGCACGACCGGGCGGCTCCCGGGCGTCACGGACCGCTGTCGCCTCGCGCCACCCCCGGTGCAGCACTGCTCGGGCAGATCTGTCGACCCGTCAGCAGAGGTCGCCCCGACCGTCGTTGCGGCTACGGCAGCTGCCGGGGCAGTGGATCGGCCGGCGTGTCCTGGGCCGCCGGGGAAGCAGGCGCGGGCGGTCGGCCGAGGGAAGCCAATCGGGTGATGGACCGGTCGCCGGACGGCGATCGCGCCTGCGGCCCCTACCGATCCGATGACCAGCGCGTACGTTGGCTCGCTTCAGGTCGTGCGTCCGGCTCGATCGGCGCGGCGGTATCCGCCAGTTCGCCCAACGCAGGCAGGTGGGACGGTGCTCGGCGTGTCGGGAGCGGGGGGCCGAGAGCCCCTGGCGAGGCCCGTTCGGGCCGGTTGACCAGGGCTTTCTGCGGTAGGAGGGGGCCCTGGGGTCGGCGTGTTCGGCGAGGTACTCCGTGGGGGTGATCCGGCCGACGGCGTGACGGCTTCCTCAGGTCCGGATCTGCGTCGCTCGTGCGGCGCATCACCAGCCGGGCCCGGCTCGGCGGAGTGACGTCGCGGAACTCGGCTGCCAGGAACGTCGCAGGGGACCCCGTGTAGGTGTGCAGGCGCTGCCGTAGGTGTACAGGCGCTGCGCCGGCTCGACGGGATCCGCCCGAGGTGCGGAAGTGCATCGACAGCACCTTCAACGGCCTTCAACGGCTCGGTGCTGGTCTCGTTCTGACGCCGTGGCGAACACCCCTTCGGGCGGCTCGCCGCTCCGAAGGGGTGACGGGGGCGCCCTTCCTGCAGCATGATCGTTCCATCAGCCCCGCCGAGGAGCGGCGACAGGCAGGAGCCCCTGGTCATGACGTCCACCTTTCCCGAGATCTCGATCAGCACCGACCGGCTGGTGCTGCGAGCCTTCGAACCGGAGGACGTCCCAGCGCTCACCGACATGATGAGTGACGAACTCGTCCGCACCTGGACGACCATGCCCCACTCCTACACCGCCGCCGACGCCCGGACCTGGGTGTCGCTGCGGGCGCCCGCCGAACGCGCGCAGGGGCGCGGAATCGTTCTTGCCGTCCACGAGTTCCTCACCCAGCGCCTCGTCGGCACCGTGCGGCTGCGCCGCACCGACTGGCGGCTGCGGGCCACCGAGGCGACTGTGGTCACCGGGCCCTGGGCGCGCGGCGAGGGCTACGCCGCCGAGGCGCTGCTCGGCGTCGCGCACTGGCTGTTCGAGGACCAGGAGTTCGAACGCCTGGAGCTTCGTACCGCCGCCGGGAACACCGCGGCCCAGCAGGTCGCCCAGAAGATCGGCTGCATCAGTGAGGGCGTGCTGCGCAACGCCTGGATCGTCCGGGACGGGGAGGCGGCAGGGCGCGGCCGCAGTGACCTGATCGTCTGGAGCCTGCTTCCCGAGGACCTCGACGGCATCGACCCGAACTGGTGAGCGGAGCGGCTACTCTCGCCTGGTACTCGCCAACGGCAGTGGAGCAAGAGGGGGAACAGCCTCGATGGCTGACCGGGTCACGGTGATCGGCTGGGACGGCTCGCCGCTCTCGCAGACAGCTCAAGCCGCACTCGACGCGGCGACGCTCGTCGCCGGGGGGACGTACCAGCTGCAGAACCTGCGGATACCGTCCGGCGCCAGCCGGATGGCGCTGGGCAGCGTCGAACTCGTCGCCCGGCGGGTCGCCGACCACCGGGGCACGGCCGTGGTCGTCGCCGAGGGCGACCCCGGCTTCTTCGGGGTCGTGCGGACGCTGCGCCGCCCCGAGTACGGGCTGGAACTGGAGGTGCTGCCCGCCGTCTCCTCGGTCGCCGCCGCCTTCGCGCGCGCCGGGATGCCCTGGGACGACGCCCAGGTCGTGAGCACGCACGGGCGCGGTCTGCGACGAGCCGTCAACATCTGTCGTGCGCACCCCAAGGTTGCCGTGCTGACGTCGCCGGGCGCGGGGCCCTCCGAGCTCGCCCTGATGCTGCGGGACGTGCACCGCACCTTCGTGGTCTGCGAGGCCATGGGTACCCCGGACGAGGACATCACCGTCCTCACCTCCGACCGTGTCCCCGATCATCTGTGGCGTGATCCCAACGTGGTCCTGGTGGTCGGCGGCAGCCCGCGCGGTCCTGTTCCACCCTCGGGCTGGCTTGCCGGGCGCGCGCTCGACTACCCCGGCGCCGACCGGGGCTGGGCCCGCGACACGCCGGCCGAAGACGCCGGTACGAACGGTGAACTGCCTGCCGCCGTAAGGGCCCTGGTGCTCGCCCGGCTCGGGCCGCGGCCCGGCGACCTGCTCTGGGACGTCGCCGCGGGAGCCGGCGCGGTCGCACTGGACGCCGCCCGTTGCGGCGCCGCCGTGATCGCCGTCGACCCGGACGGAGACGCCTGCGCGCGGCTGGATGTCAGTGCCCGCCGCTACGGTGTGGAACTGCAGACCGTGCACGGCACCGCCCCGGCCGCGCTCGCCGACCTGCCCGAACCGGACGTGGTGCTGGTCCGCGGCGGTGCGGAGATCCTCCGCGCCTGCCTCGGCCGCCGTCCTGAGCGGATCGTCGCGCTGCCCGGAACCCTGGCTCAGGTCGAGGAGATCCGCCGTGCCTTCGCGGAGGTGAACTACACCGTCGACGGCGCGCTGCTGCATGCCTCGCAACTGGTGGAACAGAAGGGCCTGAACGGGCAGTCGCTGAGCCCGACCGCACCTTCGTTCGTGCTGTGGGGTACCCGCTGAAAACTCCCCGCCCAGCTCTCGAACGCCTCCTGGACTGGCTCTGAGCAGGCAGTTGACTCTCACTGTTCGAGACCCTGGGCCGCGCTGTCGGCCGCGGCCGGTAGGCTGACGCCTGGTTCTCGCGGACCGGCCGTCCGATATCTGAACGTGGCGCAGACCACACGAGGAGTGGGCGTGCTGGTTCGCATCCGGACCGGACGGACCGGAAGAATGCCGGTACGTCCGAGGCGATCGTGCCGGTTGCCCCGGTTCAGTCGTTGTTGTTGGGAGCAGACCGGTGCCTGCCGGTCCGTCGCAGCGAGGCGAGGACCGGAACGATGGGTGCGCAGCGGTCCGTGATCGCGCCGCCAAGGACGCCACGCGGCCCTGGAAGGAGCCAGTGACATGAGCGATACCGGCCACGTCCCTAACGGGGGGCTGACCGAGCCGCCGCTCGTCGCGAACGGTGCGGAGCCGACCCCTCTGGGGGCGACGCCCCCGATCGGCGAGCAGGCTGCCCGCGACCCCTTCGGCACCGACCCGTCACAGGGCCACAACTCCCAGGGCCGGCTGCCCTACACCTTCCTCGACCTGCCGGACGGGCTCGACGACGAGGACGACGAGCTGCTGATGCCAGGTCCCCAGGGTTCTTGGAGCGAGCCGGTCCTGCGCGAGCCGTCCGTGGCCGTGCCTGGCCTGCCGCAGCCCGAGACACTGCCGGGTCCGTCGGTCGAGCCGTCGGTCGAGCAGGCCCCGATGGTGGCCCAGTCCCAGTTCCAGGCCCAGTTCCAGCCGCAGCCCCAGTCGCAGCCTGAGATCTACGCACCCGAGCAGGTCCAGCCGGCGGGGGAGCCGGTTCCCCCGTCCTGGCCCCCGCTCAGCCCGCCGATGGTGGCCGAGCTCCCCCTCGCCGAGCAGGCACAGCCGCAGCCCGTCCTCGCCGCGCCGCGCCGCCCGCTGCACGCCGGACCGCCCATTCCTGACCCCTCGCTGATGACCGGGCAGGTGCCGGTACGGTCGCTGGCCGATCGCGGGCCGTCCGCCCACGATCCCTCGCCGTTCACCGTCCAGGCCCCGCAGACTCCCCCCTACGGCGTCCCGGTCGCGGTCCCCGCGCACCATCCCGGCCCGGAGTACCTGGACCACCAGCTCGCAGCGGCCGAGGGAGCCGCGCGTACGGCGGTTGACACCGCGTCGGCGGCGGAGCCGGCGCAGTTTGCCGCCGAGCCCGCGATGGCGACCGTCCCGGTGCAGATGCCCTCGCCGGAGAGCACCCTCGGTTCGAATGCCAGTCAGATCCCGGCACAGGTCGAATCGCCCGTGGTCGTGGAGCCGCCCAGCGCGGTCGTGCCGCCGGCGCCCGAATTCGCGTCCCCGCCCGCGTACACGCCCGCGTCTGAGCCCGCGTCCCCGCCCGCGGCGGAGCCCGAGCAGGTGTTTGAGCCGCAGCCGGAACCGGCCGTCGAGGCCGCGCACGAGCCGCTTCCGGTCGTGGAGCCGGTCGTGGAGCCGGTGACGGAGGCGGCCGCGGCCCCGGCCGAGCCCGTGGTCGTGCCCGCGATCGTGCCTGCGTCCGAGGCGTCGATCCCCGCGCAGAGCTCGTCGCCTGACGCCGGAACGAGCCGCATCGCCGCGTTCATGGCCCCCCCGGTTCCGCCGCGGTTCGTCGAAGAGCCCGTGCCCACGCCGGACCCGGTCGCGGCCCCCGTTGCGCCTGCTCACCCCGCCGAGGCCGGTGACGGTCAGACGACCTTCCTCGGAACCGCACATCTGAACGACCCTGCCCTGTCCTCTGTGCCGCCCACGGCATCTTCGTCCGAAGCGGAAGCCCCACCTGTGCACCAGCTCGACCCGCAGACCCCGACCGAGTCCGAGCCGCAGTTCGCCACCACGGTGACGACGGCGTTCGAAGCCCCCGCGCAGCCGACCGCCGAACGCGTCGCCCTCGCGGTGGACGCCTCCGGAGCGGTCGAGGCGCTGGCCCCCGTCGCCATGGCGGAGCAGACTGCTGCCGAGGCTCAGGTTGTAGGCCCCGACAGCCGCGAGCCGCAGGTCACCGAGATCCAGATCGTCGAGCCCCGGACCGAACCCCAGGTGGACGCCCGGCACCAGGCGCCCGAGACAGCGGTCGAAGCAGAGGCCGAGGCAGAGGCCGAGACATCGGTCGCGCCAGAAGCCGACGCCGAGACCGACGCCGAGACCGATGTCGAGACGGACGCCGAGCCTCCGCTCGCCCCGGTCTTCGCCGGGCCCGCCGCCCCCGCCTATGACGACGAGATGCGCGAGGCGGTCCACCGCGTGATGCGCGAACGCCGCGACATCCGCAACGGCTTCCGCCTCGACCCGATCCCGCACGAGGTGCTGATCCGGGTCCTGGAGGCCGCCCACACCGCCCCCAGTGTCGGCTACTCCCAGCCCTGGGACTTCGTGGTGATCCGCTCCGCGAAGACCCGGGCCCGGATGCACGAGCTGGCGGAGCGTCAGCGGGACGTCTACGCCGAGTCGCTTCCCAAGGGCCGCGCCAAGCAGTTCAAGGAACTGAAGATCGAGGCCATCGTCGAGACCCCGGTGAACATCGTGGTCACCGCCGACCGCACCCGGGGCGGCCGCCACACCCTCGGTCGGCACACGCAGCCGCAGATGGCCCCCTACTCCGCCGCCCTCGCGGTCGAGAACCTCTGGCTCGCCGCCCGCGCCGAGGGCCTCGGCGTCGGCTGGGTCAGCTTCTTCGACGAGCAGGAGATGGTCCGCGAGCTCGGCCTGCCCGAGCACCTCGACGTCGTCGCCTACCTCTGTGTCGGCTACGTCAACGAGTTCCCTTCGGAGCCCGAGCTCGCGCAGGCGGGCTGGGCCAAGAAGCGGCCCCTGTCCTGGGTCGTGCACGAGGAGACCTACGGCCGCCGCGCCCTGCCCGGCGAGGAGCCGCACAGCGTCCTGCAGGAGACCCTGCGCGGCATCCGCCCGCTGGACGCCAAGGCGCTCGGCGAGGCGTGGGACCGGCAGAAGCGGATGACCAAGCCTGCCGGTTCGCTGGGCATGCTGGAGATAATCTCCGCGCAACTGTGCGGCCTCTCCCGCAAGTGCCCGCCGCCGATCCCCGAGCCCGCCTGCGTGGCGATCTTCGCCGGGGACCACGGTGTGCACGCCCAGGGCGTCACCCCCTGGCCGCAGGAGGTCACCGCCCAGATGGTGGCGAACTTCCTCGCGGGTGGCGCGGTCGTCAACGCGTTCGCCAACCAGCTCGGCGCGGAGGTCTGCGTCGTCGACGTCGGGGTCGCCTCCGAGTTGCCTCCGGCCATCGACTCGGGCCGGACCACCGGCCTGCTGCCGCGCAAGGTCCGCCCCGGCACCGCCGACATGACGGTGGAACCGGCGATGACCCGGGAGGAGGCTCTGCGTGCCATCGAGGTCGGCATCGAGACCGCCAGGGATCTGGTCGCGGCCGGCAACAAGGCGCTGATCACCGGCGACATGGGCATCGCCAACACCACCGCTGCCGCCGCGCTGATCTGCGTCTTCACCGGTGAGGACCCGTCGGTCGTCACCGGCCGGGGCACCGGCATCGACGACGAGACCCATGCCCGCAAGGTCGCCGTCATCCGCGAGGCGCTGGCCCTGCACCGCCCCGACCCGGCCGACCCGATCGGCGTGGTCGCGGCCGTCGGCGGTCTGGAGCACGCCGCCATCGCCGGGTTCCTGCTGGGCGCGGCGAGCCTGCGCACGCCGGTCATCCTCGACGGTGTGATCGCGGGGGCGGCGGCCCTGGTGGCGAAGGCCATCGCGCCCGAGGTGCTGGCCGCGTGCGTCGCCGGACACCGATCCGCCGAGCCCGGGCACAAGGCCGCACTGGCGAAGCTCGGTCTGCGCCCGCTGATCGACCTGGACCTGCGCCTCGGCGAGGGGACGGGGGCACTTCTGGCCCTGCCACTGGTGCAGTCGGCGGCCCGGGCGATGCACGATGTAGCGACGTTCGACTCGGCCGGCGTCACCGACAAGCACTGACGCTCCGACCCCATCCGCGGTGCGGCGGCTGCTCGTTCGCGCAGTTCCGCACGCCCGCGAGCAGTCCACGGGCGCGAACGACCACTCGACTGTCCGCACGTCCTGTCCGACCGTTCCTCCAGGAGATCCCCCGATGGCCGACACCCCCGCTCCGCCCTACCCGGCAGGACTGCGGCTGGCCGGGCGCCGCGTCGTCGTTCTCGGCGGTGGCACGGTCGCCCAGCGCCGCCTCCCGGCCCTGCTCGCCGCAGGCGCGGACGTCCTCCTGATCGCGCCCGACACCACCCCCGCCGTCCAGGCCATGGCCGACGCGGGCGAGTTGACCTGGCTCGCCCGCCCCTACGCGCACGGTGACCTCGCCGACGCCTGGTACGTCCTTGCGGCCACGGACGACCCCGGCGCCAACTCGGCGGCCGCCGCGGAGGCCGAGGCCAACCGCACCTTCTGCTCCCGCAGCGACGATGCCTCCGCCGCCACCGCCTGGACGCCGGCTGCGGGCCGCCACGCTGAGACCACGGTCGCCGTCCTCTCCGGCGATCCCCGCCGCTCCGCCGCGCTGCGCGACGCCATCGTCAACGCGCTGCGCGACGGCAGCCTCGCCGCCGCCCACCATCGCGGCCACACCGCCGGCGTGGCCCTCGTTGGCGGCGGCCCCGGCGACCCGGATCTGATCACGGTGCGCGGACGCCGCCTCCTCGCCGAGGCCGACGTCGTCGTCGCCGACCGGCTCGCCCCCCGCGAGCTGCTGGACGAGCTGCCCCCGCACGTCGAGGTCATCGACGCCGCCAAGATCCCCTACGGCCGCTTCATGGCCCAGGAGGCCATCAACAACGCCCTGATCGAGCACGCCAGGGCCGGGAAGTTCGTGGTCCGCCTCAAGGGCGGCGACCCGTACGTGTTCGGCCGGGGCATGGAGGAGCTCATCGCCTGCACCGAAGCGGGCGTCCCGGTCATCGTCGTGCCCGGCATCTCCAGCTCCATCAGCGTCCCGGCCGCCGCCGGGATCCCGGTCACCCACCGGGGCGTCACCCACGAGTTCAGCGTCATCTCCGGGCATGTCGCCCCCGAGGACCCCCGCTCCCTGGTCGACTGGGACGCCGCCGCGAAGATGCGCGGAACCCTGGTGCTGCTGATGGCCGTCGAACGCATCGGCGCCATCGCCGCGGCCCTGATCGCGGGCGGACGCTCGCCGGAGACCCCGGTCGCCGTCGTCCAGGAGGGCACCACCGCCGCGCAGCGCCGCGTCGACGCCACCCTCGCCACCGTGGCCGTCGTCGTCGAGGCCGAGCAGATCCGTCCGCCCGCCGTCGTGGTCATCGGTGACGTCGTCGCCCTGACACGCTGACGAGCTTGGCACGTTGGCGAGATGGGGGCAGGATCGACACCGTGGCCGAGCTCATCACCATCGACGACCCGCAGGACCCCCGACTTGGCGACTACGTCGCCCTCACCGACGTCGAGTTGCGCCGACGGCGCGAGCCCGAGGAGGGCCTCTTCATCGCCGAGGGCGAGAAGGTCATCCGCCGCGCCCGCCAGGCCGGATACCGGATGCGCTCGATGCTGCTCTCGGCCAAGTGGATCGACGTCATGCGCGACGTCATCGACGAGGTCCCCGCACCGGTTTACGCGGTCGCGCCCGAACTCGCCGAGCAGGTCACCGGCTACCACGTGCACCGGGGCGCGCTCGCCTCCATGCAGCGCAAACCGCTGCCCGGCGTCGATGAACTGCTCCGCGGCGCCCGCCGGGTGGCCGAACTCGAAGGCATTGTCGACCACACCAACATCGGCGCGGTGGTGCCTTTGGGTCTGCAAGAACGTCCTGTGCAGCGCGTCGCGGTCTTCGAGGACATCGTCGATCACGCCAATCTCGGGGCTGCTTTCCGCAGCGCGGCAGCCCTGGGCGTCGACGTGGTCCTGCTCACGCCCCGTTGCGCGGACCCGCTGTACCGGCGGGCCTTGAAGGTCTCGATGGGAGCGGTGTTCCAAGTGCCGTGGACCCGTCTGGAGTCCTGGCCCCGGGATGTCGATCTCCTCCGGTCTGCGGGTTTCACCGTCGCCGCACTGTGCCTGAGCGATCAGGCGATCACGCTCGATGAGCTCGCCTCGCGGGAGTGCGAGAAGCTCGCCTTGGTCTTCGGCACCGAGGGCGAAGGCCTCACGCCCGAGGCCCTCGTCGCGGCGGATGAGCACGTTCGCATTCCCATGGACTCCGGGGTCGACTCCTTGAACGTGGCAGCCGCCTCGGCTGTCGCCTTCTACGCAACGCGCCCGAAGCCGGCCTGAACCCGGCCCACATGGCCGACTCGTCCGCCCGCTCTCAACAACACCGCAGTTCAGGCTGCCTTTAGAAGCCGCAGGGAACGGCGCTGGGCCGATCCGGCGCCAACAAACCGCTCCGCAGGCGCTCTGCGCATCTGCACATCGCAACTCGCGCCCCCGGCCGGAGGCAACACGGGCCTGAGCGCACACGATCCGCCCGGCGAGCCCCTTCCGCGCGGCTCCGCTCAGGCCAGTCGCGGTTGATCTATCGTTGCGGTACCGGGGAGGGGAGAGGAATGCGATGACAAGCGCTGATTTCACCCGGACCAGGCGGAACCTGCACGGCTTGGCCGAGCTGCTCATGGCCGGGCCCCAGTTCCGCCGCAGCGGGACGATCCGGCTCCGGGTGGTCCCGGGCGGGTTCGCCACCACGAAGGAACCGGACATCCGGGTGGATGACCTGCGCCTGCTGGTGGACGGACGCACGCTCCCGTTGGTCGGCAGCTACGCCGACCTGGCCCACGCCGCCGGGATTGCCCCCGGAGCCCCGGCGAACCTCTACCCCGAGGGCAGCGACGTCGCGATCGAGGACCCCGTCGAGATCGATCCGCAGTCCGCTCGGCGGATCACCGACGGCCTCGCGCTCGGCCTGCAGGCGCTGACCCGCTTCGCCCCGCACGAGACCGCCGTGCTCTGGCCCGAGCACTTCGACCTCGGCGTCACCTGGGACGAGGTCAACTTCGGCGTCTCCCCGGGCGACGCGTTCGCGGACGAGCCCTACGCCTATGTCGCACCGTGGACCCCGCCACAGCTGGGCGCGTTCTGGAACGCGCCCTTCGGCGCCGCGCGTCCCCTGGGCGAATTCTCCGACGCTGCCACGCTCGAAGCCTTCTACACGGAGGGTCGGCTGCTGGCCCATGAGGCCCGTTCGGGCAGATGACGTGCGCCGGAGCGTGGCCTCGAAACGCCGGATGGCGGTGGTGGGTGGCCGGCAGCCCATGCAACTCGGGGCAGGTTGCGGGCCTCCGTAGATCCCCGTACAGCTCGAACTCGTACCGCTGTCGAGGTTGTTATGCGGAACAGCGTTCCGTATTGTTAACGGAACAAGGTTCCGCTTGCTCGTGATGCCACGGCAGGAGCCGGCAGCCAAAGAAGGAGACACGGTCATGCAGTACCGCACCTTGGGCCGCACCGGTATGCAGGTCAGCTCCCTCGCGCTCGGCGCGATGAACTTCGGCAAGATCGGACGCACCACCCAGGACGAGGCCACCGCCATCGTCGACGCGGCCCTCGAGGCCGGGATCAACGTCATCGACACCGCGGACAGGTACAGCGACGGCGAGTCCGAACAAATGGTCGGCAAGGCCATCGCCGGCCGCCGCGACGACATCGTGCTGGCCACGAAGGCGAGCATGCCGATGGGCGACGAGCGCAACCATCAGGGCAGTTCACGCCGCTGGCTGTTCACGGCGCTGGACGACAGCCTGCGCCGCCTCGGCGTCGACCACGTCGACCTCTATCAGATCCACCGATGGGACCCGAGCACCAGCGACGAGGAGACGCTGTCAGCTCTGACCGACCTGCAGCGCGCGGGAAAGATCCGTTCCTTCGGCTCCTCGACCTTCCCCGCCTACCGCATCGTGCAAGCCCAATGGGCCGCCCGAGACAACCACCTGAGCCGCTACGCCACCGAGCAGCCCAGCTATTCGATCCTGCAGCGCGGGATCGAGACCCACGTTCTGCCCGTGACCGAGCAGTACGGGCTCGGTGTGCTGGCATGGAGTCCATTGGCCTCGGGGTGGCTGTCGGGCGCGGTCCGCGAGGGTCGGGAGATCACCACGAGCCGCTCGAACTTCATGCCGGAACGCTTCGACACCTCCATCCCATTCAACCGCGCCAGACTCGACGCGGTGGAGCAGTTGGTCAAGGTCGCCGACGAGGCCGGCCTGACGCTGATCCAGCTGGCACTCGGCTTCGTGATCGCGCACCCGGCCGTGACCAGCGCGATCATCGGTCCCCGCACCCTGGACCACCTCCACTCGCAGCTCGCCGCCGCGGACACGGTCCTCTCCGCGGACATCCTCGACGCGATCGACGCGATCGTCGCCCCCGGCACCGATCTCGCGGCACACGAGAAGTTCGACACCCCGCCCGCCTTGCTCGACCCGTCGCTGCGGCGCCGCTGATCGCAAAGCACTTTCCGCTCGGGCCTCGCCTAGGAGGGTGCTGAAGATCCAGGCCGGGCTCGCGACGCGAGGCACCATGTGCCGGTCGCTCCAGGAGCGTTCAGCGCCCGATCACCCCTGCTGGCCCGCGACCGTTCCGGTTCCGGGCCAGCTCTCGTCCATGGTGCCGTTGTCGCGCGGGGTGTAGCGGGTGGTGCTGGCGGGGCGGCTGCCGGACGCGGCGGTGTGCTCCTCCCGGAGCACCGCGCCGTCGGCGATCTGCCAGGTCCCGGTCGCTTGCGGGTCGCCGGTGGAGGCGTGCGAGGCCAGCAGAACCGGTTCTGCACCCGGGCCGGGCGGCATCGCGTAGAGCTCGACGAGATCCTCGGGGACGTTGCCGTCCCTTCGGGTCAGCACCACGACCGTCGCCGGCGCGCCCCGGTAACGGGCGGGCAGCACGCTGGTCAGCGACACCGGCGAGGGACTCTCGGAGCCCGAGCGCCCGCCGTGCAGGACGACGGTGGAGCCGTCGCTGGGATCGGGGTAGCGCCGGTCCGCCCAGTCCACAGCGGGCCCGGCGGGTACGGCGTCGGTGGGGGCCAGGCTGGTCAGCCCCTGTGCCGCCGCTGCGGGCGCGACCGCCGGTACCGTCGGCACGGACGCTGACGCCGCAACGGACGCCGAGGGCTTCGCGACGGGTGCGACGGCTCCGTTGGTCGACCCGAGACCCCGGCTGTGCCGGTTCTCGCAGCCCTGTGCGGCGGCGATGGCCAGCGCGACGCCGACGGTCACGGTGACGAACACGATCAGCCGCTGCCGCATCAGCCGTCGCGAGGGCGAGACGCCCGGCCGTCCGGGCGGCGGGGTGCGCTGGCCGCCCGTGCGCTGGTTGGGCGGCCGCTGCTGCGTACCGGAGGGCGGGGGAGTGCGGCGTCCAGCGGGGGCCGGCACGGGAAGGGCGGCGGTGGGTCGTGGCTCGTGGGGCCGCTGCTCGCGCTGGGCGGACCCGTGTGCGGACGGGTGCGCGGACGCCTGCTGCGACCCGAGTTGCTGCCCGTGCGACGGCCCCTGCTGGGCATCCTGCTGCGTCGGCCGCCGGGGTCCGCTTCGGGGCCCGCCTGCGGATCCGCTCTGCGACCCGCCGTGGGAGGACCCGCCGTGGGAGCCATGCTGCGGCTCGCGCAGGGTCGGCGGCATCCCACGGCGCACCGCCGGCCGGGCGTCCGGGCGTGCCGATGCTGCCGGGTGCGCCTGCGGTCGTCGGCCCGCCTCCGCGCCCTGGCTGTGCCGTTCCTGAGGAGACGGCAGTTGGCTGCGCCCGATCGCCGCACCCCGAGCCGTGAGCTCCCGCAGTTGGTCGTGCAGCTGGGAGGTCGTCGGCCGGTCAGCGGGCTCCTTCGCCAGGCAGGCGCGGACGACCTGCAGCAGCGCCGCCGGAACGTGGGTGAGGTCGGGCTCCTCGTGCACCACCCGGTAGAGCATCACCTCGGAGCTGCCCGAGCCGAAGGGCGAGTCCCCGGTGGCCGCGTAGGCAAGGGTCGTGCCCAGCGCGAACACGTCGGTCGCGCTGGTCACCGCGACGCCCCTGACCTGCTCGGGTGCCAGGAACCCCGGTGAACCGACGGCGGTGCCGACGTGGGTCAACGTGCTGGCGCCGGTCGACCAGGCGATGCCGAAGTCGATGATGCGCGGGCCCTTGGGGGAGAGCAGGATGTTGGACGGCTTGAGGTCGCGGTGGACCACGCCGGCGTCGTGCACATGCACCAGGCCGTCGGCGAGTGCCGCGCCGATCGCGGTCACCTCGGGCCATTGCAGCGGTCCCTCGTCGCCGACCCGCTTGTACAGCGACGGTCCCGGTACGTAGGCCGTCGCCAGCCAGGGGCGCTCCACGTCGATGTCGGAGGCCACCAGCCGGGCGATGCAGCCGCCTCTGATCCGTGCCGCCGCCGCGACCTCGCGGGCGAACCGGGTGCGGAACTCCTGGTCCTCGGCCAGTTCTGCGCGGATCAGCTTCAGGGCGACCTTCTGGCCTCGGCGGTCGGAGCCCAGGTAGACCACGCCCATACCGCCGGTTCCGAGCCGCCGGTGCAGGCGATAGGGGCCGACGACTCGCGGGTCCTCCCGCCGGAGCCGCATCATCGCCACATTTCCGTCCCGCCGTCAGGTCCCCGTGCCGGGGCGTGTTCTGCTGGTGTGTCTGCTACCAGCCGACAGCTTACGGACTGGTTCGGGCGGTGTGCTGATACGCAACGCCTGGGCGGCCATGGGATTGTCTGACTTCCCTGGGTTGCCGTGCCTGACCTGGCATTCCGGTGTCCTCTCGGGGGCGCACTCAGGGGTGACCCTGAGGCGGGCGCCCCCTGGTCTCCGCCTCCGGTAGTACATCGCAGGTACTGCAGTCCTCCTACGGGATGCCGAGCAGACGGTCCCGGGGCATGACGCCAGGCCAGGGGGCGCGACCGTAGGTTGGTACCAGCGGTGGGCGGGCAGCTCGTCCCCCGAGGTACTCCGCCCGCCGCGACCAGCTGTGATCGAAGACGACGATGACGATGACGATGAGAGTGGGACCAGGGCCATGTCTGCGTACACGGGAGGACCAGCGCGTCGCCGTCGGCAGTCCGACCGCACCGAGGGCACCAGGAACCCCCTGGTGGCACTGGCCATCGCGCTGCCGGTAGCGGCACTGCTGGCCTTCGCCTTCGGCGGCTGGTCGCAGTTCGCGGTCCAGGCCACCTCAGTGGTGCATCTCATCGGACGCTGACACGGCGTCACCATGACTGCGGCGTCGCGTCCGGACTGTCGGTGAGGGCAGCCCGGGCGCGATGATCGCGCTCCCTCCGAGGGCGGCGAACCACAGGTCGACGACCCGTACGACGAAGGCCCCGTCCGACCGGACGGGGCCTTCGCTCTGCTCTGGTGCGCGATACTGGGATTGAACCAGTGACCTCTTCCGTGTCAGGGAAGCGCTCTCCCGCTGAGCTAATCGCGCGGGGCGTACAGCTGGACCGTACTGCTTGAACGTACTTCTGGGCCAAGCCCCTGAGGGGGCTCGTGCGCGATACTGGGATTGAACCAGTGACCTCTTCCGTGTCAGGGAAGCGCTCTCCCGCTGAGCTAATCGCGCGGGACATTCCGGGTTGTACGGTACTGCAGACCCCCGAGGGGGCTGGTGCGCGATACTGGGATTGAACCAGTGACCTCTTCCGTGTCAGGGAAGCGCTCTCCCGCTGAGCTAATCGCGCATGAGACCCCGAGTGGTGAACCACTCAAAACCTCTGTGAGGTGGAGACGGGATTTGAACCCGTGTACACGGCTTTGCAGGCCGTTGCCTCGCCTCTCGGCCACTCCACCGAGCAAGGGTCCACTGCAACCCTCAACCGAGCGGACGACGGGATTCGAACCCGCGACCCTCACCTTGGCAAGGTGATGCTCTACCAACTGAGCCACGTCCGCATGATCTCCATCGTGCTTCCCGCTTGTCTCCGTGCGGTCCGCGTCGTGGCGACGTGTTGAACTTTAGCGGATTCCGGCCCCAGCTCAAATTCCGTATCCGCAGCGCGCGCCATGACGCTCCCAGCCGTGACCTGCGACATGCCTCAGTGAAGGCGCTTCCACCACCGACGACCTAGACTTCCGCTCCGCGGAGACCCCGCATTCCCTGCGCACCTCCTGCACAGAATCAAGAGCGAATCGTGACCCACCACCTCCCCACGCTCGCCCCGATGGCCCGGTTCGACGGTCGGATAGCCACCGGCCTGCTCGACGTCACCGACGACCCGGCGGCACTTGACGGTGCCGGTTTCTGGGCCGTCGTCGCCGACTTCGAGGGTCGGATCACCTGCGCGCGGTTCGCGGACGTCCGCCCGGCCCCGGCCCAGCCGGTCCGCGTCGGCGACTGGCGCGGCCCGGCCCGCTCCGCCTGGACCAGCTCGCTCGACCACGCCGCCTACACCGCGGGCGTACGCCGCATCCGCGAGCACATCGCCGCCGGCGAGGTGTACCAGGCCAACCTGTGCCGGGTGCTCTCCGCGCCGCTCCCGGACCCCGCCGGCGGCTCGGACGTCGACGCCCTCACCGCGCGTCTCGCCCTCGGCAACCCGGCCCCCTACGCCGGAACCGTGCGCCTGCCCGCCCATGGTGTCGAGGTCGCCACCGCCTCGCCCGAACTCTTCCTGCACCGTGCCGGCGACAGCGTCAGCTCCGGTCCGATCAAGGGCACCGGCCGCACCGAGGCCGACCTGCTGGAGAAGGACCACGCGGAGAACGTGATGATCGTGGACCTGGTGCGCAATGACCTCGGCCGCGTCTGCGCGACCGGCAGCGTGACTGTGCCGGACCTCTGCGCCGTCGAGAAGCACCCCGGTCTGGTCCACCTCGTCTCCACCGTCGCGGGCAGGCTGCGCCCCGGCGCGGGCTGGTCCGACCTGCTCGCCGCCACCTTCCCGCCCGGCTCGGTCACCGGAGCGCCCAAGTCCAGCGCGCTGCGGATCATCGACGCCCTGGAGACCGCACCGCGCGGCCCCTACTGCGGGGCCGTCGGCTGGGTCGACGCCGACCGCCGCGAGGCGGGGCTCGCGGTGGGCATCCGCACCTTCTGGCTCGACCGCGACGACGCTGCCGGGCCCCAGGTCCGCTTCGGCACGGGGGCCGGGATCACCTGGGGCTCCGATCCCGAACGGGAATGGGACGAAACCGAACTCAAGGCCGCCCGCCTCCTCGCGGTAGCGTCTGAGCCACCACCCGAGCAGTAGCGACAACGAACGGGAGCACCATCGTGCGGATCTGGGTCAACGGCGCGCTGCAGGACTCCGCCGACGCCAACATCTCCGTTCTCGACCACGGCATGACCGTCGGCGACGGCGTGTTCGAAACCGTGAAGGCCGTCGAAGGCGCCCCATTCGCCCTCGGCCGCCACCTCGACCGGCTGGAGCGCTCCGCCCGGGGCCTCGGCCTGCCCGAGCCCGACCGCGAGCAGGTCCAGCGGGCCTGCGCCGAGGTGCTCGCCGCCAACCCGATGTCGCTGGGCCGTCTGCGGATCACCTACACCGGCGGCCTGGCCCCCCTCGGCTCGGACCGGGGCGACAGCGGTCCCACCCTCGTCGTCGCCCTCGGCGAGGTCAGCCGCCGCCCCGAGACGGCCGCCGTCATCACCGTCCGGTGGACCCGCAACGAGCACAGTGCCGTCGCCGGGCTGAAGACCACCTCCTATGCCGAGAACGTCGTCGCCCTCGCCCGCGCCCACGAGTACGGAGCCTCCGAGGCGATCTTCGCCAACACTCAGGGCCGGCTCTGCGAGGGCACCGGGTCCAACATCTTCGTCGTCCTCGGCGGCCGCGTGCTGACCCCGCCGCTCGCCTCGGGCTGCCTCGCCGGGATCACCCGCGCCCTCACCCTCCAGTGGCTCGACGCGGAGGAGGCCGACCTGCCGCTCTCCGTCCTCGAGGAGGCCGACGAGGTGTTCCTCACCGGGACGCTCCGCGACGTCCAGGCCGTCTCCCGCGTGGACGACCGCCAACTCCCCGGCGCACCCGGCCCCGTCACGGCCAAGGCCGTCGCCGTCTTCACCGAGCGCTCCGCCGCCGACCTGGAGCCCTAGGAGGGTGCTGAGGATCTAGGCCGGGCTCGCGGCGTCCTGCGCTCGCGACGACAGCGGCTCCGCCGCGGGCGCTTGCCGCGTTGTCTCCCCCACCCTTCGGGCGGGAGGTGCCCCCTGGTCGCCCTCTACCAACCACGGTTGGCTCCCTCCTCCGCCTTGCAATCGAAGTCGCAGGACGCCGCTCCCTGATCCGGCCTAGATCCTCAGCACCCTCCTAGGAGGGTGCCGGGCCGGTCCGGCCCAGAGCCTCTCCAGTCCAACCCCACCCCGCCGGAGGCCATGATGACCACGACCCTGCGCCCCTCCAGCGCCGAGACCAGTACGCCCGACGGTGGCCGGAGCCGGGACTTCGCCGTCTGCGTCAACGGCCGCCCGGTCGGCGGCCTGCAGCTCAGCGGGGGCCGGGAGCCGGGCCTGCGCGCGGGCAGGATCAGCGGACTGACGATCCGTCAGGGCGAGCGGGGGCGTGGCAGGGGCACCGTCGCCGCCCTGGCCGCCGAGGAGGTGCTGCGCTCCTGGGGGTGCGTGCGCGTCGACGCCGAGCTCGTCGAGGACTCCGACACCCCCTCGGCCCTCCGCTTCGCCGGGGCGCTCGGCTACCAGGTCCGCTCCCGCAACATGGCCAAGACCCTCCCGGCCGAACCCCCGGCGCTGCCCGAGGGAGTCCGGCCCCGGGTGATCGACGACGAGGAGTACCCGACCTGGCTCGCCCGGGCGTCGGCCGGGCATGTCGAGTCGCTGATCGGCGCCGGACTGCGCGAGGAGGACGCCCGAGCCAGGTCGGAGTCCGACCATCGGACGCTGCTCCCCGCCGGGCCGCACACGCCCGGCACCGTGCTGCGCTGGCTGGAGGCCGACGGGGTCCGTGTCGGCGCGCTGTGGGTGGCCCTGATCTGGGCGCAGCACCCCGACGGACGCGACCTCGCCTGGGTGTTTGACGTCGAGGTGCTGCCGGACCACCGGGGCCGGGGTCACGGCCGGTCGCTGATGCTGCTCGCCGAGCGCGAGTGCCTCGCCGCCGGGGTGGGCCACCTGGGCCTGAACGTCTTCGCCGACAACGTCCCGGCCAACGCCCTCTACCGTTCGCTCGGGTACGAGACCTACCGAACGACCGTGTTCAAGTACCTGTGAATCACGTACGTACAACCTGGAGTGCGTCCCGACTACGCTTGGTCCAGTAGCTGCATGATCCGCTCGCGCAGCCCCTCCTGGCTCTTCCCGCCGTCGAGTCGCTTCCCGGCGACGACGTACGTGGGCGTGCCGGTCATGCCGAGGGCCTTGCCCTCGGCAAGGTCGGCGTCAACGACCAGCATGTGCCGTCCGTCGATCAGCGCGGTGTCCATCTCCTCGGCGTCCAGGCCGAGTTCCCGCGCCACCTCGACCAGCAGCGCCTCGCCGCGCGCGGCCAGCTCGTCGGTCCTGGCCAGCACCGCTTCGACGTACGGCCAGCCTTGGCCCTGTGCGAATGCCTCCTCGGCCGCCTGCGCGGCGGCGAACGCGTGCCGGTGCTTGTCCAGCGGAAGGTGCCGAAGCACGATCTCCAGCCGGTCGCCGTAGGCGGCGCGCAGCGCGCGCAGGTCGTCCAGGGCGGCGCTGCAGTCGGGGCACTGCAGCTCGCACCAGTACTCAAGACGAGGGAGGGAACTGTCGGTCATGGTCGACAGTGTCCCATTGCGGGCACCATGGAAGGGACGACAGCACGCTGGGTGAGCGAAGGAGGCGGGGACATGACCGCGATCGTGTGCATGGCGCTCTCGGCGGCCGGACTGGTGATCGCGGTACTGACCGCCCTGCGCGGCAGGATCCGTGCGGGGCTGCGCTGGGCCGCCGTGGCGCTGGTGCCCACCGGCCTCTACCTGACCGGTCTGATCCCGGTGTTCGACCGGATCGGCCGCAGCCTCGGGTCGTGGGGGACGCATCTGGTGTTTGACCCGCGGGTGTGGACCGGCGTCGCGATGCTCGGCGTCGCCGTGCTGGTGCTGCTGGCCACCGGGTTCGGCCGCAGCCGCGCGCCCCGGGCGATGAAGCCGGCGAAGCCGGTGTCCCGTGCAGCGGCGGGTCCGGCGGGAGCCACTCAGGCCCTCGCCCCGGTGAAGCAGCAGCAGGCCAAGCCCGACGACTTCTCCGACATCGAGGACATCCTCAAGCGGCGCGGGATCTAGGGCGGGCGGGCCCTCGGCCCTAGACCGGCACGCCGGTGTCGACTCCAGGCATGTCGACAACTGGCACGTCGACCGCCGGCAGGTCGTCCGCTGCCTCCGCCGCCGTGCGCTGCCGCGCCCGGTAGGCGGCCACGTGCAGCCGGTTGCCGCAGGTGCGGCTGTCGCAGTAGCGGCGGGACCGGTTGCGGGACAAGTCCACGAAGACCCGGGCGCAGTCGGGAGCCTCGCAGGGCCGCAGCCGCTCGCGCTCCCCGGCGACGATGATGAACGCCAGCGCCATCCCGGCCTCCACCGCCAGGTGGTCCGCCAGCGCGGCGCAGGGCGCGAAGTAGTGCATGTGCCAGTCGTGGCCGTCGTGGTCGGTCAGCCGGGGCGTGGTGCCGGCCTGTGCCAGCATCGTGTTGACCATGTCCGCGGCCACCTGCGTCGAGCGTGCCCGGAACACGTCCTGGAACTGGCTGCGGACGCGCCGCACCGCGTCCAGGTCGACGGCCGCGAGCGTCCCCACCTCGCTGACCTCGTGGCGCACGACGAAGCCGCGCAGGGCCGCGAGGTCAGGCAGCCCCTCCTGCCCGCAGGCCTCCGGGGCCGTGTTCACCAGGTCCACCAGCACGTCGAGGGCGCACTGGGTGTCGTGGGTGATCAGCACGTCGAGACTCCCTGGCTCGGCGTTGCGCCCGGCGCCCTGTGGCATCCGGGTCGTAGGGCGCGACTCTACCCCTGACGAGGGCCGCAGGGCCGAAGACGCGGGAGCCGCCGCAGTCCCAGTGCGGACTGCGGCGGCTCCGGTCGTGCGAGTCAAACGGGTAGTGCGATCCGTGCCCCCGAGTAGCACGGCTGCGCACGGTCGAAGGGACGGGCGCTTCAGCTCTCCGCGAGGATGTGGGAGAGCTCCCGGTCGAGATCGAAGTGACGATGCTCGGTGCCGGGCGGCACCGCGGCGTCGGTTCGCTTGAGGAACGACTCCAGCGCTCGCGCCGGGGCTTCCAGTAGGGCTTCTCCTTCCGGAGAGCTCAGGGCGATGCAGACGACTCCTTGTCCGTGGCTGCGTGAGGGCCAGACACGGACGTCGCCGGTCCCGGTCGGCCGGTGCAGCCCCTCCGCAAGGAGGTCGCGGGCGAACACCCAGTCGACGGTTTCATCGGCGCCCGTGTGGAAGGTGGCGTGCACGGCATAGGGGTCGGCGGTGTCGTAGCGCAGGCCCGCGGGGACGGGCAGTGATGACTCGCTCGACACGATGAGGCGCAGGTGCAGCTCGCAGCTGACCGTGGTGTTCATAAGCGCCAGGGCCTTTCGCTCAGTGTGCGCTCGGGGATCGCACGTCGGCGAACGGACCATCCCACCTCGGCGACCGGTGTAAACCCCTCTGTCCTGATTAGTGCCCACCTGGTACCCCTTCCGGCGCATCCGTCACGGTAGTCACACAGGTTTCAAGGTCTTGATCCCACAAGGTCGGAGAACGACAGTTCTGGGTGCATTTCCGGTCACGCACGGGCACCACCCGAGCGGCCGGGGAAGGTCATGAGCAGGTCGTTCGATGCGGTAGTGTTTTCACTGCACCGGGCGCGATTAGCTCAGTGGGAGAGCGCTCCGTTCACACCGGAGAGGTCGCTGGTTCGAACCCAGCATTGCGCACAGCGAGAAGCCCCGTAGGTCACTGACCTGCGGGGCTTCGTCGTCGTTCGCCGGTTCAGCCGAAGGTGATCTCTCCGGAGGGGACCACGGTGGCACCGGCCGCGGCCAGTTCCCGTTCCACCGCCGCGGAGACCTCGGCGGCCGGTTGCTCGCCGGGATAGGTGGCATGGGCACCGCGGGCGACGGTCACTCGGTGTCCCCGCGCCAGTGCGGCGAGCGAAGTAGTGCGCACGCAGTAGTCACTCTGCATGCCCGCGACGATCAGGGCGGTGCCGGCCGGGATCAGTTCGCCGAGGCCGGTGCCCGCGAAGCTGTCCTGGCTGAACTTGTCGATCACGTGCTCCTCGGGGAAGGGCTCGTGCACCAGTTCCCAGCCCCGGCTGCCGGGAAGGTCCGGATCGTCCGCCCCGCCGTTGTTGCGCACGTGCACGATCGTGGCGCCGGCCGTGCGGGCCCGGGTGAGCAGGTCGGCCAGGGCAGGAGCGACGGAGTCGGCGTCGGGGACCGGCTCGGGGGGTTCCAGCATGTTGCGTTGGACGTCGATCGGAGAAGTGCCGTGGTCATGCTGGGACGGTAGCACGCATGTTCGATTAACGGCGGGCGGAAACGGATTTAGGCCCGAGGCGGGGGCGATGCTAATGTTCTTTCCGCAGCCCGGCGCGATTAGCTCAGTGGGAGAGCGCTCCGTTCACACCGGAGAGGTCGCTGGTTCGAACCCAGCATTGCGCACCACAGGCACCTGAAGGCCCCTCAAGCGAGGGGCCTTCACTGGTTGTCCACGGGACCTGTGCAATCGACCGTCAGGCCGCCTGCTCGATCTGACGGCGCAACGGCCATGAGGTGTCCACCAGTTCGGGCGAGCCGCTGCGGCTGAACCACTGCTGCAGCCCCCGCGCCTGGGCCGCGTACCAGACCGCCTGACGCAGGTGCAGCTCTGCCGGGGACAGTGCGCCGAGCCGCTCCTCGAAGCGGCTGCCGATCGCCCGGACCAGGTCCAACGCCGCCGTCGCGTCCGCTGCGGCGTCATGGGCCGCGCCCAACTCCACGCCGTAGTACTCGCACAGGTCGGTCAGCGTGCGGCGGCCCTTGCGGTAGCGGTCCAGATGCTTGTCCAGCACCCGGGGGTCGACCACCAGCAGTGGCGCGCTCGCCAGGTACTGCCCCAAGGACGAGCCCCGGTGCCGTCGCAACTCCCGGTCCAGCAGCGTCAGATCGTAGGGCGCGTTCATGATGACCAGAGGCAGGCCGGCCCGTGCGCTGTCGGCCAGGGCGCGCGCGATCTCCTCCACCACCACGCGCGCCGGACGCCCGTGCTCCCGCGCCCAGGCGTCGGTGAGCCCGTGCACGGCCGTGGCCCCGGCCGGTATCGGCAGCCCCGGATCCGCCGCCCAGTCCTGCCGCCGCACCGGTCCGCCCCGCGCCTGCTGCACCACCAGGGCGGCCGTCACGATCCGGTCGCGCTCCACGTCCACGCCCGTGGTCTCCGTGTCGAAGGAGGCCAGCGGCCCCTCGTACCAGTACGTCATGGCTGCCTCCCCGTCCGGTGATCACAAGTCCGATGGTCACACCCAGGTGATACCCGGTCACCCTGCGCATCCAATCCTGTCCCGGCCCTCGGATCCGTTTCGCCGCGCACCGCAGCGGAGACAACAGAAGTGACGGCTCGTCCGGTCCGGACGGACGGCCGCCGGTCAACGGGGAAGACGACAGCGATGGCGCTGACACAGCCCGATCCGGCCACGCCGCCCACGGGGTGGAGCGGGGTCGGCACAGGGCAACCGATGCGAGGTCAACTCGCGGTCACCTCCTGCATGGAGACGCTCCAAGTGGGATACCTGCACGCGGTCGCTGCCGCGGCGGGCTGCGCGCTGTCCTCTCCCTTTCCCGACAACGGGATCGACTGGCACGTCAGCCACGGCAGCGACGCGCACACCGAGGACGACGAGGCCACCATCAAGGTCCAGCTCAAGTGCACCTACCAGATCGCGGCGAACCCGACCGGGCCGTACTTCAGCTTCACCCTCGACAACGAACATCTGCGCAAACTCGCCCACACCCGGGTGGCGGTCCACAAGATCCTGGTGGTCATGCTGGTGCCCAGGGAGGTCGACCAGTGGCTGCTGGCCCGCCCGGACCGGCTGGAGCTGCGACACTGCTGTTACTGGGTGAACCTCGCCGGACACCAGGTCACCGGCAAGCGGCGGACGAATGTCCGGATTCCGACCGAGCAGGTCTTCGACGACCGAGCGCTGTGCGCCATCATGGCGCGAGTGGGAGCAGGGGAACGTCCTTGACAGCCGATTCGGGACCGACCCCTGCGGGAGGGAAGACGTGACAGCGATGCGGCGCGAAACCCGACCTGAGCCAGTGGACTCCCTGGGGCGCGATGCCGTAGGCGTGCGCGGTACGAGAGCGTTGCGCGCCCCGGGCGGTCCTGACGCGCCCCCGCTGCCCGACCCCGCGCGGATCGACCCGGCTGTCCTCGGCACCCTGCTCGCCCGGCACCGCTGGTGCCGCCGGGGCGGGGCCGAGGGCCGCTACACCCGCTGGACCCCGCCCGACGACCTGGAGCCGGACACCAGCGTGCTCGTCCCCGCCGACCGGGGCTTCGACGACAGCACCGACCTGCTCGAGGAAGCGGTCGGGACGCTGGCCCGCTCCGGCGTGCCCTCCGCGCGCGCCATCCTCGCGGCGCTGATGGTCCCCGGCGACGAGATCCACTGGCGCCGGGAGATGCCCGGCGTCGGGGGGGCCGTGCCCTGGGGCGCGGAGGAGGACCTGCGCGCCGCCGCGCGCGCCATGCTCTCCGCCGCGGCCAAGGCCGGCCACTCGCGCGCGGCCTACTTCGGCGCCCGACTCGACAGCTACGCTGCCGACTTCCTCGACCGCGTGCTCGTGGTCGCCCCCGGCACCGGCGCCGGACTGCTCACCGCCTACGCACCCGCGCCCGAAGACCGCTTCACGACGACCACCCTGGTCCGCGCCCTGGAGGCGATCCGCGACGCTGTCGACTACCAGCGCACCACCGGCAACACCGATGCCTTTGACATAGGGGTGCGCCTCGGCGTGAGCCGCGAGCTGATCGCCTCCGTGGTCCAGTTGGTGCGCGGCAGCGAGGGCGCGGAGGTCGCGCTGTCCTGGGCGGCGGCGGTCGGCGTTCCGGACGGCTTCGCCAACCGGCGGCTGCACCTGGAGTTCTCGCCCGGCGACCTGCCTGCCCTGGAGGCGGCGGCGGAGCGCCTGGAGCGCAGCGAACCCGCAGTCGAGGTGGAGCTCACCGGCGCCGTCGTCCGGTTGAAGCGGCAGGTGCCCGGCGGCGACGGCGTGGTCAGGCTGCGAGTGCTCACCGGGGCCGAGGTCGACGAGGTCCGGGTGCGACTGGAGGAGGCCGCCTACCGGATCGCGGTCGAGTCCCACCTCGCGGGTGTCCCGGTCCGGCTGCGTGGACGGCTGGAACGCAAGGGCGGATTCCGGCGGCTCAGTGACCCGGTGGACCTGGCCCCGGTGGAGTTGGAGGCCGGGGAGCGGGACCGGATGCTCAAGGCCCTGCGACTCCGCGCCGGGCGCTTCCCCGACTCCGGCGATCCCGAAGGACGCTGACCGGGCCGGCCCGGGGGCAATCCCTGCGCGAGCAGGTCCGCACTCTCGGTACCATCGTGACCGCAGCAGTCGCTGCTCAGGAATGCCGAGAGTCAGGAGAGTCCGGTGTCGGACGTCCGTGTGGTCATCAGTCGCGAACCCGATCGGGAAGAGCGCGTGGTGACAACGGGCACCACGGCTGCCGACCTCTTCCCGGGCGAGCGCGCGGTGATCGCCGCACGCGTCGGCGGCGAGCTCAAGGACCTGGCCTACGTCCTCAACGAGGGCGACGAGGTGGAGCCGGTCGCGATCGACAGCTCCGACGGTCTGTCGATCCTGCGCCACTCCACCGCGCACGTCATGGCGCAGGCCGTGCAGGAGCTCTTCCCGGAGGCCAAGCTCGGTATCGGCCCGCCGGTCAAGGACGGTTTCTACTACGACTTCGACGTCGACAGGCCGTTCACCCCCGAGGACCTCAAGGCCATCGAGAAGAAGATGACCGAGATCATCAAGCGGGGGCAGAAGTTCTCCCGTCGGGTGGTCACCGACGAGGCGGCCCGCGAGGAGCTCGCCAACGAGCCCTACAAGCTGGAGCTGATCGGCCTCAAGGGCGGCGCCTCCAGCGAGGACGGCGCGGACGTCGAGGTGGGCAGCGGCGAGCTGACCATCTACGACAACCTCGACCCCAAGAGCGGCGACCTGTGCTGGAAGGACCTCTGCCGGGGCCCGCACCTGCCCAGCACCCGCATCCCCGCGTTCAAGCTGATGCGCAATGCGGCGGCGTACTGGCGCGGCAGCGAGAAGAACCCGATGCTCCAGCGCATCTACGGCACCGCCTGGGCGACCAAGGACGACCTCAAGGCGCACCTCGACTTCCTCGAGGAGGCCGCCAAGCGTGACCACCGCAAGCTGGGCGCCGAGCTGGACCTCTTCTCGATCCCGGACCAGATCGGCTCCGGCCTCGCTGTCTTCCACCCCAAGGGCGGCGTGATGCGCCGGGCGATGGAGGACTACTCGCGCAGGCGCCACGAGGAGGCCGGCTACGAGTTCGTCTACACCCCGCACGCCACCAAGGGCACTCTGTTCGAGACCTCGGGCCACCTGGACTGGTACGCCGACGGCATGTACCCGCCCATGCAGCTCGACGAGGGCGTGGACTACTACCTCAAGCCCATGAACTGCCCGATGCACAACCTGATCTTCGACGCGCGCGGCCGCTCCTACCGCGAACTGCCGCTGCGGCTCTTCGAGTTCGGGACGGTCTACCGCTACGAGAAGTCCGGCGTGGTGCACGGTCTGACCCGCGCCCGCGGCTTCACCCAGGACGACGCGCACATCTACTGCACCAAGGAGCAGATGGCGGAGGAGCTCGACTCGCTGCTGACCTTCGTGCTGGAACTGCTGCGCGACTACGGCCTGAACGACTTCTACCTGGAGCTCTCCACCAAGGACCCGGAGAAGTTCGTCGGCTCCGACGAGGTCTGGGAGGAGGCGACCGAGGTCCTCCGCAAGGCCGCCGAGAAGCAGGGCCTCCCGCTGACCCCCGACCCGGGCGGCGCCGCCTTCTACGGCCCGAAGATCTCGGTGCAGGCGAAGGACGCCATCGGCCGTACCTGGCAGATGTCGACCATCCAGGTGGACTTCAACCTGCCCGAGCGCTTCGGCCTGGAGTACACCGCGGCGGACGGCTCGCGGCAGCGGCCGGTCATGATCCATCGCGCGCTGTTCGGCTCGATCGAGCGGTTCTTCGCGGTGCTGCTCGAGCACTACGCCGGCGCGATGCCGCCGTGGCTGGCCCCGGTCCAGGCGGTCGGCATCCCGATCGGCGACGCCCATGTGTCGTACCTGCAGGAGTTCGCCGCCGAGGCGAAGGCCAAGGGGCTGCGGGTGGACGTGGACGCCTCCTCCGAGCGGATGCAGAAGAAGATCAGGAACCAGCAGAAGCAGAAGGTCCCGTTCATGGTCATCGCGGGTGACGAGGACGTCGCCAACGGCGCTGTCAGCTTCCGCTACCGCAACGGCGAGCAGAAGAACGGGATCCCGCGGGACCAGGCGCTGGCCGAGATCCTCGACGCCGTGGAGCGCCGCGTCCAGGTGTGACCGTTCGTCCAGATGTGACCGTTGGTGCCGACCGAGGGGCGGGCTCAGCCGTGAGCCCGCCCCTCGGCGTCCCAGCGCCAGCGCCTATGCTGATCAGCATGACGAGCGAGCCGGAACTGCAGAACGGGGTCGGGGTCCAGGACTCCTTTCAGCGCCTTTGGACGCCGCACCGCATGGCGTACATCAAGGGTGAGAACAAGCCCAGCGGTCCGGAGCCCACTGACGGTTGTCCCTTCTGCGCCATCCCGGCCATGACCGACGAGGACGGGCTGATCCTGCGTCGGGCCGAGCACGCCTACGCGGTGCTCAACCTCTACCCGTACAACGGCGGCCACCTCATGGCCGTCCCGTACCGGCACGTCGCCGACTACACCGAACTGACCGCCGCCGAGACCCTCGACGTCGCCGCGCTGACCAAGCAGGCGATGGTCGCGCTGCGGACGGCCTCCGGCGCGCACGGCTTCAACATCGGCCTGAACCAGGGCT
Organism: Streptacidiphilus sp. MAP12-16; assembly: GCF_041262165.1. Taxonomy (NCBI): domain Bacteria; kingdom Bacillati; phylum Actinomycetota; class Actinomycetes; order Kitasatosporales; family Streptomycetaceae; genus Streptacidiphilus; species Streptacidiphilus sp. MAP12-16. The sequence goes on from NZ_JBGCBY010000006.1 coordinate 80,659, forward strand.
CGGTCGCCGGTGCGGGCATCGCGGCGCACCTGCACCAGCACGTGGTACCGCGCTGGGGCGGCGACACCAATTTCATGCCCGTCATCGGTCACACCCGGGTGCTGCCCCAGCTCCTCGCCGACACCCGCAAGATGCTCGCCGACGCCTGGCCGGTCGACTGAAACCGAGCCGGCGCCGGAGCCGGCGGTCCGACGGCGTCCGTCCTACCTGGCGTCGTACTCGTCGACCTTGGACGGTCGCACGCCCTGGATCTCCGCGCCCAGCAGTAGCGAGCGGGTCTTGAACCGGTCGACGTCGACGTCGTGGTCCTTCAGGACCTCCATCGTCCCCGCGTGCACCGCACGCAGCACCGGGGTGGCGACGCGCAGCGCGTCGTCCGCCATGAACCGGCGCGTCCACGGCCTGGTAGCCCAGGCCGAGCGCAGCCCGAAGGGCTCGGGCAGCTTCATGGTGCCGCCCAGCCAGTCGAGCATCGTCTCGCCCCACGGCCAGGTGAACGGGGCGCGCAGGGCGAGCCGCACCACCTCGTCGGACGTGACGATCGGCAGGTGCTTGATCTGCTCCTCCCAGAACTTCCCCGTCTTGGCGACGCTGATCTCCTGCGGCGCGGCCTTCTTACCGAACAGCGGCGACAGCGGGCCCAGCGCGTGGCCGGCGACCTCAACCCGAAGCGTGTGGTGCAGCACGGTGACGGTGACCAGCAGGGTCACCACCAACTGCCCCTCCCAGAGCACGAACTGGGTGCCCAGGTAGTGGCGGGGGCCGCGGCCGAACTGCTGGCGGTTCGCCAGGTCGGTGATCGCCGAGCCGCGCATCCGGGTGCCGTCCATCTCGGGCCCGGACGGGCGGCCGAACTCGTCGGCGCCCTCAGGGATGTCGACGACCGCCCAGTGGCCCACGCGTACCGCGGGTATTGCGCCGGTGGCCAGGCTGCTGCGCTCCAGGCGGTGCAGGTGCTCCTCGATCTTCTTGATCACGTCCCAGGGGTGGAACGCGCGGATCTCCTGCACGCCCTCGCGCGGGTCCAGCTGCTCGGCCAGCTGCCAGGAGGCCCAGCGCGCTCCCATGCCGAGTATCCCCTTGGCACCGGCGTAGTGGACGATGTTGGTGTCCTGCTCCGCGGTGAGCTCGGCGAGCGACTTGCGCAGCGTCTCCGCCTTGACGTCCTCCGGGCCGATCGGGACGGCTCCGGGAACCAGCGGTCCGACGCCGTTGCCGTCCAGCAGCGCGTTCCAGCGTTCGCGCAGCTGCTCGGCGGTGCGCAGGCAGATCCGTTGGGCGATGAACCAGCCCAGCACCGGCACCAGCATCATGATCCGCACATACAGCCCGGCGTAGCCGTGCGCGAAGGGTCGCCACGCGAAGAGCGCCGCGAGCAGGACCGCGACGGCCAGGGCGGCGCCCCCGTACACGGACTGCCGCCCGGGACCGCTCCGGCGGCGGATCTCGAAGGCGGCGAGCCAGATGAGGGTGCCCGGCAGGAACAGGAAGCCGGTGAAGAAGGCGACCGCCGTCAGCCGGCGGTCCCGCTGGTGCCGCAGCGCCTCGGCCTCCAGGCAGTGCTCGACGACCAGACGCGGGTCGGTGCCGAAGGAGGGCACGGTGGGTTTGCGCTTCGCGCCCAGGGTGCGGGCGAGTACCGCCCGGCAGAAGGCCTCGCCGAGGGTCGGGGTGAACAACAGGACCCGGCCCGGCTTCTGGGTCGTGGTCTGGTCGGCGTCGGTCAGGTCCTTGACAGCCCCGTCCCGGTAGGCGAGTGAGGCGAGCGCGGCTGTGGCCGCGGTCTGCGGAGCCGCGTCTGTGCGCGGGATCTGCGGCCAAACCACTGCGGTCCCCTCCCGATGGCTGTCCTAAGCCATATCCCCCAGAGCAACGATGATCATCCGCTGAACGGGCGTCACGAAGCCGGAGCAGCCAGCGTATCGCTGCGGATCATCCCCCGTCAGGGCATTCACGATCGCCCCAGCGATGATCGCTCTGCCATGATCGGGGCATGAACTCACGCGGCCCTCGCCCGGTCCTGCTCTACGACGGCGACTGCGCCTTCTGCAGCTCGTCGGTGCGCTTCGCCGAACGGCGGCTGGACCCGTCCGGCTGGGAGGCGGTGCCGTTCCAGTTCGCGGACCTGGACGCGCTCGCCGCGTTCACGGACGGGCAGGTGTCGCCGTACCGGGCCGAGCACGAGGTGCTGTGGATCACCCCGGCCCGGCGGGTGTACGGGGGAGCGCAGGCGGTGGCCCGGCTGCTGCTGCGCACCCGCAGGCCCGGCTGGAGCCTGCTGGGCGCGGCGATGACCGTGCCGCCGCTGAGCGTGCTCGCGGCCGGGGTGTACCGGCTGGTGGCCGCGAACCGGGACCGGATGCCCGGCGGCACCCCGACCTGCGCGCTGCCGCCTGCGGCCCGGGCGGCGGCCCGGGCTCGACAGGCGCCGGCAGGGGCCGCGTCAGCGGTCGGGGCCGCTTCGGCGTCGGCCGGGGCCGCGTCGGCGTCGGCGGAGAAGCCGGACGTCACGGAGGAGTGACCACCCGCGCCGCGACCGCCTCCGGCATCGGTTCGTGTCGCACATACGCCCGGGTGAAGTCGCCCGCGCCGTGCGAAAGCGAGCGCAGGTCCACGGCGTAGCGGACGATCTCCAGCTCCGGCACTTCGGCCCGCACCAGCGTCCGGCCGGTGCCGACCGGCTCGGTCCCCTGCACCCGGCCCCGGCGTCCGGACAGGTCGCTGAGCACCCCGCCCACGTACTCGTCCGGGACCAGCACCCGGACCTCGGCGACGGGTTCGAGCAGTCGGACCGTCGTGGCCGCGGCCGCCTCGCGCAGCGCCAGCGCGCCGGCGGTCTGGAAGGCCGCGTCGGAGGAGTCGACCGAGTGCGCCTTGCCGTCGACCAGGCTGACCCGCACGTCGACGACGGGGAAGCCCGCACTGACGCCCTTGGCGAGCTGCGCCCGGACGCCCTTCTCGACGGAGGGGATGAACTGCCGCGGTACGGCCCCGCCGACGACCTTGTCGACGAACTCGAAACCGCCGCCGGCCGGCAGCGGCTCCACCTCGATCTCGCAGATGGCGAACTGGCCGTGGCCGCCGGACTGCTTGACGTGCCGTCCGCGGCCGCGCGCCGGGCCGCCGAAGGTCTCCCGCAGCGGGACGACGTACTGCACCGGGTCGACCTGCACGCCGTAGCGGCTGCGCAGCCGCTCCAGCAGGACGTCGGCATGGGCCTCGCCCAGGCACCACAGCACCAGCTGGTGGGTGTCCGGGTTCTGCTCCAGCCGCAGCGTCGGGTCTTCGGCGACGATCCTGGACAGGCCCTGGGAGAGCTTGTCCTCGTCGGCCTTGCTGTGGGCCTCGATGGCGACCGGCAGCAGCGGGTCGGGCATCTCCCAGGCCGCGACGAGCAGCGGGTCGGTGGGGGCGGACAGGGTGTCGCCGGTCTGGGCGCGGGAGAGTTTGGCGACCGAGACGATGTCACCCGCGACGGCCTGGCTGACCTGGCGCTGGGTACGGCCGAAGGGCGAGGAGAGCGCGCCGACGCGCTCGTCCACGTCGTGGTCCTCGTGGCCCCGGTCGGTGAGCCCGTGCCCGGAGACGTGCACCGGCTGGTCCGGGCGCAGTGTCCCGGAGAACACCCGGACCAGGCTGATCCTGCCGACGTAGGGGTCGCCGCTGGTCTTCACCACCTCGGCGGCGAGCGGCCCCTCCGGGTCGCAACTGAGCGCGGGACGGGGACTGCCCTCGGGGGTGCTCGCGGACGGCAGCGGGTGTTCGGCGGGGGAGGGGAAGGCGGCGGTGACCAGTTCCAGCAGCTCGGCGGTGCCGAGGCCCTCGCGGGAGCCCTCGGCGGGCGGGGCGGAGGCCAGGACCGGGTGGAACGCGCCGCGGGCGACGGCCCGTTCGAGGTCGTCGATGAGGGTCTTGGTGTCGATGGGCTCGCCGGACAGGTAGCGGTCCATCAGGGCCTCGTCCTCGCTCTCCGCGATGACGGCCTCGATGAGCCGGTCGCGGGCCTCCGCAGCGGCTTCGCTCAGCTCCTGGTCGGGGGAGTGCTCGGTGCGGTGGCCGCTGGCGTAGTCGAAGCAGGTGCCGCTGAGCAGGCCGTGCAGCCCGGAGATCCGCGGTGCGCCGTCGGCGCCGGCCGGGCCGCAGTTGAGCGGCAGGTAGAGCGGAACGACGGATTCGGGGTTGTCACCGCCGAAGGCGGTGCGGCAGAGCTCGACGGTGGCGGCGAAGTCGGCCTGGGGGGCGTCGAGCTTGGTGACGACCAGGGCGCGGGGCATGCCGACCGCGGCACACTCCTCCCAGAGCATCCGGGTGGCGCCGTCGATCCCGTCCGTGGCGGGGACGACGAACAGGGCCGCGTCCGCGGCGCGGAGCCCGGCGCGGAGCTCGCCGACGAAGTCGGCGTAGCCGGGGGTGTCCAGCAGGTTGATCTTCGTTGCGCCGTGCAGCAGCGGCACCAGGGACAGCTGCACCGAGCGCTGCTGCCGGTGCTCGATCTCGTCGTAGTCGGAGACGGTGGTCCCGTCCTGGACCCGCCCGGCGCGGGTGAGCGCGCCCGTGGCCAGGGCGAGCGATTCGGCGAGCGTGGTCTTGCCGGCTCCACTGTGGCCGACCAGCACGACGTTCCTGATGAGGTCGGGCCGGCTTCGATCCAGCTGGTCGGCCGTCGCCGCCCTGCCGGCGGCTCCTGTGTGTGCATGCGTTCTGTCGCTCATGGTTCTGCTCCTCCCGCGAGCGCGCATCAGTGATGCCACGGGGGACCGCGCAGAGTGGGTGTCAGGTCACCCGCGGTGATGGTGAGCTTGGCACCGGCTCGCGCGCAGGTCCATAGCTCCCGCACGGGCGGCGCGACCGGGGGCTTGACGCCCTCCGGCGTGGGCGCCGTGTCCGCCCCGGATACGATGTCCCAGCCCGGGGCCGATGCCGGTCCGACGAGGGTGCCGCTGACAGCAGAGCCAGATCGGAGCGGTCGGAAGGCCCATGCTCAACAAATACGCGCGAGCTTTCTTCACGCGGGTCCTCACTCCCTTCGCGGCGTTCCTGCTGCGGATCGGCGTCAGCCCGGACGTGGTCACTCTGGTGGGTACCGCCGGCGTGGTCGCCGGTGCGCTGGTGTTCTTCCCCCAGGGTAGTTTCTTCTGGGGCACGATCGTGATCACTGCCTTCGTCTTCTCCGACCTCGTCGACGGCAACATGGCCCGCCAGGCCGGGACCAGCAGCGTCTGGGGCGCGTTCCTCGACTCCACGCTGGACCGGGTCGCCGACTCGGCGATCTTCGGTGGGCTCGCGCTCTGGTACGCGGGGCGCGGTGAGAACCTGCTGCTCTGCGCGGTCGCCCTGTTCTGCCTGGCCAGCGGCCAGGTTGTGTCGTACACCAAGGCGCGGGCCGAGAGCCTGGGCCTGAAGTGCGACGTCGCGGGCCTGGTGGAGCGGGCCGATCGGCTGACGGTGACGCTGGTCGCGGCGGGGTTGTCCGGGCTGCACGGCTTCGGGGTTCCCTACATCGACTGGCTGCTGCCGATCGCCCTGTGGCTGATCGCGGTCGGCAGCCTGGTCACCGTGCTGCAGCGGATGCTGACGGTACGTCGGGAGGCGGCTGAGGCCGTCGCAGCGGGGGGCGGTCGGCTGTGAAGGACCAGATGGTTTACGCGGCGTACGCGGCGGGTTGGGGGGCCGTGAAGCGGCTGCCGGAGCGGGTGGCGAACCGTCTCTTCGAGCAGATCGCGGACCTGGTGTGGAAGCGGCGCGGCAAGGGCGTACTGCGGCTGGAGGCCAACCTGCGCCGGGTGCGTCCCAAGGCGTCCGACGCGGAGATCGCCGAGCTCAGCCGGGCCGGGATGCGCAGCTACCTGCGCTACTGGGGCGAGTCCTTTCGGTTGCCCGTGTGGACTGAGGAGCGGGTGAAGGCGTCGTTCGACCCCGAGTTCATCGAGCGGCTCGACGATGTGCTCGGGTCCGGGCGCGGCGCGATCCTGGCGCTGCCGCACATGGGCAACTGGGATCTGGCCGGGGCCTGGATCGTGGTGCGCGGCTACCCCTTCGCCACGGTCGCCGAGCGGCTGAAGCCGGAGAAGCTGTTCGACCGCTTCGTCGCCTACCGCGAGGGCCTGGGTATGGAGGTGCTGCCGCTGACCGGCGGTGCGAACACCCTGGCCACGCTGGCGCAGCGGCTGCGCGGGGGCGGTCTGGTGTGCCTGGTGGGAGACCGGGATCTGTCGGCGTCGGGTGTCGACGTGCAGTTCATGGGTGAGGCGGCGCGGATGCCCGCGGGCCCGGCCGTACTGGCCGTGCAGACCGGCGCGGCGCTGCTGCCGGTGACGCTCTGGTACGACGGGACACCGGTGATGAAGGGGCGCGTCCACGAGGAGGTCGCCCAGCCCGGGTCCGGCAGCAAGCGGGAGAAGGCGGCGGCGATGACCCAGATGCTGGCCGACGTGTGGGGCGAGGGCGTGCGCGAGCATCCGCAGGACTGGCACATGCTGCAGCGCTTCTGGCTGGCTGACGTCGACCGGTCCCGGCTGCAGCCCGCCCGGGACCCGGCGTCGGGTGACATCTCCGCGGCCGACACCTCCGCGGCGGACCCGGCTGCGGCGGACCCGTCGACGGTGGAGGCGGGCTCATGAGGATCGGCATCGTCTGCCCCTATGCCTGGGACGTGCCGGGCGGCGTCCAGTTCCACATCCGGGACCTGGCCGAGCACCTGATCCGGCTGGGCCACAAGGTCTCCGTACTCGCCCCGGCGGACGACGACACGCCGCTGCCGCCGTACGTCACCTCCGCGGGACGCGCGGTTCCGGTGCCTTACAACGGCTCGGTGGCCCGGCTGAACTTCGGGGTACTGTCGGCCGCCCGGGTGCGCCGCTGGCTGCACGATGGTGCCTTCGAGGTCCTGCACATCCACGAGCCGGTCACCCCGAGCCTGTCGCTGCTGGCCTGCTGGGCGGCGACCGGGCCGATCGTGGCGACCTTCCACACCTCCAACCCGCGCTCCCGGGCCATGATCGCGGCCGAGCCGATCATGCAGCCGGCGCTGGAGAAGATCAGCGCCCGGATCGCGGTCAGCGAGTACGCCCGGCGCACGCTCGTCGAACACTTCGGCGGGGACGCGGTGCTGATCCCCAACGGGGTCGACGTCGGCTTCTTCGCCCGGGCGGAGCCCGAGCCGAAGTGGAGCGGCGGCACCATCGGGTTCGTGGGCCGGATCAACGAGCCCAGGAAGGGCCTGCCGACGCTGCTGGAGGCGCTCCCGAGGATCCTGGCCGCGCGACCGGGGACGCGGCTGCTGGTGGCCGGCAAGGGCGACGAGGAGGAGGCCGTGAAGGGCCTCCCCGCGGACGTGCGTGCGCAGATCGAGTTCCTCGGGATGGTCAGCGACGAGGAGAAGGCCCGGCTGCTGCGCAGCGTCGACCTCTACGTCGCGCCCAACACCGGCGGCGAGAGCTTCGGCATCATCCTGGTAGAGGCCATGTCGGCGTCCGCGCCGGTGCTCGCCAGCGACCTGGACGCGTTCCGGCAGGTGCTCGACGGCGGCAGCGCGGGGGAACTGTTCCCGGTCGGGGACGCCGGCGCCCTCGCGGAGGCCGCCGTACGGTTGCTGGGCGACCCGGAGCGGCTCGCGGAGCTGCGCGAGGCAGGGTCGCGGCATGTCCGCCGCTTCGACTGGGAGACGGTCGGCGCCGACATCCTCTCCGTCTACGAGACCGTCGCCACCGGTGCGGCGGCGATGGTCGACGAGGACCCCAGCGGGGGCTGGCGGGCGCGGCTGGGATTCGCGCGGGACAGGCCGCTCGCGGAGCCCGACCCGTCCAAGCCGTAGGGTGACGCCTTGTGAGCATCTGGGTCTGGGTAGTCGTCGCTGTCGTTCTGGTCGGGCTTTACCTGAGTTGGACGGCGGGGCGGCTGGACCGGCTGCACGCGCGGATCGACGCGGCGAAGGCCGCTCTGGACGCGCAGTTGCTCCGGCGGTCCTCGACGACGCTGGAACTGGCGACGTCCACGCTGCTCGACCCTGCCGCGTCCATCGTCCTCTACCAGGCGGCGCACGGCGCCCGTACGGCTGCGGAGGAGGGGCGGGAGGTCGCCGAGAGCGACCTCAGCCAGGCCCTGCGGGCGGTCTTCGGGACGCCGGCGCAGGTGGACGAGCTGCGTGCGCTGGTCGGCGGCGAGGAGATCGTCGCGGATCTGACGGCGGCGGTCCGCCGGGTGCCGATGGCGCGGCGGTTCCACAACGACTCGGTGCGGGCCGCGCGGGCGGTGCGCAGGCATCGTCTGGTGCGGATGCTGCGGCTGGCCGGGCACGCGCCGTTCCCGATGGCCTTCGAGATGGACGACGAGCCCCCGTCCGCGCTGGCCCCGGCGTGACCCGACACCGTTCGGCATGAGGTCGGGCTGACCTCGGCGTGACCCGCCATCACCCTGCAGTGACGCGGAAGTGAGACGCGCCACTGCGGAGTGTGGCCCGAGGGCGAGCTGGACCGGGTGGAGCATCGGCTAGGGTCGGTTCGGGCCTACCATTGGGCTTATCGCACCACCGTCCGTGTCTTCAGTGAGGTCTTTCGTGTCCACCAACACCCCCGCCCCCACCGACAACCCCGCCGTCGGCACCGCCCGCGTCAAGCGCGGCATGGCCGAGCAGCTCAAGGGCGGCGTGATCATGGACGTCGTCGACGCCGAGCAGGCGAAGATCGCCGAGGACGCCGGTGCCGTGGCCGTCATGGCCCTGGAGCGGGTCCCCGCCGACATCCGCAAGGACGGCGGCGTCGCCCGCATGTCCGACCCCGACATGATCGACGGCATCATCAACGCGGTCTCCATCCCGGTCATGGCCAAGTCCCGGATCGGCCACTTCGTCGAGGCCCAGGTGCTGCAGTCGCTCGGCGTCGACTACATCGACGAGTCCGAGGTGCTGACTCCGGCCGACGAGGTCAACCACAGCGACAAGTGGGCCTTCACCACCCCCTTCGTCTGCGGCGCGACCAACCTGGGCGAGGCGCTGCGCCGTATCGCCGAGGGCGCGGCCATGATCCGCTCCAAGGGCGAGGCCGGCACCGGCAACGTGGTCGAGGCGGTCCGCCACATGCGCCAGATCCGCGCCGACATCGGCCGCCTGCGCGCCCTGGACAACAACGAGCTCTACGCCGCCGCCAAGGAGCTCCGCGCCCCGTACGAGCTGGTCAAGGAGGTCGCCGAGCTGGGCAAGCTGCCGGTCGTGCTGTTCTCCGCCGGCGGCGTGGCCACCCCCGCCGACGCCGCGCTGATGATGCAGCTCGGCGCCGAGGGCGTCTTCGTCGGCTCCGGCATCTTCAAGTCCGGCGACCCGGCCAAGCGCGCCGAGGCCATCGTCAAGGCCACCACCTTCTTCGACGACCCGAAGATCATCGCGGACGTCTCCCGCGGCCTGGGCGAGGCCATGGTCGGCATCAACTGCGACACCCTGCCTGACTCCGAGCGCTACGCCAACCGCGGCTGGTAGTTCGTACCGGTGGCTTCGTGCCACTGGTGGGGAGCGCGGCCTCCGGGTCCGCGCTCCCCATTTTCCGTTCCCCGCTGATCAAAGCTCCCCGAAGAGGTTTTTCGCCGTGACCAGTTCTCCCGTTGTCGGTGTTCTCGCGTTGCAGGGTGACGTGCGCGAGCACGCCCTGGCGCTGGCCGAGGCCGACGCGGTCGCGCGGCCTGTCCGCCGCATCGAGGAGTTGGCGGAGATCGACGCCCTGGTCATTCCCGGCGGCGAGTCGACCACCATGTCCAAGCTGGCGCTGATCTTCGGGCTGATGGAGCCGCTGCGGGCCCGGGTCGCCGCGGGGATGCCGGTCTACGGCTCCTGCGCCGGCATGATCATGCTCGCGGACAAGATCCTGGACGGCCGGGACGACCAGGAGAGCGTCGGCGGGATAGACATGACGGTGCGTCGGAACGCGTTCGGGCGGCAGAACGAGTCCTTCGAGCAGTCGATCGACTTCCGTGGCCTGGACGGCGGCCCAGTGCACGGGATCTTCATCCGCGCGCCCTGGGTCGAGTCCGTGGGCGAGGGCGTCGAGGTCCTCGCCGACCTGGGCGACGGGCGTGTCGTGGCGGTACGTCAGGGGAATCTGCTGGCCACGTCGTTCCACCCGGAACTGAGCGGCGACAGCAGAGTGCACGCCTACTTCGTGGACATGGTCCGCGCCGCCGGGTGACCGTCAGGTGACTGCCGGGTGACCGTTGTCACCGATGGCGACGGTAGGATCTCCCTGTTCCATTTCTTTGGTGTTGTGTATGAAGGAGTCACTCGATGTCCGGCCACTCCAAATGGGCTACCACCAAGCACAAGAAGGCCGTCATCGACGCCAAGCGGGGCAAGCTCTTCGCGAAGATGATCAAAAACATCGAGGTCGCGGCCCGCACCGGCGGCGGTGACCCGGCCGGCAACCCGACGCTCTACGACGCCATCCAGAAGGCAAAGAAGAGCTCGGTGCCGATCGACAACATCAACCGCGCCGTCAAGCGCGGTTCCGGTGCCGAGGCCGGTGGCGCGGACTACTCGACCATCATGTACGAGGGCTACGGCCCCAACGGCGTCGCGGTGCTGATCGAGTGCCTCACCGACAACCGCAACCGCGCCGCCTCCGACGTGCGCGTGGCGATGACCCGCAACGGCGGCAACATGGCCGACCCGGGCTCGGTGTCGTACATGTTCACCCGCAAGGGCGTCATCATCGTCCCCAAGGGCGAGAAGCTCGACGAGGACACCGTCCTGGACGCAGTGCTGGACGCCGGCGCCGAGGAGGTCAACGACCTCGGTGACACCTTCGAGGTGCTGAGCGAGGCGACCGACATGGTCGCGGTCCGCACCGCGCTGCAGGCCGCCGGGATCGACTACGACTCGGCCGACGCCAGCTTCGTGCCCAGCGTCCAGGTCGAGCTGGACGCCGACGGCGCCCGCAAGATCTTCAAGCTGATCGACGCGCTGGAGGACAGCGACGACGTCCAGAACGTCTTCGCCAACTTCGACATCTCGGACGAGGTCGGCGCGGAGCTCGACGCCGAGTAGGCGACACGCCCCACCGCTGCCCGGCACCCCTGCGGGTGCCGGGCAGCGGCATGTCCGGGGCCGCGTTGTCGGACCCGACCGATAGCCTCACCACAGACATCAGTTCCATGAGGGAGAGGCGGAGCCACGTGCGGGTACTGGGGGTGGACCCAGGCTTGACCAGGTGCGGCGTCGGCGTGGTCGACGGCGCGTCCGGCCGCCCGCTGCGCATGGTCGCCTGCGGGGTCGTGCGCACCCCCGCGGACGTCGACGTCGCGCACCGGCTGCTGCAGATCGAACAGGGACTGGAGCTGTGGTTCGAGGAGCACCGCCCGGACCTGGTCGCGGTCGAACGGGTCTTCGCCCAGCACAACGTCCGCACCGTCATGGGCACCGCGCAGGCGAGTGCCGTCGCCATGCTCTGCGCCACCCGGCGCGGGATACCCGTCGCGCTGCACACGCCGAGTGAGGTCAAGGCGGCCGTGACCGGCAGCGGACGGGCCGACAAGGCGCAGGTCGGCGCCATGGTCACCCGGCTGCTCCGGCTGGACGCGCCCCCCAAGCCCGCCGACGCCGCGGACGCGCTGGCGCTGGCCATCTGCCACATCTGGCGCGGCGCAGCCACCGACCGGATCGCCGCCGCGGTCGCCCGTACGACCTCAGCAAGGGAGCTCCGACTGTGATCGCCTTCGTCAGTGGCCCGGTGGCCGCCCTCGCCCCCGGCTCCGCCGTCATCGAGGTCGGCGGCGTGGGCATGCTGGTCCAGTGCGCCCCGGCGACGCTCGCCCCGCTGCGGATCGGCGAGCCCGTCAGGCTGGCCACCTCGCTGGTCGTCCGCGAGGACTCGCTGACGCTCTACGGCTTCGCCAACGACGACGAGCGCCAGACCTTCGAACTACTGCAGACCGCGAGCGGGATCGGCCCCAAGGTCGCCCAGGCCATGCTCGCGGTGCACCGCCCCGACGCGCTGCGGGTCGCCGTCCAGCGCGGTGACGCCAAGGCGCTGACCGCCGTCCCCGGGATCGGGCCCAAGGGGGCGCAGAAACTGCTGATCGAGCTCAAGGACCGCCTGGGCGCGCCCACCGGATCCGTCCCCGCCCAGCAGCATGTGCGTGCCGCCGGGCCCGCGCCCTGGTCGGACCAGCTGCACGCGGCCCTGGTCGGCCTGGGCTTCGCCCCGCGCGAGGCCGAGGACGCCGTCGTCGCCGTCACCCCGGAGGCTGAAGCCCAGGAGAGACCGGATATCTCCGCGCTGCTGCGGAGCGCCCTGCGCAGCCGCAACCGCGCCCGCTGAGCCGCCGTCCACTGCCTGTTGTCCGCCGCCTGTTGACCCGCCGTCACACCTCGCTGCCGTCCCACCACCGCTGCCGTCTCACCACCGCTGCCGTCACACCACCGCTGCCGTCACACCACCGCTGGAGTCGCCGCCCATGAGCCCTCAGGACGAGTCCGTACACCCCGCCGACCGGCTGGTCACCTCCGCCGCCGACGGCGAGGACCGGGCTGTCGAGGCGGCGCTGCGTCCCAAGGACCTGGACGAGTTCATCGGCCAGGAGCGGGTCCGCGAGCAGCTCTCGCTGGTGCTGCAGGCCGCCCGGCACCGTTCGGCCACTCCGGACCACGTCCTGCTCAGCGGCCCGCCCGGACTGGGCAAGACCACCCTGTCCATGATCATCGCAGCGGAGATGAACGCCCCGATCCGGATCACCTCCGGCCCGGCGATCCAGCACGCCGGCGACCTGGCCGCGATCCTCTCCTCGCTCGCCGAGGGCGAGGTGCTGTTCCTCGACGAGATCCACCGGATGTCGCGGCCCGCCGAGGAGATGCTCTACATGGCCATGGAGGACTTCCGGGTCGACGTCATCGTTGGCAAGGGCCCCGGTGCCACCGCGATCCCGCTGGAGCTGCCGCCGTTCACCCTGGTCGGCGCCACGACCCGGGCCGGGCTGCTGCCGCCGCCGCTGCGCGACCGCTTCGGCTTCACCGGCCACATGGAGTTCTACGCGCCGGCGGAGCTGGAGCGGGTGATCCACCGATCCGCCCGGCTGCTCGACGTCCGGATCGACACGGCGAGTGCCGCCGAGATCGCCGGGCGTTCGCGCGGCACGCCCCGTATCGCCAACCGTCTGCTGCGCCGTGTTCGCGACTTCGCCCAGGTCAGACACGACGGGGTGATCACCCAGGAGATCGCAGCCGCCGCCCTGGCGGTGTACGAGGTGGACGCGCGCGGGCTCGACCGGCTCGATCGCGCCGTGCTGCACGCCCTGCTGAAACTCTTCGGCGGCGGTCCGGTCGGTCTCTCCACGCTCGCCGTCGCTGTGGGGGAGGAGAGCGAGACGGTGGAGGAGGTCGCCGAGCCCTTCCTGGTCCGCGAGGGCCTGCTCGCCCGCACCCCGCGCGGCCGGATCGCCACCGCCGCCGCCTGGCAGCACCTCGGCCTCACTCCGCCGCACGCCCCCCTCCCCGCCCAGCAGGAGCTGTTCGGACCCGGCGCGCAGACCCCCGCCGCACCCGCATCGGAGGGCTGAACGAACGGCTGAACGGACACGGACATGCCCAGAGACTCGCTATCGTCGGAACCGGGATGCGATGCTTGACGTTGTCCGTCCAAGGAGTGTCCCTTAGACTCCGCCGTTGCCGCCCCTATCAGGGTGGACCGCCACCAGATGACCGGCCGCTTCCCTTGCGGCCTCGCAAAGGACCTGTCAGTCGTGAATCCCTCTCTCCTCCTCATCATGGTCGTCATGTTCGGGGCCATGTTCATGATGACCCGCTCTGCGAAGAAGAAGCAGGCGCAGGCCGCCGATATGCGCAACAAGATGGAGCCCGGCTCCGGCGTCCGCACCATCGGCGGTATGTACGCCCTGGTCAAGGCCGTCAACGACGACTCCGTCGAGCTGGAGGTCGCCCCCGGCGTCCACGCCATCTACGCGAAGAACGCCATCGCGGTCGTGATGGACGGCGTCGAGTACAACCGCATCGTCCACGGCGACAGCCCTGAGGACGACGAGCTTGAGCTCGACGGCGAGGCGTCCGCCGTGTCGGCCGAGGCCGTGCCGGCCGACCAGGCCGAGGCCCCCATCGTGCTCGACAAGACCGCCGCTGCGGACAAGCCCGCGGACACGGTCGTGGTTGAGACCGAGGAGAAGATCGACACTGCGGAGCCCGCCGCAGACAAGGGCGTCACCGCCAAGTAGCCTGCCCACAACGGCAGACTTCCCCGGAGCCGCTGGCTCCGGACGGCTCCACAGGATCGCTGCGTCGTGATCGCGCCGCCCCCTGCCCGCCGACCCCCGGCGGCGGTGGCGCGACCCACCCACGGCATGGACAGAGAGAATCGAGAAGGTGGCATCACCCAAATCCCGTCCGCGTGACGGATACCCGGGGCGTGCGCTGAGCCTGATCCTGGTGACGGTGGTGGCCCTGGTGGCCATCATGTTCGCCACCGGGAACACCAAGCCGCGCCTTGGCATCGACCTCGCCGGCGGCTCGAGCGTCACCCTCAAGGCACAGGCCCCGGTGGGCAACCCCGGTGCGGTCAACTCGACCAGCATGAACGAGGCCGTCTCGATTCTGCAGCAGCGAGTCAACGCCTTCGGTGTGTCCGAGGCGACGGTGCAGACCCAGGGCAGCGACACGATCATCGTGACGATCCCCAAGGGCACCAACTCGCAGCAGATCGCCGACGAGATCGGCAAGACCGCGCTGCTGTACTTCCGGCCGGTCCTCGCCGAGGCACCCTCCGGGGTCGCCGTCACCCCGACCCCCTCGACCTCTTCCACCGCCAAGGCGTCAGGCTCGCCGAGCGCGACGGCGCCCTCCGGGTCTGCCTCGGCCTCCGCGAAGCCGTCCGCGAGCAAGACCCAGGGCGATGCAGTGACCCAGGCCCTCAAGGCCCCCACGCCCCTTGCAACCGCCAAGGCGTCCTCGTCGGCGAACCCGTCCAGTAGTGCGGCGTCCAGCGCCGCGCTGACCAGCGGAACGGTGCCCGCGGACCTCACCGCACCGTTCAACAACCTGGACTGCTCGCAGCCGACGCAGCGGTCCAAGGACTACCAGACGGCCACCACCGCCAATGCGATTGCCTGTTCCTCGACGGCGATCGGCGGGGTGTACTACAAGTACGCGCTGGGACCGGTGTCCGTTCCCGGCACCAACATCAGCAGCGCCTCGGCGGGTGTCAGCCAGCAGACCGGCGCCTGGCAGGTCAACCTGAGCTTCAACTCCCAGGGCACCACGCAGTTCACCAACACCACGGGGACGCTGGCGACCAAGACGTCGCCGCAGAACCAGTTCGCGATCGTTCTGGACGGCACGGTGCAGTCCTCGCCGTCCGTCGCGGCGGCCATCCCCGGCGGCCAGGCACAGATCACCGGTAGCTTCACCCAGCAGGAGGCCACCGGCCTCGCCAACGTGCTGAACTTCGGCGCGCTGCCGCTGACCTTCCAGCAGCAGGACTTCACGACGGTCTCGCCCGAGCTCGGCGGCAGCCAGCTCACCGCAGGCCTGGTGTCCGGCGCCATCGGTCTCGCGCTGGTGATCCTCTACTCGCTGCTCTACTACCGCGGCCTCGGCCTGGTGGCCATCGCAGGCCTCGCCGTCTCCGCCGCGCTGACGTACGCGATCATGTCGCTGCTCGGTGGGACGATCGGGTTCGCTCTGAACCTGCCGGCCATCTGTGGCGCGATCGTGGCCATCGGTATCACCGCGGACTCCTTCGTCGTCTACTTCGAACGGATCCGCGACGAGCTCCGCACCGGTACCTCGCTCCGCCCCTCCGTGCAACGGGCCTGGCCCAAGGCCCGGCGCACCATCCTGGTCGCGGACTTCGTGTCCTTCCTGGCTGCGGCGGTGCTGTACTTCTTCACCGTCGGCAAGGTCCAGGGCTTCGCGTTCACGCTGGGTCTCACCACCCTGCTGGACGTCGTGGTGATCTTCCTCTTCACCAAGCCGCTGATCTCGCTCCTGGCCCGACGCAAGTTCTTCTCGGACGGCCACCCCATGTCCGGGCTCGACCCGTCGCGCCTGGGCATTCGTCCGCCGCTTCGAGGCGGCCGCCGTCGTCCCGCCGAGACCAAGGAGGCATGACCAGATGTCACGCTTCGGCAATATCGGCCACCGGCTCTTCACCGGTGAGGTCAGCATCGACTTCGTCGGCCGCCGCAAGCTCTGGGTCGCCATCTCCGGCGTCATCCTGCTCGCGGCCGTCGTCGGCCTGGGAGTGCGCGGCCTGAATCTGGGCATCGAGTTCAAGGGCGGCGAGATCTACACGATCTCCAAGCCCGGACTGACGATCAGCCAGGCGCAGACCCTCGCGCACGACATCACCGGGGACAGCAACTCGGTGGTGCAGTCGGCGACCAGCAGCGCGGGTCAGCAGATCACGATCCAGATCAACGCGTCGGAGAACGTGTCGGTCGCCAAGGCCACCAGCGAGATCACCTCCCAGCTGGGCATCTCCCACACGCAGATCAGCACCCAGTCGATCGGCGCCAGCTGGGGCAAGGACATCAGCAAGAAGGCCCTCTACGGCCTGATCGCCTTCATGGTGCTGGTGACCCTCTACCTCGCCGTCGCGTTCGAGTGGCGACTCGCCGTCGCCGCCCTGGTCGCGCTCATCCACGACCTCGTCATCACCATCGGCGTGTACGCGCTGATGGGCTTCACGGTCACCTCGGGTACGGTGATCGGCTTCCTGACCGTCCTCGGCTACTCGCTGTACGACACCGTCGTCGTCTTCGACGGCCTCAAGGACGCCACCAAGAAGCTCACCACCCAGACCAAGCTGACCTACAGCGACGCGGCCAACCGCTCGCTGAACGGCACCCTGGTCCGCTCGATCAACACCACCATCCTGGCGCTCCTCCCGGTCGCCGCGCTTCTGTTCATCGGCGGCGGGCTGCTGGGTGCGGGCACGCTGAACGACATCTCGCTCGCGCTGTTCGTCGGCCTGAGCGCCGGTGCCTACTCCTCGATCTGCGTCGCCACTCCGCTGGTGGCCTGGCTCAAGGAGAAGCAGCCCGAGTACCAGGCCCTCGCCAAGCGGGTCGCGCAGCGCCGTGCCTCCGACGCGAAGGCCGAGGCCGAGGGTCGTGCCGTGTCCTCGGACGACCCCGACGGCGGGGCGGGCGACTCCGACGACCCGCAGGACAACGTCCCGGTCGGCAGCGGCAGTGGCAGCGGAGTGCGGCGCCAGCCCACCAACCGCAGCCGCAGCGACCGTCGCACCTCCGGCAAGCGGAAGTAGGGAAACCGGCGTGAGTACCGACGATCTGGCCGCGCTGCTGGCTGCCCGGATCCGCGACGTCCCGGACTACCCCAAGCCCGGAGTGGTCTTCAAGGACATCGCCCCGTTGCTGGCCGACGCCGAGGGCTTCGGCGCCCTCGTCGACCACCTGGCGGAGCGGGCCAAGGCCCTGGGCGCGACCAAGATCGTCGGACTCGAGGCCCGCGGGTTCATCCTCGCGGCCCCGGCCGCGTACGCCGCAGGAGCGGGGTTCGTCCCGGTCCGCAAGGAGGGCAAGCTCCCCGGAGCCTGCCACCGCCAGGCGTACGAGCTGGAGTACGGCTCCGCGGTGATAGAGGTCCAGTGCGACGCCTTTGTTCCCGGTGAGCGGGTCCTGGTCGTCGACGACGTGCTCGCCACCGGCGGCACCGTGGAGGCGTCCCTCGACCTGGTGCGCCGGGCCGGCGCCGAGCTCGCGGGCGTGGTCGTGCTGATGGAGCTCGGCTTCCTCGGCGGCCGCGCACGCCTCGCCGCGCACCTGGGCGACGCTCCGCTGGAAGCGGTCATCGCGGTCTGACCGCCACTCGAGAACAAACGCGCGAAAGCACGCGTGAAAGCACAGCCTGGGGCGGGTCACCGGAACGTACTGTGGCCCGCCCCAGGCGTCCCGGAGAACGACTGTCGTTGCCGCTCGGTACCATGGAGTACTCGCCGTGTTTGAAGCCTCGGCGATTCGCGCCTTTAGGAGTGCACTTGCCGGAAGAGGTCGTGCCCACCACTGCCGACGCGCAGGACGCCGTCCCCGCCGCGGAGCCGGCGAAGGGGCCGCGCCCGGGCACGGCCGCGCCCGCCCGCCCCACTCCTGTGCCGCCCGCCTCAGTGGCCGCCAGGGCCGCCGCGCACGCCCCGATGGCACTCCGCCCCACCGCGGCCTCGCCCAGCCGGGTACGGGCCCGCCTCGCCCGTCTCGGCGGCCAGCGCGGCAGCACGCTCAACCCGGTGCTCGAACCGCTCTTCCGGATCGTCCGGGGCAACGACCCCAAGGCCGACCTGGTCACCCTGGAGCGGGCCTACCAGATCGCGGAGCGCTGGCACCGCGGCCAGAAGCGCAAGAGCGGCGACCCGTACATCACGCACCCCCTCGCGGTCGCCACCATCCTTGCCGAGCTCGGCATGGACACCCCGACCCTGATGGCCGGGCTGCTGCACGACACCGTCGAGGACACCGACTACGGCCTGGAGACGCTCCGCCGTGACTTCGGCGACACCGTCGCCATGCTGGTCGATGGCGTGACCAAGCTCGACAAGGTCAAGTTCGGCGAGGCCGCGCAGGCCGAGACGGTCCGCAAGATGGTCGTCGCCATGGCCAAGGACCCGCGCGTCCTGGTCATCAAGCTCGCCGACCGCCTGCACAACATGCGCACCATGCGCTACCTCAAGCGGGAGAAGCAGGAGAAGAAGGCCCGCGAGACGCTGGAGATCTACGCCCCGCTGGCGCACCGGCTCGGCATGAACACCATCAAGTGGGAGCTGGAGGACCTGGCCTTCGCGATCCTCTACCCCAAGATGTACGACGAGATCGTCCGCCTGGTCGCCGAGCGCGCCCCCAAGCGCGACGAGTACCTGACCACGGTCACCGACCAGGTCATGGGCGACCTGCGGGCCGCCCGTATCAAGGCCACCGTCACCGGCCGGCCCAAGCACTACTACAGCGTCTACCAGAAGATGATCGTGCGCGGCCGCGACTTCGCCGAGATCTACGACCTGGTGGGCATCCGGGTCCTGGTCGACTCCGTCCGCGACTGCTACGCGGCGCTGGGCACCATCCACGCGCGGTGGAACCCGGTGCCGGGGCGGTTCAAGGACTACATCGCGATGCCCAAGTTCAACATGTACCAGTCGCTGCACACCACGGTCATCGGCCCCGGCGGCAAGCCGGTCGAGCTGCAGATCCGTACCTTCGACATGCACCGCCGCGCCGAGTACGGCATCGCCGCGCACTGGAAGTACAAGCAGCAGGCCGTCGCTGGCACCTCCAAGGTCCGCACCGACACCCCCACCGGCAAGGGCGCCAAAGCCGACACCGTCAACGAGATGGCCTGGCTGCGCCAACTCCTCGACTGGCAGAAGGAGACCGAGGACCCCAGCGAGTTCCTGGAGTCGCTGCGCTTCGATCTGTCCAACAACGAGGTCTTCGTCTTCACGCCGAAGGGCGACGTGATAGCGCTGCCCGCCGGGGCCACCCCCGTCGACTTCGCCTACGCCGTCCACACCGAGGTCGGCCACCGGACCATAGGCGCGCGCGTCAACGGCCGCCTGGTGCCGCTGGAGAGCACGCTGGACAACGGCGACCTGGTCGAGGTGTTCACCTCCAAGGCTGCCAACGCCGCGCCGTCCCGCGACTGGCTCGGCTTCGTCAAGTCCCCACGCGCCCGCAACAAGATCCGCGCCTGGTTCTCCAAGGAGCGCCGCGAGGAGGCCATCGAGCAGGGCAAGGAGGCCATCACCCGGGCCATGCGCAAGCAGGGCCTGCCGCTGCAGCGCATCCTCACCGGCGACTCGCTGGTCACCCTGGCCCACGAGATGCGCTACCCCGACATCTCCTCCCTCTACGCCGCCATCGGCGAGGGCCATGTCTCCGCGCAGACCATCGTGCAGAAGCTGGTCCAGGCCCTAGGCGGCGAGGAGGGGGCCACCGAGGACATCGCGGAGACCACTACCCCGTCCCCGGCCAGCGGACGCCGCAACCGCCGCGCGGCGGCCGACCCCGGCGTCGTGGTCAAGGGCATCTCCGACGTCTGGGTCAAGCTCTCCCGCTGCTGCACGCCCGTCCCCGGCGACCCCATCGTCGGCTTCATCACCCGGGGCAACGGCGTCTCGGTCCACCGCGCCGACTGCGTCAACGTCGACTCGCTGGCGCAGCAGCAGGAGCGCATGGTCGATGTCGAGTGGGCGCCGACCCAGTCCTCGGTCTTCCTGGTCGCCATCCAGGTCGAGGCGCTGGACCGGTCCCGGCTGCTCTCGGACGTCACCCGGGTGCTGTCCGACCAGCACGTCAACATCCTGTCGGCGGCGGTGCAGACCTCCCGCGACCGGGTCGCGATGAGCCGCTTCACCTTCGAGATGGGCGACCCCAAGCACCTCGGCCACGTCCTCAAGGCCGTCCGTGGCGTGGAGGGCGTGTACGACGTCTACCGGGTCACCTCCGCCAGGCAGCAGCGGTAGCGAGCGCACCGGCTCGGCTCGTGCGAGAGGCCCTCACCCCCAGGGGGGTGAGGGCCTCTCGCACGTCATACGCCGGCAGGCTCTAGCCGCCGAACTCCTGCAGACCCTTGAGGGCCTGGTCGAGCAGCTCGCGGCGGCCCGCCAGCTCGGTTTCGAGCTTGGCCACGCGGGAGTTGTCGCCCTTCGCCCGCGCTGCCTCGATCTGCTTCTCCAGCTTGTCCACGGCCGCCTGCAGCAGGCCCGTCATCCCCTGCGCACGCGCGCGGGCCTCCGGGTTGCTGCGCTGCCACTCGGCCTCCTCGGCCTCCCGGATCGCCCGGTCGACGGTGTGCAGCCGGGCCTCCAGCTTGGGCCGGGCGTCGCGCGGCACGTGGCCGATCTCCTCCCAGCGCTCGCTGATCGAGCGGTAGGACGCCTTGACGGCCTTGAGGTCCCCGATCGGAAGCAGCGCCTCCGCCTCGACCAGCAGGGCCTCCTTGAGCTTCTGGTTCTCCTTCTCCTCGGCGTCACGCTCGTCGAACACCGCCGAACGCGCCTGGAAGAACACGTCCTGCGCGCCCCGGAAGCGGGTCCACAGCTCGTCCTCGGCCTCGCGCTGGGCGCGGCCTGCCGCCTTCCACTCCGCCATCAGCTCGCGGTAACGCGCCGCGGTGGCGCCCCAGTCCGTGGAGCCGGACAGCGACTCGGCCTCCTTGGCCAGCTTCTCCTTGTGCTGCCTGGCCTCGTCGCGCTGCTGGTCCAGCGTCGCGAAGTGGGCCTTGCGGCGCTTGGAGAAGGTCGACCGGGCGTGCGAGAAGCGGTGCCAGAGCTCGTCGTCGGACTTGCGGTCGAGCCGGGGCAGGCCCTTCCAGGTGTCCACCAGGGCGCGCAGCCGGTCCCCGGCCTCCCGCCACTGGGTCGACTCGGCGAGCTGCTCGGCCTCGGCGACCAGGGCCTCCTTGGCGACCTTGGCCTCGTCCTGGGCCTTGGCGCGCGCGGCCTTGCGCTCCTCGCGACGGCTCTCGACCTCGCCGACCAGCGCCTCCAGGCGCTTCGCCAGCACGTCCAGGTCACCGACCGCATGGCCCTCGGTCACCTGCGCCTGCAGGTGCTCGATCGCGGTCATCGCGTCCTTCGCGGCCAGGTCCGTCGTGCGGACCCGGCGCTCCAGCAGTCCGATCTCGACCGCGATTCCCTCGTACTTCCGGGTGAAGTAGGCAAGTGCCTCGTCGGGGGAACCTGCCTGCCACGAGCCGACGACACGCTCGCCCTCGGCCGTCCGCACGTAGACGGTCCCCTCGTCGTCGACACGGCCCCACGGGTCGCTGGTCACAGCGCCTCCTCCATATGGTGGCCCTCCGCCAGGAGGCAAGGGCCACCGTCCACAGTTCGATGTCCGGCCGAGCTCAGAGTCGCCGCCGGGTCAAGGCACCCTACAAGACGCCAACATAGGCGACCGGCCCCGGTGCTGTCCGTATCCCGGCGGCGAAAACTGCCCCGCGCGCCGCCGGTCCGGTATCGGCCCCGGCCGGGTCCGCCTCAGCCCTTCGCGGTGGTGACCGAGTTCATCACGACGCTCTGCAGTGGAGCCCCGTCCCCGGTTCCGTTGGCGTTGTTGGTGCCGGCCGCCGCCACCCGCTGCAGGATGTCCAGGCCGCCGGTGATGGTGCCGAACGGGGTGTAGCTGGCCGGCAACTGGCTGTCCTTGTAGACCAGGAAGAACTGGCTGCCCCCGGTGTGGGCCTGGCCGGTGTTCGCCATCGCCACGGTCCCGGCCGGGTAGGTGCCGCCCTTGAGCGCGGTGTCCTTCAGGTTCTCGTCCGGGATGGTGTAACCGGGGCCGCCGGAGCCCGAACCGGTCGGGTCGCCGCACTGCAGCACCGACAGCCCGCCGGTGGTCAGCCGGTGGCACTTCACATGGTCGAAGAAGTGCTGTCCGGCCAGGAAGACGAAGGAGTTGACCGTGTGCGGAGCGTTGGCCGCGTCCAGCTTCAGCGTCACCGGGCCGCAGTTGGTGTCGAGGGTCGCCGTGTACGACGCCTTGGTGTCGATGGACATCGCCGGCTCGGCCTTCCACTGCTTGCTCCCCGGCGTTCCCGCCGCAGCCGTGGTGCAGCCCTGCACGTGCACCGCGGCCGCGCTGGCCGTGGCCTTCGGCGAGGCCGAAGACGCGGCCACCGGCTTCGTCTTGGAACCCGACCCGCTCAGCGCCCACGCCCCGCCGGCGACGCCCGCCACGGCGACCACCGCGACGCCTACTACCGCCGTCCGCTTTCGCGCCCGAACCACCGACTGAGCGCGCTTCTCCGCCTGGCGCTGGTACTTCAGCCGCTCCAGTTCCCGACGCCGCTTCTCCTTGTCCTTGGGGAGAGGCTTGCTGGGCTTGTCGTTGGGTGCCACCGACCGTCACTCCTTCACGTACGCCACACCTCGGCGGTGGGGATCTTCGTACCCGTTGGCCGCTCAGTGTAGGGAGGGAATCTGAAAGCCGAAGGGCAACCCCGCCACTACGCGCCCCGCCGGTAACGGGTTCGCGATCGTCCCCGCCCCGCCGGTAGGCTGCCTGCAGTCTTCCTTCGCCGCTACAACCGCCTCCGACGTGCAAAGGACCAACGTGTTCATCGCCGGTTTCCCCGCAGGGGCCTGGGGCACCAACTGCTACCTGGTCGCCCCCGCCTCCGGCGAGGAATGTGTGATCGTCGACCCGGGGCACGAGGCCACCGCCGGGGTCGAGGAGGCCGTCCGCGAGCACGGCCTCAAGCCGGTCGCCGTCGTCCTCACGCACGGGCACATCGACCACGTCGCCTCGGTCATGCCGATCTGCGGCGCACGCGGCATCCCGGCCTGGATCCACCCCGAGGACCGTTACATGCTCGCCGACCCCGAGAAGGCGCTCGGCCGCTCGCTCGGCGCGCAGTTGATGGGCGAGCTCACCGTCGGCGAGCCCGACGACCTGCGCATCCTCACCGACGGCAGCGTCCTCGACCTCGCCGGTCTGCGGCTCACCGTGGACCACGCACCCGGCCATACCGGGGGGTCGGTGACCTTCAGGACCCCCGCCGCTCCGGACCTCCCCCCGGTGCTCTTCTCGGGTGACCTGCTCTTCGCCGGCTCCGTAGGACGAACCGATCTACCCGGAGGCGACCACGACGCCCTCCTGAAGTCGCTGGCCCGCGTGTGCCTGCCGCTCCAGGACGAGACCGTGGTGCTCTCCGGCCACGGCCCCCAGACCACCATCGGCCGCGAACGCGCCGGCAACCCGTACCTGCGCCAGGTCGCGGGCGTGACGACCGAGCCCGGCGCACCGCGCCGGGGACTCTGATTGAGACGAGACGTGAGTAGCTCCTTCCAGGCCCCCAAGGGGACCTACGACATCCTGCCCGCGGAGTCCGCCACGGTGCTTGCCGTGCGCGAGGCGATCGCCGCCCCGCTGCGCCGCGCGGGCTACGGGTACATCGAGACACCGGTCTTCGAGGACATCAACCTGTTCTCCCGAGGTGTCGGCGAGTCCACCGACATCGTGAGCAAGGAGATGTTCACCCTCACGACCCTCGGCGGCGACGAACTCGCGCTGCGCCCCGAGGCGACGGCCTCGGTGCTGCGGGCCACTCTTGAGGCCAATCTGCACCGGATCGGCAACCTGCCGGTCAAACTCTGGTACTCCGGCTCGCAGTACCGCTACGAGAAGCCGCAGAAGGGCCGCTACCGCCAGTTCTGGCAGGTCGGCGCGGAGGCCATCGGCGCCGAGGACCCGGCGCTGGACGCCGAGTTGATCATCCTGGCCTCCGATGCCTACCGCTCCCTCGGCCTGCGCAACTTCCGCATCCTGCTCAACAGCCTCGGCGACAGGCAGTGCCGACCGGTCTACCGCGCCGCCCTGCAGGAGTTCCTGCACGGCCTCGACCTGGACGCCGACACGGTCCGGCGCGCCGAGATCAACCCGCTGCGGGTGCTCGACGACAAGCGCCCCGACGTCCAGAAGCAGCTCGTCGGCGCGCCCATGCTGGTGGACTACCTGTGCGAGGACTGCAAGGCGTACCACGAGCAGGTCCGCGAGATCCTGACCGCCTCCGGCGTCGCCTTCGAGGATGACCTCAAGCTGGTCCGGGGTCTCGACTACTACACCCGTACCACCTTCGAGTTCGTGCACGACGGCCTCGGCGCGCAGTCGGCCGTCGGCGGCGGCGGGCGTTACGACGGGCTGTCCGAGATGATCGGCGGACCCGCGCTGCCCTCCGTCGGCTGGGCGCTGGGTGTGGACCGAACCGTTCTGGCGCTGGAGGCCGAAGGCATCGAGCTGCCGGCACCGCGCAGCAGTGACGTCTTCGCCGTTCCGCTTGGCGAGCAGGCCCGCAGCGTGCTCTTCGGCGTGGTCACCGAACTCCGCCGCGACGGCGTCAGCGCCGACTTCGCGTACGGCGGCAAGGGACTCAAGGCGGCCATGAAGGCCGCGGACCGCTCCGGCGCGCGCTTCGCGCTGGTCGCCGGGGAGCGGGATCTCGCCGAAGGCCTGGTGCAGCTCAAGGACCTCACCACCGGTGACCAGACCCCGGTCGCCCTGGACGCTCTCGTCACCACCCTCAAGGAGAAGCTCAAGTGATCCGCAGCCATGAAGCCGGCACGCTCCGCCCGGAGCACGCCGGCACCACCGTGACCCTCGCAGGCTGGGTCGCCCGCCGCCGCGACCACGGCGGTGTCGCCTTCATCGATCTGCGCGACGCCTCCGGCACCGTCCAGGTCGTGGTGCGCGACCTGGACTCGGTGCACGGCCTGCGCTCCGAGTGGTGCGTCAAGATCGTCGGTGAGGTCCGGCTCCGCCCCGAGGGCAACGAGAACACGGAGATCCCGACCGGCGCGGTCGAGGTCGTCGTCCACGAGCTCACGGTCCTCTCGGAGTCCGCCGCGCTGCCGTTCCAGGTCGCCGAGTACGAGCCGGGTTCGGTCAACGAGGAAGTCCGCCTCCGCTACCGCTACCTCGACCTGCGCCGTGAGGGCCCGGCGAAGGCGCTGCGGCTGCGCTCCAGGGCCACCCACATCATCCGCACGGTGATGGAGGAGAACGACTACCTCGACATCGAGACGCCGTACCTGACCCGCTCCACCCCCGAGGGCGCCCGCGACTTCCTGGTCCCGGTCCGGCTCCAGCCCGGCCACTGGTACGCGTTGCCGCAGTCGCCGCAGCTGTTCAAGCAGTTGCTGATGGTCGCGGGCATGGAGCGTTACTACCAGATCGCGCGCTGCTTCCGCGACGAGGACTTCCGCGCCGACCGCCAGCCGGAGTTCACCCAGCTCGACATCGAGGCGTCGTTCGTCGACCAGGAGGACATCCTGGCGCTGGGCGAGAAGATCGTCGCCCGGATCTGGAGCGAGGTGCACGGCCACGAGGTGCAGCTTCCGCTGCCGCGCCTCACCTACGCCCAGGCGATGGCCCGCTACGGCTCGGACAAGCCCGACGTCCGCTTCGAAAACGAGCTCACCGACCTCACCGAATACTTCGCGGGCACGGAGTTCCGCGTCTTCCAGGCCCCGTACGTCGGTGCGGTCGTCATGCCCGGCGGCGCCTCGCAGCCGCGCAAGCAGCTCGACGCCTGGCAGGACTGGGCGAAGGCGCGCGGCGCGCGCGGCCTCGCCTACGTCCTGGTGGACGAGGAGACCGGCGAGCTGCGCGGCCCTGTCGCCAAGAACCTGTCCGCCGAGCACCTGGCCGGTCTTGCCGCCGCCGTCGGCGCCAAGCCGGGCGACGCGGTCTTCTTCGCCGCGGGCAGGAAGACGGAGTCCCAGGAACTGCTCGGCGCGGCCCGCCTGGAGATCGGCCGCCGCTGCGACCTGATCGACGAGTCCGCGTGGGCCTTCCTGTGGGTCGTCGACTTCCCGATGTTTGAGCACCTGTGGGACGACAAGGGCGAGCACATCGGCTGGCACGCGGTCCACCACCCCTTCACCGCGCCCACCGCCGAGTCGATGGACACCTTCGACAAGGACCCGGGCAACGCCCTCTCCAACGCCTACGACCTGGTGCTCAACGGCTCCGAGATCGGCGGCGGCTCGATCCGTATCCACCAGAAGGACGTCCAGAAGCGTGCCTTCGACGCGATCGGGCTCTCCGAGGAGGAGGCGCAGTCGCAGTTCGGCTTCCTGCTGAACGCCTTCGACTTCGGCCCCCCGCCGCACGGCGGCATCGCCCTGGGCCTCGACCGCCTGGTGGCGCTGCTGGGCGGCTACGACACCATCCGTGACGTCATGGCCTTCCCGAAGACCTCCACCGGCGGCGACCCCCTGACCGGGGCCCCGACGCCGATCACCGCGCAGCAGCGCAAGGAGGCCGGTGTGGACGCGCAGCCACGATCGAGCGAGCAGGCGAAGTCGGAGCAGCAAGAAGAGAACTGACGCGGTATCGAGGTCCGGGGCAGCGCCTGTGCGGCGCGGCCCCGGACCTTGCGCATGTAGCTCGTCCGTAGCTCGTCCGTACTCGTCCTTAGCGGCTCCGGCTACAGCCGTGCCAGGTAGCCGTTGGTGACCAGCCACAGCACGTTCAGCCGGGACGGGGAGCCCGCGACCAGCGTGGAGTCCAGCTGGTACTGCCAGCCGTACCCGGGCTGGCCGAACCAGGGGGCGATCGGGCCAGCGTCCACGGTGAAGGGCTTGACGACCCGGTAGTCGTGGTAGTTGCAGCTCGCGGCGGGCGTGCTGTCGAGGCTGGACGGCGGGATGGACCGGGCGGCGTAGGGGAGTCCCTCGGGCGCGAGGAACGAGCCGTACTCGCTGCCGAACCGGTCAATGTCCTGACCGGGGGTCAGCGTCTGCGTGGTCTCGATCGGTTGGCCGTCCGGAGCGATGACGTAGCCGTTGTCCGGCGGGTAGATCCAGCCGGGCGAGCCGGAGTTGGCGGTCGGGCTGTAGTACTGGGACAGCAACTGGGCGTCGGTCAGGCGGCCGGAGCGGTGGTAGCCGAGCAGCTCGAATCCCACCCGTCCGAACCTCGGTAGCTCCGCCGGGCCGAGCCGGGAGTCGTTGTCGACGTAGGCGGCCGAGCACTGGTCCGGAGGGGTGGCGGTAGGTGTGGCCGCGACCGCTGTGGCGTTGCCCGTGACGAACAGGGCGGCGACTGCGAGGAGCGTGGCCGTGAACCGTCGGATCCGCATGGTCCTCCTTGGCTGTGGTGCGCTACGTGACTGGTCGTGTGCGTACGGTGACCATCCAAGTGGGCGTGGCTGTGCCCCGTCAACAACGCCCTCTCGACGGAGGGGTCGTGTCGCATAGGGTCGGGGACGTGGAACCCGACCTCTTCACCGCCGCCGCCGAGGAACGCCAGGCCAGGGAGCCGGAGCGGTCCCCGCTCGCGGTCCGGATGCGTCCGCGCACGCTGGACGAGGTGGCGGGCCAGCGGCGGCTGTTGGGGGAGGGATCGCCGCTGCGGCGGCTGGTCGCTAGCGAGGGCGGGCCCGCGGCGACCTCCTCGGTGATCCTCTGGGGCCCGCCGGGGACCGGGAAGACCACCCTCGCGTATGTGATCAGCCAGGCCACGGATCGGCGCTTCGTCGAGCTGTCGGCGATCACCGCGGGAGTGAAGGAGGTCCGGACGGTCATCGAGTCCGCGCGGCGCGAGATGGGCGGGTCGGGGCGGGAGACGACGCTCTTCCTGGACGAGATCCACCGCTTCTCCAAGGCGCAGCAGGACTCGCTGCTCCCTGCGGTGGAGAACCGCTGGATCACGCTGATCGCGGCGACGACGGAGAACCCGTACTTCTCGGTGATCTCGCCGCTGCTGTCCCGGTCGCTGCTGCTGACCCTGGAGTCGCTGACCGACGAGGACGTCAGGGAGCTGCTGCACCGCGCCGTGGGTGACGAGCGCGGCCTCGCCGGGGCGGTGACGCTGGCGGACGAGGCCGAGGACCACCTGGTACGGATCGCCGGTGGGGACGCGCGCAAGGCGCTGACGGCGCTCGAGGCGGCCGCCGGTACGGCGCTCGCGCTGGGCGGGACCGAGGTGCTGCTGGAGACGGTCGAGCAGGCCGTCGACAAGGCGGCGGTCCGCTACGACCGGGACGGCGACCAGCACTACGACGTGGCGAGCGCGCTGATCAAGTCGATCCGGGGGAGCGACGTCGACGCGGCGCTGCACTACCTGGCGCGGATGATCGAGGCCGGCGAGGACCCGAGGTTCATCGCCCGGCGGCTGATGATCTCGGCGAGCGAGGACATCGGTCTCGCCGACCCCAACGCGCTGCCGATCGCCGTCGCCGCCGCGCAGGCGGTGGCGATGATCGGCTTTCCCGAGGCCGCGCTGACGCTGTCGCACGCGGTGATCGCGCTGGCGCTCGCGCCCAAGTCCAACGCGGCGACGGTGGCGATCGGAGAGGCGATCGCGGACGTGCGGAAAGGGCTGGCGGGCCCGGTGCCGGCGCATCTGCGCGACGGGCACTACGCGGGCGCGAAGAAGCTGGGGCACGCCCAGGGCTACCAGTACCCGCACGACCTGCCGGAGGGCATCGCCGCGCAGCAGTACGCGCCGGACGCGGTGCACGGGCGCACGTACTACCGCCCGACCCGGCACGGCGCGGAGGCGCGCTACGCGGACATCGCCGAGTGGGTGCGGGCGAAGCTGAACGGGCAGTAGCCCCGTAGCAGGCGCAGGCGCAGGCGCGGGCGCTGGCGCTGGCGCGGGCTGGTGGGACGGGCAGGTGGCCGTGGTCGGTAGTGCTGCCTGGGGTCCGATACACTTGCCCGAAGCGAGACGCCCCGTGCCCAGGTGCAGACCTGTGCGTCACCAGCGGGACGTCATACAGGGAGCCCTCCGCTCGCGGGGGTGCCTCCAGGAGCGTCGCGCACCTTCGGGTGTCGCGTGCAGCCCACCACCTTCCCGGCGGTGGGCCTGTCGTGTGCTGCACATTGTGCCCGGTTCCGGAGAACGGCTGATCACCACGCCTTGCGTGCGGTGGTTTCCCCGGACCGCGAGAAGCGACCTCCTTCAACAGTGGTGAGCCAGTCGCACAGTGAGAAGAGGTTTGGTTCATGACGAACCAGAAGCGCCCCAAGGTCAAGATTGCCCGTGCTCTGGGCATTCCGCTGACCCCGAAGTCCGTCAAGTACTTCGAGGCCCGCCCGTACCCGCCCGGCCAGCACGGCCGTGGCCGCAAGCAGAACTCGGACTACAAGGTCCGTCTGGTCGAGAAGCAGCGTCTGCGTGCGCAGTACGACCTGAGCGAGACCCAGATGGCCCGCGCGTTCGACCGTGCCCGCAAGGTCGAGGGCAAGACCGGTGAGGCGCTGATCAGCGAGCTGGAGACCCGTCTGGACTCTCTGGTGCTGCGTTCGGGCATTGCCCGCACCATCTACCAGGCTCGCCAGATGGTCGTCCACGGCCACATCGAGGTCAACGGTGGCAAGGTGAACCGTCCCTCGTACCAGCTCAAGCCCGGCTTCGTGGTGACGGTCCGCGAGCGTTCCAAGGAGAAGACCCCCTTCCTGGTCGCCCGTGAGGGTGGCAACGCGGGCGAGGGTCAGACCCCGAAGTACCTCGAGGTCAACCTGAAGGCCCTGGCCTTCCGCCTGGACCGTGCGCCGCAGCGCCGTGAGGTCCCGGTCATCTGCGACGAGCAGCTCGTCGTCGAGTACTACTCGCGCTGACCCGCGAGTGGTATCTGCACCACGCTGAACGCACTGTGCCCCCTGCAGCCTCCGGCCGCAGGGGGCACAGTGCGTTCAGGCTCCGGCGGACGCCGTGGTGCGCGGCTCGGCAGGCGTGGGGCAGGGGCCGGGCGGTCCGCCGTCCGGCGGGCCGCCGTCGGCCGGCCCGGCGCCGTGCAGGGCACGGGTGACGGCCGCGTCCAGGTCCAGCAGGGTGCCGAGCCGGAACGATTCCGCAGCGTCCTGCTCGCTCAGCCCTGCCAGGACCCGCACCTTGCACTCCGCGTGCGCCGCGTTGAAGCTGCGCGAACCGAACAGCGGGATGCCGACCTTCTGCCAGATGCCGTGCGCCGCGCCCTGCAACAGCCGGGCCTCCCGCAGATCCACGGGGCGGCCGTCGTCCTCGTCCGGCTCGGTCGAGAGCAGCGCCAGCACCTCCAGACCCAGCACCACCCCCACCAGGTCACGGAAGACGTGGTTCAGCCGCACGCTCTCGCGGGCGTGTGCGCGCGAGGCACGCAGATTGCCCCCCAGCCACTCCGAGTAAGCGACCGCGAACAGGCCGTACGCGTACGCCCACTGCTCGCCGAACTCCTCGCACACCTCTCTGACCTTGGACATCCAGACCTCGCCGCCGGCCGTGTCGCCCTGGAAGATCATCGCGAGACCCAGCTCGAACATCGCCATGACCACGTTGCTGTTGAGCTCGCCGAGCTTGTCGTAGTGCCACAGCGCCTCCTCGAACAGCTCGGCGGCGCGCGGCAGGTCGTCCCCGATCAGCGCCGCGCAGCCCTGCCGGTGCACCGCGTACGCGAGCGCCCGGTCGTCGCCGGTCTCCAGGGCCTGGCGGTGGCACTCCTCCAGCGCGGGGCGGGCCCGGACCAGGTCGCCCTGCAGGGTCGCCATGTAGCCGGTGACCCACAGCGCCTTGGCCCGGGCCTCGGTGGGTTCGCCGGACAGCGCCAACGCCCGGTCCAACCAGTGCCGGCCCTCGCTGAGGTGCCCGCAACCGACCCAGAAGTACCAGAGCGTGCCCGCCAGGAAGAGCGCGAGCTGTTCCTCGCCGGGCTCGGTGAGGCAGTAGTCCAATGCGGTGCGGAGGTTGGCGTGCGCCTGGTGGGTCCGGTCGCTGGTCTGGGCCTGGCGGGCGCTGAACCACTCGATCTCGCCCCAGGTGGCCAGCCCCAGGTACCAGTCGCGGTGGCGGCGGCGCAGCAGATGCTCCGCCCCGGCCTCGCGGAGCCAGCGGGCGCCGTACTCGCGCAGGGTGTCCAGCATCCGGTAGCGACCGCCCTGCTGCGGGACGCGCAGGTCGTCGGGGTCGCCCTCGCGCAGCACGATGGACTTGGCGACGAGCTCGGAGAGCACGTCGAGCACCTCGTCGGCGCGCAGCCCGTCGCCCGAGCAGACGTACTCCGCGGCGTCCAGGTCGAAGCCTCCGGCGAAGACCGAGATCCTGGCCCACAGCAGCCGCTCGGCGGAGGTGCACAGCTCGTGGCTCCAGCCGATGGCCGTACGCAGCGTCTGATGCCGGGGGAGCGCGGTGCGGGCACCGCCGGTGAGGATCCGGAAGCGGTCGTCCAGACGTTCGCTGATCTGCTCGAGCGAGAGGACCCGCAGCCGGCCGGCGGCGAGTTCCAGGGCCAGCGGGATGCCGTCGAGGCGG
This sequence comes from Streptacidiphilus sp. MAP12-16, assembly GCF_041262165.1. Taxonomy (NCBI): domain Bacteria; kingdom Bacillati; phylum Actinomycetota; class Actinomycetes; order Kitasatosporales; family Streptomycetaceae; genus Streptacidiphilus; species Streptacidiphilus sp. MAP12-16. The sequence continues at coordinate 112,387 of NZ_JBGCBY010000006.1, forward strand.
CGGCACAGGGCGGTCACGGCCGCTTCGTTGGCAGGGGTGAGGCGGAAGCCCGGTACGACGGCGGCGGCCCGCTGGACGAAGAGCTCGACGGCCGCCGCGGTCGGGCTGTCCGCCGGCAGCGGGGGGACCGGGAGCAGGTGCTCGCCGGGCACCCCCAGCGGCTGCCGACTGGTCGCGAGGACCCGCAGCCCGGGCGCGGCGGCGAGCAGGCGGGCGACCAGCGCCGAGCAGGAGTCCACCAGGTGCTCGCAGCCGTCGAGGACGAGCAGCAGGTCACGTCCCCGCAGATGCTCGACCAGGACGTCGGCGGGCGGGCGGGCGGTGCCGTCGGTGAGCCGCAGCGCCTCGGCGACGGCGTGGCACAGCAGCCCGGGGTCGCTGACGAGGGAGCACTCGACCACCCAGGCGCCGCCCTTGGAGGAGGGATCGGCCAGTGCCGCGGCCCGGAGCGCGAGCCGGCTCTTGCCGACCCCGCCGGGGCCGACCACGGTGACCAGCCGGGTCAGGGTCAACAGCCGCCGGGCCTCGGCGAGTTCGTCGGAGCGGCCGAGGAAGGACGTAGTCTCGGCGGGGAGGTTCCCGGCGGCGCCAGTGCGGGGGCTCCCGCCGGTGCTGGTGGTGCCGGTGGTGGGGCTGCTGCTGGTGGGGCCGGTGGTCAAAGCTTCCCCCTTCGGGCGTGCTGAGGGCGCTCCCCGATCGGGCTAACGAGCCGGCCGCGCAGAAGGTTACGACCCGGGGGAGCGATAGGGCGCGCGCCCGAGCCCTATCGCTCCCCCAGGCCGTAACGCGTACCCGGACCAGGCGCGGCGGTGGGAATGCGGTCGGGGAAGCAGGGCGTGGCGCGATAGGGTTCCAGCACGTCCACGGGCGCGCGAGCGCGGGCGAACTGTCACGTGAACGGTCGAACGAGCAAGGGAGCGACAAGGTGTCCGGTGGAGAGGTCGCGGGCCTCGTCGTCGCCGTGTTCTGGGCCGTGCTGGTGACGCTGCTCGCCGTCGTCCTGGTCCGCCTCGCCGGCGCGCTGCGCCAGGCCACGACCCTGGTCGCCGCGGTCACCGAGCGCACCGTCCCGCTGCTCGACGAAGCCGCCGAGACCCTGCGCGCCGCCAACGACCAGCTGGTCCGCGTCGACGAGATCACCGCGAACGTCCAGGATGCCGCGGCCAACGCCAACGCGCTGTCCTCGACCATGGCAGCCACCCTGGGCGGCCCGCTGGTGAAGCTCTCCGCGTTCAGCTACGGGGTGCGCAGTGCCGTCGCCCGGCAGCGCTCCGCCGGGCGCCCCGAACGCTGGGTGCCGCAGCAGACCGAGCGGGAGCTGATCGCGCGGATGGTCAAGGCGGAGGTGCAGGCCGCCACCGCGCGGCGCCGCGGCGGGCTGTCGCGGCTGATCGGACTCGGGGCCGGAAGGAAGGGCTGAGCACGATGCGTCGGATCTTCTGGATGGCAGTCGGCGCGGGTGCGACCGTATGGACCCTCAACAAGGCCAACCGGGTCGTCCGCAGCCTCACCCCGGGCAGCCTGGCCGACAGCGCCGCCCGCGGCGCGGTCGACCTCGGCGAGGCCGTACGCTCCTTCGCGGGCGAGGTGCGCTCCGGCATGGCCCAGCGCGAGCTGGAGCTCAACCGCCAACTCGGCCTGGACGGCAGCGTCCTGGCGGCACCCGGCCGCGCGGACGCGCCCGTGCTGCGCGGCACGTTCGTACGCACCGCACTGCACGGCTCTGCGCAACCTGGCGCAGCCATCGACATGCCTCAGCAACGCCGGAACGAGGACAACCGTGACTCCTCCACCCCCTGACGAGGGCGGCTTCTCACTCGGTCGCCGTGACGGCCTCATGACGGCCAAGCCCTGACCGCTGCCCTGGGGCAGGCTTCAGACACCAGCGCTGTGCCGGGCTGACGCCCGGAGATTCTCATGAAGGAGTACACAATGGAGTCGGCTGAGATCCGCCGCCGCTGGCTGCGATTCTTCGAGGAGCGCGGTCACACCGTCGTCCCTTCGGCGTCGCTGATCGCAGACGACCCGACGCTGCTGCTGGTCCCCGCCGGCATGGTGCCCTTCAAGCCGTACTTCCTCGGCGAGGTCAAGCCGCCCTTCGCGCGTGCCACCAGCGTGCAGAAGTGCGTCCGCACGCCGGACATCGAGGAGGTCGGCAAGACCACCCGGCACGGCACCTTCTTCCAGATGTGCGGCAACTTCTCCTTCGGTGACTACTTCAAGGAGGGGGCGATCGGCTACGCGTGGGAGCTGCTGACCGCCTCCGTCGCCGACGGCGGCTACGGCCTTGACCCGGAGCGGCTCTGGATCACCGTCTACAAGGACGACGACGAGGCCGAGTCGATCTGGCGCGACAAGATCGGCGTCCCGGCCGAACGTATCCAGCGCCTGGGCAAGAAGGACAACTACTGGTCCATGGGCGTCCCCGGCCCCTGCGGCCCCTGCTCGGAGATCAACTACGACCGCGGTCCCGAGTTCGGCGTCGAGGGCGGCCCCGCCGTCAACGACGAGCGCTACGTGGAGATCTGGAACCTGGTCTTCATGCAGTACGAGCGCGGCGCGGGCGACGGCAAGGAGGACTTCCCGATCCTCGGCGACCTCCCCGCCAAGAACATCGACACCGGCCTCGGCCTGGAACGCCTCGCGATGATCCTGCAGGACGTGCAGAACATGTACGAGACCGACACGCTGCGGGTGGTGATGGACACGGCCACCGCGCTGACCGGCGTCCAGTACGGCGCGGCGCACGGCTCGGACGTGTCGCTGCGCGTCGTGGCCGACCACATGCGCACCTCGGTGATGCTCATCGGCGACGGCGTCACCCCCGGCAACGAGGGCCGGGGCTACGTGCTCCGCCGCATCATGCGCCGCGCGATCCGCAACATGCGGCTGCTCGGCGCGCCGGGCCTGGTCGTCGGCGAGCTGGTCGACACCGTCATCTCCACGATGGGGCAGCAGTACCCCGAACTGGAGGCCGACCGGAAGCGCATCGAGGCCGTTGCGCTGGGCGAGGAGGGCGCGTTCAACCAGACCCTGAGGGCCGGCACCAGCATCCTGGACAGCGCCGTCGCCGAGGCCAAGTCCGCAGGCAGCACCACACTGGCCGGCGACAAGGCGTTCCAGCTCCACGACACCTACGGCTTCCCCATCGACCTCACCCTGGAGATGGCCGCCGAGCAGGGCGTCTCGGTGGACGAGGACGGCTTCCGCCGCCTGATGAAGGAGCAGCGGGACCGGGCCAAGGCCGACGCCAAGGCCAAGAAGATGGGCCACGCCGACGTGTCGGCGTACCGGGACGTCGCCGACCGCTCCGGCACCACCGACTTCATCGGCTACACGGGCGTGATGGGCGAGGCCACCGTCGTGGGCCTGCTGGTGGACGGGGTGCCGGCTCCGGCCGCGCACGAGGGCGACGAGGTCGAGGTGATCCTGGACCGCACCCCCTTCTACGCCGAGGGCGGTGGCCAGCTCGCCGACCACGGCCGGATCCGGCTGGACTCCGGCACCGTGGTCGAGGTTCGCGACGTGCAGCAGCCCGTCAAGGGCCTGACCGTGCACAAGGGCAGCGTGCTGGTCGGCGAGGTGGTGCTGGGTGCCATCGCGTACGCGCAGGTGGACGCCGACCGGCGCCGGTCGGTGTCGCGCGCCCACTCCGCGACCCACCTCACCCACCAGGCGCTGCGTGACGCGCTCGGCCCCACGGCCGCCCAGGCGGGTTCCGAGAACGCCCCTGGCCGGTTCCGCTTCGACTTCGGCTCGCCGACGGCGATCCCCGGCTCTGTGCTCACCGACGTCGAGCAGAAGATCAACGAGGTGCTGGCCCGTGAGCTGGACGTCACCGCCGAGATCCTGACCATGGACGAGGCCCGCAAGCAGGGCGCCATCGCCATGTTCGGCGAGAAGTACGGCGACGCGGTGCGGGTGGTCACCATCGGCGACTACTCCAAGGAGCTGTGCGGCGGCACGCACGTCGCCAACACCTCGCAACTGGGCCTGGTGAAGCTGCTCGGCGAGTCCTCGATCGGCGCCGGTGTGCGCCGGGTCGAGGCGCTGGTCGGCGTGGACGCCTACAAGTTCCTGGCGCGCGAGCACACCGTGGTCGCGCAGCTCACCGAGCTGGTCAAGGGCCGTCCCGAGGAGCTTCCGGAGAAGATCGCCGGGGTGCTGGGCAAGCTCAAGGACGCGGAGAAGGAGATCGAGCGCTTCCGCGCCGAGAAGGTGCTGCAGGCCGCGGCCGGGCTGGCCGCGCAGGCCGAGGACGTCGCGGGCGTGGCACTGGTCGCCGCGCGGGTGCCCGACGGCACGTCGGCGGACGACCTGCGCCGGCTCGTGCTGGACGTGCGGCAGCGGCTCGCCCAGGCCGCCGGCGGGAGCGACCGCCCGTCCGTGGTCGCGGTGTTCACCGTGGCCAACGGCCGTCCGCTGACCGTCATCGCCACCAACGAGGCGGCGCGCGAGCGCGGCGTCAAGGCCGGTGCGCTGGTGCGGACCGCCGCGAAGACCCTCGGTGGCGGGGGTGGCGGCAAGGACGACGTGGCCCAGGGCGGCGGCACCGACGCGGGCGCCGTGGACCAAGCCATCGCTGCGGTGCGGCGCGAGATCGGCCAGGCATGACCGACGGCGCCATGACCGAGCGTACGTTCCGGCGGGGGCGGCGGATCGGCGTGGACGTGGGCGACGCCCGGATCGGGGTCGCCTCCTGCGACCCTGACGGGATGCTGGCCACGCCCGTCGAGACCGTCCCCGCCGGGCCGGCCTCCCAGGCGCGGCTGGTGGCCATTGCCGAGGAGTACGCGGCGGTCGAGGTGGTGGTCGGGCTGCCGCGCTCCCTGAACGGGGGCGAGGGCCCGGCCGCCGCCAAGGTGCGGGTGTACGCGGGCGAGTTGGCGGCGCGGCTGGCCCCGGTGCCGGTGCGGCTGGTGGACGAGCGGATGTCCACGGTCACCGCCACGCACGGGCTCCGTGCGTCGGGAGTGAAGGCCAAGAAGGGCCGTTCGGTGATCGACCAGGCCGCGGCCGTGGTGATCCTGCAGAGCGCGCTGGACGGGGAGAAGGCGGCGGGCCGCCCTCCTGGGCAGCGAGTGGAGCCGGCGCAGCCCGCAGCAGGGGACGATCCGGGGAGGCCGAATGAGTGAGCTGGGTCATACGAGTGGCGAGGGCACCGTGTGCTGACGGCCCCTTAGCGGATGATTTGTCCTACTGCGAAACCAGGTCCCGGATACTTTAGGGTAACGTTCCGCAGCACGGCGGGCCGATGGCACGTCGGTTCGATCGTCGGCGGGGAAGTCCCGTCCGGCCGGAGGGGGATACCGGTCGCCACGTCGTCCAAGGGGAAGCATGACCGACCAGGGCCGGGGCTACGGCACCGCACCATGGGGCCACGGGGACCCGAACCAGGGCGCTCCCTATCCAGGGTCCGTCGGCTACCAGCACGCCCCGGGCTGGGGTGACCCGCAGACCGAGGACCCGTACGGCACCGGACGGCAGCCCGTGTACCCGGGCCAGCAGCAGGCCCCGCAGCCGCAGCAGCCCATGCACCCCTACCCCCAGCAGGCGCCGCAGCCGCAGCAGCCAATGCGGCCCTACCCGCCGCAGCCGTACCCCCGGCAGGCGTATCCGCAGCAGGCTCGCCCCGCGCCGGCTCCCGGCCCCATGCTGGGCCCGGACGGCATCGACTGGGAGGCCGAGGCCGCCGCGCTCGACGCCCAGGCCGAGGCCCCGGTGTACGCGGGCGGGGAGGGACACGGAACACACGAGGAGTTCCCCGAGGGCGGTCACGACGCCGGATCGCACGACGGCGGGGACCACGACACCGGCGGCTTCTTCGCCGGGCACGAGGACGGCTACGACGACGAGGAGGAGGGCTACCAGCCCTTCCTCGCCGCGGAGGACGACAGCCGCAGCGGCGAGCGCCGCCGCAAGCAGCAGGGCCGGTCCGAGCGCAAGCGCAGCGGGGTGGCCTGCCTGGGCATCTCGCTGCTGCTGGTCGCGGGCGTCGCGGCCGGCGGCTACTACGGCTACGGCTTCTACCAGAAGCACTTCGGGCCGGCGCCGGACTATGCGGGCGCCGGCATCAACGGCACGGTGACGGTCACCATCCCGAAGGGCGCGGTCGGTTGGGACATGGCCAACGCGCTCAAGACGGTGGGGGTGGTGAAGAGCGCCCAGGCGTTCGTCGACGCCTACAACAAGAACGCCAAGGCTGCCAGCATCCAGCCCGGCTCCTACACCATGCACCTGCAGATGTCGGGCACTGCCGCGGTGGCGTTCCTGGTCGACGCCAACGGCGGCGACGCGCTGATCATCCCCGAGGGCCTGCGCGCGACGGACATATACCCGAGGATCGACGCCAAGCTCGGCCTGCCCGCGGGCAGCACCGCCGCCGCTGCCAAGGCCGATGTCGGCAAGCTCGGCCTGCCCGCCTACGCGAACGGCAACATCGAGGGCTTCCTCTGGCCGACGCGCTACTCGGTCGCCAAGGGCATGACGCCCGACGACCTGCTGAAGCAGATGGTCGCGAACACGGTCGAGAAGTTCCAGTCGCTGCAGATGGACGCGGGCGCGTCCGGCGCCAAGCTCACCACGGGCTACCAGGTGCTGATCGAGGCGAGCATCCTGCAGGCCGAGGGCAACAACTCGCAGGACTTCGGGAAGATCGCCCGGGTGCTGAACAACCGCCTCAACAGCACCGCGACCCAGGGCAAGCTCGGGCTCGACACGACCCTGCAGTACTTCCTGAACAGCAAGACCTTCACCAACAAGCAGAAGGACTCGATCACCTCCGGCTACAACACCTATGTGAGCAAGGGCCTGCCGCCCGGGCCGATCAGCAACCCGGGTGACGCGGCGATCGAGGCGGTGCTCAACCCCACGCCGGGCGGCTGGTTCTACTTCATCGCGATGAACCAGAACGACACCCGCTTCGCGACGACCTTCGACGAGTTCAAGACCTATGTGAAGCAGTACTGCACCGATCACCACCAGGGCTTCGACGCCACCGCCGGACAGTGCAACTGATGCGCGCCGCCGTCCTGGGCTCGCCGATCGCGCACTCGCTCTCCCCGGTGCTGCACCGGGCGGCGTACCGGGCGCTGGGGCTGACCGACCGCCGCTACGACCGGTTCGAGGTGGACGAGGCCGCGCTGCCGGGGTTCCTCGCGGCTCTCGACGTCGAGGGCGAGGGCTGGACCGGCCTGTCGCTGACCATGCCGCTGAAGCGCGCCGTGATCCCGCTGCTGGACGAGGTCAGCGACACGGCGCTGGCCGTGGACGCCGTCAACACCGTGCTGTTCACCGCGGACGGACGGCGGACCGGTGACAACACCGACGTCCCCGGCATGGTGGCGGCGCTGCGCGAGCGCGGGGTGACGACGGTCGGGTCCGCCGCCGTGCTCGGGGCAGGGGCCACGGCCTCCTCCGCGCTGGCGGCTCTCGCTCAGGTCTGCACGGGCGAGGTGACCGCGTACGTCCGCGGCCCCGAGCGGGCGGCGCAGATGCGCGAGCTGGGGGAACGTCTCGGCGTGAAGGTCACCGCCGCGCCCTGGGAGGGCGCGGCGGAGGCGTTCAGCACGCCGTTGACGATCTCCACGACACCGGTCGGGGCGACGGACCATCTCGCGGCCTCCGTGCCGCCCTCTCCTGGCGCACTGTTCGACGTGCTCTACCACCCGTGGCCGACTGCGCTCGCCGCTGCCTGGTCACACTGCAATGGCACCGTTATGGGAGGCCTCGACCTCCTGGTGCACCAGGCAGCACTGCAGTGCGAGCTGTTCACCGGCATCACCCCGGCCCCCCTCGCGGCCATGCGCGCCGCCGGCGAGGCCGCCCTCGCCGCCTGACCGCGCAGGTCCGCAACCTGGACGGAATTCTGACCTCCGGCTCCTGTCGTGGGAGGATCGTTCCGACGCACGACAGGATCTAGAAGGAGCACCGTTGGGTACCTTGCGCTGGCTGACGGCGGGGGAGTCGCACGGCCCCGCACTCGTGGCGACGCTGGAGGGCCTTCCGGCCGGCGTCCCCGTCACCACCGAGACGGTCGCGGACGCGCTCGCGCGGCGCCGGCTCGGCTACGGACGCGGTGCCCGGATGAAGTTCGAGCAGGACCAGGTCACCTTCCTCGGCGGCGTCCGCCACGGCCTGACCCTCGGCAGCCCGGTCGCCGTCATGGTGGGCAACACCGAGTGGCCCAAGTGGGACCAGGTCATGTCGGCCGACCCGGTCGACCCCGAGATCCTTGCCGGACTGGCCCGCAACGAGCCGCTCACCCGTCCCCGCCCCGGTCACGCCGACCTCGCGGGCATGCAGAAGTACTCCCTGGACGAGGCCCGGCCGATCCTGGAGCGCGCCAGCGCCCGCGAGACCGCGGCCAGGGTCGCCCTCGGCGCCGTCGCCCGCTCCTACCTCAAGGAGACCTGCGGCATCGAGCTGGTCTCGCACGTGGTCGAGCTCGGCGCGGCCAAGGCCCCCGCCGGGCTGCTGCCCCTGCCCGCCGACGAGGCGCGGCTGGACGAGGTGCCGGTGCGCTGCCTGGACGTGGACGCCGCGAAGGCGATGGTCGCCGAGATCGACCAGGCCCACCAGGACGGCGACACCCTCGGCGGGGTCGTCGAGGTGCTGGCCTACGGCCTGCCGCCGGGCCTCGGCTCCCACGTGCACTGGGACCGTCGCCTGGATGCCCGGCTGGCCGCCGCCCTGATGGGCATTCAGGCCATCAAGGGCGTCGAGGTCGGCGACGGCTTCGAGCTCGCCCGAATCCCCGGCTCGCAGGCCCATGACGAGATCGTGCCGGGACCGGACGGCGTGCGCCGCACCTCGGGACGCTCCGGCGGCACCGAGGGCGGCCTCTCCACCGGTGAACTACTGCGGGTCCGCGCCGCGATGAAGCCCATCGCCACCGTGCCGCGTGCCCTGGCCACCGTCGACGTGCGCACCGGCGAGCCCGCCAAGGCCCACCACCAGCGCTCCGACGTCTGCGCCGTCCCGGCAGCCGGGATCGTCGCCGAAGCGATGGTCGCGCTGGTGCTCGCCGATGCCGTCGCCGAGAAGTTCGGCGGCGACAACGTCAGCGAGACCCGCCGCAACGTCCAGGGTTACCTCGACAACCTCGTCGTCCGATGACCGGCGGGTCGAACGGCCCCTCGGTGGTCCTGGTCGGTCCGCCGGGTTCCGGCAAGTCCACGGTGGGCGCGATCGTCGCCGAGCGCCTGGGCGCCGCCTACCGCGACACGGACGCCGACATCGTCGCCACCGCGGGCAAGCCCGTCGCGGACATCTTCCTCGACGAGGGCGAGCCGCACTTCCGCGCCCTGGAGGCGGCCGCGGTGCGCACCGCCCTGGTCGAGCACGAGGGCGTGCTGTCGCTCGGCGGCGGCGCGATCCTGCGCGAGGACACCCGAGCGCTGCTTGCCACCCACCCCGTGGTGTTCCTCGACGTGACCCTGCACGACGCGGTCAAGCGCGTCGGCCTGGACGCCCCGCGGCCGCTGCTCATCGGCAACCCCCGGGCGCGCTGGCGCGAACTCATGGCCCAGCGCCGTCCGCTGTACTCCGAGGTCGCCCGCGTGGTCGTGGCCACCGACGGCCTCACGCCCGAGCAGGTGGCCGACGCCGTCCTCACCGCCCTTGAGCTGGAGAAGGCATGACAGACAGTCAGGCAGCGAATGCGCACGACGTGACCCGGGTCCGCGTCGGCGGCACCGCGGGCACTGCCCCGTACGACGTGCTGCTCGGCCACAACCTGCTCGGCGAACTCGCAGCGCTGATCGGCGGCTCCGCCCAGCGCGTCGCGGTGATCCACCCCGAGGCGCTGTCCGCCACCGGCGACGCGATCCGCGACGACCTCGCGGCGCAGGGATACCAGGCCATCGCCCTGCAGGTGCCCAACGCCGAGGAGGCGAAGAGCGCCGAGGTCGCCGCGTACTGTTGGTCGGTGCTGGGGCAGACCGGCTTCACCCGCACCGACGTGATCGTCGGCGTCGGCGGCGGGGCGACCACCGACCTGGCCGGCTTCGTCGCCGCGTCCTGGCTGCGCGGGGTGCGCTGGATCGCCATGCCCACCACCCTGCTGGGCATGGTGGACGCCGCCGTGGGCGGCAAGACCGGCATCAACATCGCCGAGGGCAAGAACCTCGTCGGCGCGTTCCACCCCCCGGCCGGGGTCCTCGCCGATCTGGCGACGCTGGACTCACTGCCGCGCAACGACTACATCAGCGGGCTGGCCGAGGTCATCAAGACCGGCTTCATCGCCGACCCGGTGATCCTGGACCTGGTCGAGGCCGATCCGCAGGCCGCCACCACGCCCCAGGGACCGCACACCGCCGAGTTGATCGAGCGGTCCATCAAGGTCAAGGCCGAGGTCGTCTCCGGCGACCTCAAGGAGTCGGGCCGCCGCGAGATCCTCAACTACGGCCACACCCTCGCCCACGCCATTGAGCGCAACGAGCGCTACAAGTGGCGGCACGGCGCGGCGGTCAGCGTGGGCATGGTCTTCGCCGCCGAACTCGGCCGCCTCGCCGGGCGGTTGGACGACGCCACCGCCGACCGTCACCGGGCCGTACTGGCGTCCGTGGGCCTGCCGCTGACGTACCAGGCCGACGCCTGGCCGAAGCTGCTGGACACCATGAGGCTCGACAAGAAGTCCCGCGCGGACATGCTGCGGTTCATCGTCCTGGACGGTCTGGCCAAGCCGACCGTGCTGGAGGCCCCCGACCCCACGCTGCTGGTCGCCGCATACGCCGAGGTGGCGAAGTGACGGAGCGTCAAGCGGGGCGCACGGACGGACCGCAGCGGGTGCTGGTGCTCAACGGGCCCAACCTGGGTCGGCTGGGCAGCCGCGAGCCCGACGTCTACGGTTCCACGACCTACGCCGGTCTGGTGGAGCGCTGCACCGCCCTCGGCAAGGAGTTGGGCCTGGCCGTCGAGGTCCGCGAGACCAACGACGAGGGCGAGATGATCCGCTGGCTGCACGAGGCGGCCGACGGCCGACTGCCCGTGGTCATCAACCCCGGCGCGTTCACCCACTACTCGTACGCTGTGCGGGACGCCGCCGCGCAACGCACGGCGCCGCTGATCGAGGTCCACATCTCCAACCCGCACGCCCGTGAGGAGTTCCGGCACACCTCGGTGATCTCGGCCGTCGCCTCCGGCACCATCGCCGGTTTCGGCATCGGCTCCTACGAGCTCGCCCTGCGCGCCCTGGTCTGAGACCTCCGAGCCGGGCCCTCTTGCATGAAACCCCGCGCCCACTCGTAACGTTGACAGGGTGAAGGCTGCCGGGCGGCGCGGTATCGTCACCCCAGTCGTGCGGGCGAAGCGGGAGGTGGGCGGTGAGCGAGGGGCACTATCCGGGCAGTCTGCCCGCACCCACACCGGGGCCGCCCAGGGCCACACTGCAGCTGCGGGCCGTCCCCGCGTCCGCCGCCCAGGCCCCGCACACCACGCATGACACAGATGCCACACATGTCACCCAGGGCGGGCAGGGCGGGCAGGCCGGCGGCTACGGCGAGCTGCCCCATCCGCACCCGCGGCATTCCCAGCACCCGCAGACCCCGGTCGCGACCGGCCACTTCCTGCTTCCCACCCCTCCCACCGCGCCGCTTCCGCCCGGCGTCGGACACCCGCACGCCGTCCCCCTCGGCCCCGTCGCGGTCCTGCTCATCGGCCCGGCCGGCGCAGGCAAGACCTCGGTCGCCCGCCACTGGGCCGACCACCGGCGCACTCCGACCGCGCACATCAGCCTCGACGACGTCCGCGAATGGGTGCGTTCCGGCTTCGCCAACCCCCAGTCCGGGTGGAACGACCAGTCCGAGGCCCAGTACCGGCTGGCCCGTCGCACCTGCGGTTTCGCCGCCCGCAACTACCTCGCCAACGGCATCTCCTGCATCATCGACGACGCGGTGTTCCCCGACCGCCCCGCCATCGGGCTCGGCGGCTGGAAGCGCCACGTCGGCCCCGAACTGCTCCCCGTGGTCCTGCTCCCCGGCCTGGATGTGGTGCTGGCGCGCAACGCCCAGCGCTCCGGCGTCCGCCGACTGGAGGACGAGGAGGTCGCCCGGATCCACGGCCGGATGGCCGGCTGGTACGGCTCCGGACTGCCCATCATCGACAACTCCAAGCTGGACGTCCCGGGCACCGCCGCGGCCCTGGACCAGGTTCTCGCGCAAATCCTGGTAAATCACAGCCTCGCCCGACCGCGCAGCTGGTAGGCCGCAGCTGCAGCCCTCGGGCCCGCCCGGCCCTCCCGGGCGGCGGTATCCGCCGGGCGTACCTACCCTCGGAAGCATGTCCGACGTGCACGTAGAACGCCGTGACCGGCTGCGCGAGCGCTGCAGCGCCACCGGGCTCGACGCGGCGCTGATCACGCACCCCGCGAACCTCCGCTGGCTCACCGGCAGCGCAGGCGGTGCCGGTGTCGGCAGCGACAGCGCCGAAGGAGCGCGGGCGCTGCTGGTCACCCCTGCCGCGGCCGTCCTCGCCGCAGCGGGCCTGTGGTCCGACGCGGACCTGGGCGGGGGCCTCACCCGGGTCGGCACCGGTCCCGCCGACGACCCGGCGGTGGTCCTGGCGGCCCGCTGCTCCGGCGGCAGCAGCCTCGGGGTGGAGGAGCACGACCTCACCGTCGCCCGCCACCGGGCCGTCACCGCCGCTGCCTCGCTGCGGCAGATCCGGGACCTCGGCTGCGCCGTCGAGCAACTGCGCACCGTCAAGGACGAGCAGGAGCTCTCGCTGCTGCGGATCGCCGGGGAGATCGCCGACCAGGCCCTGGGCGAGCTGCTGGAGTCGATCGTGGCCGGCCGCACCGAACGGCATCTGGCCATGGAACTCGAACGGCGGATGATCGACCACGGCGCCGACGGCGCGGCCTTCCCGGTGCGCGTCGGCACCGGTGACCACTCCGGGCGCGCCGCCCACGCGTCCGGTGACCGAAGGGTCGAGGAGGGAGACTTCCTCACCGTCGCCCTCGGAGCCTGCTACCGCGGCTACCGGGTGTCGGCGACCCGGACCTTCGTGGTCGGCCTCGGGCCCGCCGACTGGCAGGCCGAGCTGCACCGGCAGGTGTTCTCCGCGCAGCGTGCCGCCCGCGAGGCCCTCGCCGTCGGAGCCGGGCAGGACGCGGCCGACCGCGCCGCGCACCGCGTGCTCGACTCGCTCGGCCACGCTTTCGGGCACCCGTACGACACCTCCGGCGCCGGTGTCGGGCTGGAGATCGGCGAGGAGCCGCACCTCGGCCTCCAGGAGTTGGGTAAGCTTGACAATCGTGTGCCGGTAACCGTCGGCGTGGGGGTCTCTCTCCCGGGTCGCGGCGGGGTCCGGATCGAGGACACGCTCGTCGTCCGGCCGTCCGAGGACGGAGGACCCGAGCTGCTCACCATCACGACCAAGGAGCTCCTCGCCCTGTGACCCTCGCGGGTCCATGGACACGACTCTTGGTTCTGTTGCTTGACAGACAGCGATATCTCAGGAGTTAGTGCGACCGTGGCTTCCACCAACGACCTCAAGAACGGCATGGTGCTCAAGCTCGACAACGGCCAGCTTTGGTCCGTCGTCGAGTTCCAGCACGTCAAGCCCGGCAAGGGCCCGGCCTTCGTGCGCACCAAGCTGAAGCACGTGCTGTCCGGCAAGGTCGTCGACAAGACCTTCAACGCCGGCGTGAAGGTCGAGACGGCCAGCGTCGACAAGCGCGGGATGCAGTTCTCGTACAAGGACGGCGAGGACTTCGTGTTCATGGACATGGACACCTACGACCAGATCCACATCACCCGCGCGGTGCTCGGCGACAACGCCAACTACCTGCTCGAGGGCTTCGAGGCCACCGTGGCCATGTACGAGGGCGCGCCGCTCTACGTCGAGCTGCCGACCTCGGTCGAGCTGGTCATCGAGTACACCGAGCCCGGTGTCCAGGGCGACCGCTCCACCGGCGGCACCAAGCCCGCCCGCCTGGAGACCGGCCACGAGATCGGCGTCCCGCTGTTCATCACCACCGGTGAGAAGATCAAGGTCGACACCCGCACCGGCGACTACCTCGGCCGGGTGAACAGCTAACCGTGTCCACAGCACGCAACAAGGCCCGCACGCGCGCCTTCCAGATCCTCTTCGAGGCGGACCACCGGGGCGTCGCCCCGCAGTCCGTCCTCGCTGACTGGGTGCGCCGCGCCCGGACCCCGGACGAGGGAACGCCGCAGGTCAGCGAATACACGATGGAGCTGGTCGAGGGCTACACCCAGCACGCCGCCAGGATCGACGACCTGCTCGCGACCTACGCGGTGGGCTGGACGCTCGACCGGATGCCCATCGTGGACCGCAACGTGCTGCGCCTGGGCGCGTACGAGCTGATCTGGGAGGACGGCGTCCCGGACGCGGTCGTCCTGGACGAGGCCGTGGAGATCGCCAAGGAGTTCTCCACGGACGACTCCCCGGCGTTCGTCAACGGGCTACTGGCCCGGTTGAAGGAGCTCAAGCCCTCGCTGCGCGCCACGCGCGACTAGCCAGGGCCTGTCCGTAAGGCCTCGGAGGCCCGGTTCGACCCGGACGGGACGTGCCGGGCTTTCTCTGCGCCACGGAGCGTCACGTTTGGTGACAGAGTTGTGACAGAGAGTGCGTATGGGCTGCTCGGGGCGGGGGAGGACGGGAGTAGCGGCCCACCGGCCGCACCCCTTCCCGCGGTTCCCCCCAGAACCGCACCCTTGCCCAACAGGAGACCCCCATGGCCGCCAGGCACGCCCGTACCCGCCCCACCACCCGCCTCGCCGCCCCCGCGCCGTCCCCCTGCCGCGGCGTCTCCCGCCGCCACGAGGACTCCCGCTCCCGGCGCTGCGCACCCCCGGCGGCACCCGCGCCCACCCTGCTCGGCGTCATCACCAGCTGGGCCGACTTCGAGGGGCTGCGCCGCGACGGCGGTACGGAGTACGCCTCCTTCGCCGACTACCTGCGCGACCTGGAGGAACTGCTGGACGAGCTCAGCGCCGCCGGGGGCGTCGTCCGCGGGCGCGCCTTCCATCCCGGCGACCTGGTGGACTACTGCGAGCGCTGGGGCCTCTCGCCGGCCGATCCGGAGAGCCACACCGCCTACACCGCCGACCCGGCCGCCGACGTGGAGTGGGTCACCTACGAGGAGGAACCGCTGCCGGAGTTCCTGGGGCGGCTGATCCGGGCCCGCGAACGCGGACTGGTCCACCGCCGGCTGGAGCGGATGCTCGCCGAGACCGCCGAGGCCGCGCTGACCGGGACCTTCCCGCAGGAACTGCTGCGCCACGCCTACGAGCAGGGCGCCGAGGCGCTGCGGCGGATGCTGGTCGGCGCCGGCCCCGGCCGGTTCCGGTTGGTCTGCTCGGTGCGACCGCCGGAGGGGCCGGTGGAGGCCTGGGCGGACCTGCTGCTCGACCGGGACTCGGTGCTGCGGATCGAGGAGGCCGACCTGGACCTGTTCTGCTCGCTGCTGTGCACCGCCCACGCCCTGGGGCTCCCCGGCGGCGTGCTGCTGTCCGGGCACTGTGACGAACGCGGATCGGTGGCCTGGGGCTGGGCCTTCGACGGTAGCGGCTACGCCCCGAGCAACGCCGCGGACGTGCTGCTCGACCTGTCGGCGTCGGCCACGTCCTGGATCGCGGTCTGCCTGTCGGGCGCGTCGGCGGAACCCGGCTTCGCGCTTGACGAAATCGCGCTGGAGTGACCCCGGAACCGCAGGGCGGGGCGTCACCACCCAGGTGGTGACGCCCCGCCCTGCGGTGCGGACGTCAAGACCGCCGGGGTCGGGCGGGAGCAACCGCATCAGCGTCCTGAAGGTGACGGTGAGGACGACGAGAAGCAGGCGCCGGGGAGGCGGCGCCGGATCGGTGGGGTGCGCGACGATGGCTGGGGCGGTGGAGGTCGTCATCAGGTCGCTTCCGAAGTCTGCTGTGGGGAGGGGGCTGCGGGTTCCGCGCGGGACTGTGGGAGCAGCCCCGCGCGGAGATCGCGGAGGCGCCTGCTGTCAGGCCGAGGGCACCTTGTCGAGGAAGCCGTGCACGTTCTTGATCCGCCCGTCGGCATCGGCGACCAGCACGTCGAAGCCGATGACCAGCGCCTCGCCGCCCTGCGGGCCCAGCTCCCAGGTGAAGCGCGCGATGTCGTGGTGGGCGTCGACCGGACCGCCGAGGGTGAAGACCAGTCCGGAGAACTGGCCCTGCACCGCCCCGAGGGTGGCGTCGATCGCGTCCGGGCCGTCGGCGGAGACCAGCGGGTCGGTGTAGTTGCCGTCCTCGGCCCACAGGTCGGCGACGAGCCGGCGGCGGGCAGTGGGGTCGGTCTCGTTCCAGGTGGCGAGGTAGCGCTCGGCCAGGTCCTGGAGGCTGCGAAGGTCGCTCATGGCTGGTGCTCCGGTTCTCTTCTCGACTGCCGGCCGGCTGCCGGTCCGCAAGCCGGGGACTCGTTGTCCCCGCAGGTCAAGAAGCTACGCAGGAGCGGAAAACCGGGAATCTGTCGTGCTTAGGTACTTTCCGAAAGGCGATGACCGGCCAGGCTGGATAGGGTTCGCGGGAGGCCGAGACCGGGGGAGTGGCGAGTGCTGTACGGGCGTGAGGACGAACAGGCGTCCATCGACGCGCTGTTGACCGCCGCCACCGGCGACGGCACCAGCGGGGTGCTGGTGCTGCGCGGGGAGCCGGGCATCGGCAAGTCCGCCCTGTTGGAGCACGCCGCCGCGACGGCCGGCCGCAAGGGGTTCCGGATGCTCCGCGCGACCGGTGTCGAGTACGAGGCCGAACTCCCCTTCTCCGGGCTGAGCCTGCTGCTCGCCCCCGCCCTGGACCGGCTGCCAAGCCTGCCGGGACCGCAACGCCGGGCCCTGGAACGTGCCTTCGGCCTCGCCGACACCGGCACGGACGCCCCCCAGGCCGGTGACCGGCTCCTCGCCGGGCTCGCCGTGCTCACACTGCTGGCCGAACTCGCTGAGGACCGGCCCCTGTTGTGCCTGGTCGACGACGCCCAGTGGCTTGACCGGGCCTCCGCCGAGGCGCTGCTGCTCGCCGCGCGGCGGCTCCAGGCGGAGGGCGTCGTGCTGCTGCTGGCAGCCAGGGAGGGTGAGGGCTCCTGGGCGGCACCCGGACTGCCCGAACTGCGGCTCGGCGCGCTCGCCGAGGCCGCCGCGACCGCCCTGCTCGCCGCGTCGGCCACGACGCTCACGCCATCGGCACGCCGCCGGGTGCTCGCCGAAGCGCACGGCAACCCGCTGGCGCTCAGCGAGCTGCCCGCGGCGCTCGGCGCCCGACAGCCGGGAACGCCAGGAGCGGCGGGCCTGGTCGAACCGCTCGGGCCGACCGGCTCCGTCCCGCTCGCCGGACGGCTCCAACTCGCCTACCACGGGCAGGTCAGCCGCCTCCCGGCCGCGACGCAGACCCTGCTGCTCGTCGCCGCCGCCGAGGAGACCGGCGACCTCGACGTGGTCCTCCGCGCCGCCGCAACCCTCGGCGCTGCCGCCGAGGACCTGCGTGCCGCCGAGGAGGCCGGACTGGTCCGGCTGGCGTCCTCGGCTCCGGTGCCCTCCGACGGGCCGTCGGAGGTCGGGCAGCGCCTGGTCTTTCGGCACCCGCTGCTGCGCTCCGCGGTCCACCAGCGCGCCCCGCTGGTCCAGCGCATGGCAACCCACCGAGCCCTCGCCGAGGCGGTGAGCCGCGGCCCGGACGGTGCCGGCCGCCGCGCCTGGCATCTCGCCCTCGCCGCCACCGGCCCCGACGAAGCAATCGCCGCCGAACTCGAACGCACCGCCGAGCACGCGGCCCGGCGCGGCGGCCACGCCGGAGCCGCAGCCGCCTACGAACGCGCCGCCCGACTCAGCCCGGACACCCGAGACGCCACCCGGCGCTACGCCTACGCCGCAGAGGCCGCCGCCGAGGGCGGCGAACCCGACCGCGCCGCCGAACTCGCCGAGCGGACCCTGCAGCGACTGCGTCAGGACGCCGATTCCGCCGATGTGCTGACCCAGGCCCAGCTGCTGTTCGTCCAGGGCACCACCCGGTTCTGGCACGGCTCCCACCAGGCCGCGCTCGACCTGCTGCTGCGCACCGCCGACCTGATCGCCGACACCGCGCCGCAGCACGCCGCCCGGGTCCTGATCCAGGCGTTCCACGCCGCCTGGTACCTGGGGGAGGAACCCGTCGGACTGGTCCGGGACCGTCTCGCGGCGCTCCCGCTCGGCCCCGACGAGCCCGCCGCCCCGCTGGTCCGCTACCTGGTCGATGTCACCGGGCTGCTGCTCGGACGCGCCGACGGCGCCGCGCCCGCTGCGGCCGACGCCGCCGCCCGCGCCAGGCACGCCGGAGCGGTCGTCCCCGTGGACCTGGTCACCGTGTGCGGCGCCGCGCTGATCCTCGGCGGCGACGACGAGACCGCCCGCCTCGCCGGGGAGCTCGTCGCGGAGGCCCGCGCGGTGGGCGCGGTGGGGGCACTGCCGACGCTGCTGTTCTTCCTGGCCGAGGCGGAACTGTTCACGGGCCTCCAGCAGGAGGCCCTGACCCACGCCACCGAGTCGCTGCGGATCGCCGAGGACATCGGCCAGCGCCAGTGGGCCAGCCAGATGCACAGCTTCCTCGCCCACCTGGCGGCGACCGGCGGTGACGAGCAGGCGGCCAGGGACGCAGCAGACCTGTCGCTGGCAGCGGGGCCCGCGGGCAGGCCGTGGACGCAGTGGGCGCTGGGCCTGCTCGACCTCGGCCACGGTCGCGCGGAGGATGCCCTGACCCGGCTGGAGGCGCTGGTCCACGGCCCGCAGCGGCACCACGTCGCTGCGCTGCGCGCGGTACCGGACCTGGTCGAGGCGGCGGTACGGCTGCGCGAACCGCAGCGCGCCGCCGATGCCTTCGCCTACTTCGCCCGCTGGGCCGGGCACACTGGACAGCCCTGGTCGGCGGCGCTGGTCCTGCGCTGCGAGGCCCTCCTGGGCGATGACGCCGAGTCCGAACAGCGCTACCTCGCCGCGCTCGGACTCCACGCCGAGCAGCACCGCCCCTGGGACCTGGCGCGCACCGAACTGCTCTACGGGGAGTGGCTGCGGCGGGAGCGCCGGAGGTCAGAGGCGCGCACGCCGCTGCGTTCGGCCCTGGCCCGCTTCGAGCAACTCCGCGCCGCGCCCTGGGCCGGTCGGGCCCGCAGCGAACTGGGCGCCACCGGAACCGTCGCCCCGCAGGGCCGCACCCCCGGCGCGCCGGCGTTGCTGACCCCGCAGGAGTCGCAGATCGTCCGGCTCGCCGCGCAGGGCCTGTCCAACCGCGACATCGCCGCGCAGCTCTTCCTCAGCGCGCGCACCGTCGGCTACCACCTCTACAAGGCGTACCCGAAGCTGGGCGTCGCCTCCCGCGCCGAACTGCCCGGGGTCCTTACGAACTGAGCCCCCGCTCCAGGGGCGTGCGGAAGCGCGGCGTGATCCGTACGTCGCCGATGAAGGCGGACAGCCGCTGGGCCTCCGCCTCGACGGCTGCGGTGGCGTCGCCGCCGACGTCGTCCAGCAGCCGCCAGACGAGCTCGCCGTCCGGGCGCTGCGCCCAGCCGCCGACGATCCGCCCGTTCCACCACACGGTGGGGCCGATGTTGCCGGTGCGGTCGAACAACTCGGCGGTGTGCCGGGGCGGGAGGTACCAGTCGCGGTCGCGCCAGCCCATCCCGGTGGGGTCGAGGGCGGGCAGCAGCGCCGCGTAGGGGGCGGGCGCCGGGGTGGGTTCGTCGTCCCCGTCCCCGGGGAGGACGAATCCCGGACCCTCGTCCTCCAGCTGCACCTGGCGCGCGCCCACGGCGGCCAGTGCTTTGCGCACGTCGCCGAGGGTCCAGCCGGTCCACCACTTGAGGTCGGCCTCGGTGCCGGGGCCGTAGGTCGCCAGCCAGCGGCGCACCAGCTCCGCCTTGGCCTCGGCGGCCGGCAGCTGCGGCAGGGGTTCGCAGGGGACCCAGCGGAACTGGCTGGAGGCCCAGGTCCCGCGCGGCCGGTCGCGGCGGATCCGGTTCTCTGCGGCGAGCACCCGGAGCACCCGGCTGGCGACGGCCTGAGTCGTCTCGTAGGGCTTGCCCACGGCGACGAGGACCTGCTCACGCAGGGCGGGAACAGCCTCACCGAGCTCCGCGCCGGTACGCGGCGTCCCGTCCGCGAGCGCCGCCAGGGTCGCCTCCTCGGCGGCGGCCAGCCACCGGGCGTCCCAGCCACCGCCGTCGGCGAGAAAGGCCAGCAGGCCCTTGCGCTCCTTCGCGGCCACCGCACGGGCGGTGGAGGAGTCCACGATCGGCGCGAGCTCGCGGCCGACGACGAACATGGTGCGGCGCATCGCGAGCAGCCGGTGCAGTGCCGGATCGTCGTACAGCGCGGCTTCGATCGCCCCCGGGCTCGGTTCGACCATGCGCGCCGCCACCGCCAGGAACACGGTCGCCGGGTCGGTGGCGTGCAGACCGACCAGCGTGTCGGCGACGGCCTCCGGCCCCCGGGCGCGCGCGGAGGGGGCGAGGAGATGGCGGCCCGCCAGGCGCGCCCGGCGTTCGGCGGCGGTGATCTGCACGGCACCACGTTAGCGGCTTGGGGAGCGGTAGGGCTCGGGTCAGTGCACGCCGTCGCCGTGACACTGTGCGGCTCCGCCGCGTGGCTTCGATGGCAAGGCGCCGGGATGCCTTTGTGGCAAGGCCCCGCGGCGCCGGCCGCTGATGTCAGAGCGGCAACGCGGCAAGCGGAGGTGCCGGACGGTGGGCGCCCGAGCCCTACAGCTCCCCAGGCCGCAGGACCGACCGCTACCTCGGGGGCGGATCCTGCCTGCGCAGATCGCGGCGTCGCGTTTATTGATGGTTCGTCAGATTCTGGCTAGCCTCGCGGAAACCGGTGAACGAACGGCCGCACTCCGCGTGGCCGGACCGGAGAGGAGCAGTCATGCCCGAGGTATCCGTCAGCGCGTCCGTGCCCGCTCCCGCAGACAAGGTGTGGGCGGTCATCACCGACTTCGACCGCTTCCGCGAGTGGAACACCATCCACACCGCCTTCCCGAACGGCGGTCCCGCCGAACTCGTCGTCGGGGCCGTCTACAGCGAGAAGATGACGCTGATGGGGATGCCGTCCGAGGCCGCCTGGACCGTCACCGAGGTCGAGCCGGGACGCTCCTGGCGGCTGGAGGGCAAGGGCCCGATGGGCATCGCCCTGCGCCAGCACTACGCGCTCGCCGACGAGGGGGAGGGGACCCTGGTCACCGTGGAGAGCGAGTTCAAGGGCGCGGCCGTCAACATGATGGCGGCGCGGGTCAAGGACGCGACCACCACCGCGCTCACCGAGTCGCTGCGGAAGCTGGCCGCGCTGGTGGCCTGAGCGGCCGGTCCTTCGCGCGTGCGCCACTTCTCCCGCGCAGGTTCGCCGCCTGTCCACCGCGGCGAACCGGTCGGTAATGTGCCGGGTATGCCCACAGCACTCATCACCGGCGCGACCGCCGGAATCGGCGCGGCCTTCGCCCGACGCCTCGCCAAGGACGGCCTCGACCTGGTCCTGGTCGCCCGCGACGCCACCCGCCTGGCGGACACCGCCTCCGAGTTGACCAAGCAGTACGGCGTATCCGTGGAGACCCTGGTCGCCGACCTCGCCACCGACGATGGCATCGCCGCCGTGGAGACCCGGCTGAGCGGCGCGGAGCGCCCGGTGGAGCTCCTGGTCAACAACGCCGGATTCGGCTTCAAGGACAGCTTCCTGAAAGTGCCGATCGCCGACGAGCTGGCGATGGTGAAGCTGCACATCGAGGCGGTGCTGCGGCTCACCGCCGCCGCTCTGCCGGGGATGCGCGAGCGGGGGCGCGGGTACGTCGTGAACGTCGCCTCGGTCGCCGCGTTCGTGCCGCGCGGCACCTACGGGGCGAGCAAGTCGTGGGTGGTGCAGTTCACCCAGGGCGTCGCCCGCGACATGGCGGGGACGGGCGTGCGCCTGCTCGCGCTGTGCCCAGGATTCACGCACACCGAATTCCACCAGCGGGCCCAGGTCGACATGTCGGACGTGGGCGGCTGGATGTGGTTGTCGGCGGAGCAGGTCGTCGACGACGCGCTGCGGGATCTCGCGCGCGGCAGGACGGTCAGCATCCCGTCGCGTCGCTACAAGGTTCTGGTCGCCGCCGCCAGGAAGGCGCCGTTGGGGGCGCTCGGCGGTCTCTCCTCGCGCGCCGGACGTCGCCTCGACCGTCGCTGAGCGAGTCTGGGATGGCTACTGGTACCACTTAATGGTGTGTGACATAGTACAGAGGTGAGCGGGAGTCGGACCTGGGACGTCGTCGTCATCGGCGCGGGCATGGTGGGCGCGGCATGTGCGCACCATGCCGCCGCGGCCGGGCTGCGCGTCGCCGTGGTGGACCGCGGACCGGTGGCCTGCGGTACCACCGGTGCGGGCGAGGGCAACCTGCTGGTGTCGGACAAGGAACCCGGACCGGAACTCGACCTCGCCATGCTCTCGCTCCGGCTGTGGCACGGACTCGCCGAGGAACTCGGACGCGACGTCGTCGAGTTCGAGGCGAAGGGCGGTCTCGTGGTCGCCTCCTCTCCGGACGAACTCCTCGGGCTGAAGCGACTGATGGCTGGTCAGCTCGACTGCGGGGTAGGGGCCGAGGAGGTCCCAGCGAAGCAACTGCGCGAGCTGGAGCCCCACCTGGCTCCCGGTCTCGTCGGCGGCGTGCTCTACCCGCCGGACGCCCAGGTGCAGCCCGCGCTCGCCGCGGCCCATCTGCTGCGCGGCAGCGGAGCGCTGACCCTGTTCACCGGCACCGAGGTCACCGGGGTCGACCTCGGCGCGGACGGTGCGGTACGGGGAGTGCGCACCGCCCGCGCCGGGACCCTGGCCTGCGGCGCGGTGGTCAACGCGGCGGGTACCTGGGGTGGGCACATCGCCGAACTGGCGGGCAGCAGCCTGCCGGTGCTCCCGCGCCGGGGCTTCGTGCTGGTCACCGAGCCGCTGCCGCGCCTGGTCCGGCACAAGGTCTACGCGGCGGACTACGTCGCCGACGTGGCCAGCGGCTCCGCCGAACTGCAGAGCTCCGCCGTGGTCGAGGGAACCGCCGCAGGTCCGGTGCTGATCGGGGCCAGCCGCGAACGGGTCGGCTTCGACCGCACCCTGGCCGTGCCCGTGCTGCGGCGGCTCGCCGCCCAGGCGGTGGCGCTGTTCCCGGTACTCGCAGGCGTGCGGACGCTGCGCGCCTACCGGGGTTTCCGTCCCTACCTGCCGGACCGTCTCCCCGCGATCGGCCGCGATCCCCGGGTGCCGGGGCTCTACCACGCCTGCGGGCACGAGGGCGCGGGCATCGGCCTGGCCCCGGCGACCGGGCTGATCCTCGCCCAACTGCTGTGCGGCGAACGGCCGGAGCTCGACATCACCGCGTTCGACCCCGGCCGGTTCGCGCCGCACGACGCACGGGAGGCCCGTTGAGCCGCAATCCACTCGACCTGGTGCGGGCCCGGCCCGAGCCTGGCTTCTCCTTCACTTTCGACGGCGAGCCGGTGCCCGCACTGCCGGGGCAGACCGTCGCTGCGGCCCTGTGGTCGTCCGGCCGGATGTCCTGGCGGACCACCCGCGACGGCGGTCGCCCGCGCGGCGCGTTCTGCGGCATGGGGGTCTGCTTCGACTGCCTGGTGGTTCTGGACGGACGGCCGAACGTCCGTGCCTGTCTCGCCCCCGCACACCCGGGCGCGCAGGTCACGACCCAGGAAGGGGACGGCCATGCCGGGCTCGGAGCATGACATTGCATTCGACCTCGGGATCGTCGGTGCCGGACCGGCCGGCCTCGCCGCGGCTGTCACAGCCGCCGACCTCGGTCTGCGTACGGTCCTGCTCGACACCGCACCCCGACCCGGCGGCCAGTTCTATCGGCAGCCCGCCGCCGGGCTAGGCGCACGGCGCCCGCAGGCGCTGCACCACCACTGGCGCGCTTTCGCGCAGCTCGCACGGCGCTTGCGTCGGCACATCGGCGACGGCACTGTCCTGCACCTCGCGGAGCACCACGTCTGGTCGGTCGGCGCGGTGGGTTCTGCCGGCTCTTCCGCCTCTTCCGCCTCTTCCAGCTCTGCGGACTCGGCAGGCTGGCTGCTGCACGCGGTCTCGGGACCGGAGGGCCTGGCCGCCCGAACGGTCCGCGCACGGGCGGTGCTGTTCGCCACCGGGGCGTACGAGCGGCAGTTGCCCTTCCCCGGTTGGACGCTTCCCGGAGTCGTCGGGGCGGGCGGTGCGCAGGCCATGCTGAAAGCCGGGCTGGTACTGCCGGGGCAGCGCGTGGTGGTGGCGGGCAGCGGTCCGCTGCTGCTCGCCGTCGCCGCCTCGCTGGCCGCGGCCGGCGCCAGGGTGCCGCTGGTCGCGGAGGCAGCGGGCTATGCCGGCTACACCCGTGGGGTCAGCGCCCTGGCTGCCAATCCGGGCAAGCTCGCCGAGGGCGTTTCGTACGGCGTCCGGCTGTTGCGGCGCCGGGTCGCGGTGCGTACTCGGAGTGCCGTCGTGGCGGCGCACGGAGCGGACCGAGTCGCGTCGGTGACGGTGGCCCGCCTCGACCGGGACTGGCGTCCGGTCCCCGGCAGCGAGCGGCGGGTCTCCTGCGACGCTGTCGCGGTGGGGCACGGGCTGCTGCCGCAGCTGGAACTCCCCGTCGAACTCGGCTGCCGCACCCGGACCATGCCGGACGGCGGTCCGGCGCTGGAGGTGGACGCCTGCCAGCGCACGTCGGTTCCGGGGCTGTGGGCGGCGGGGGAGTCCACCGGCGTCGGCGGAGCCGAACTCGCCCTTGTCGAAGGCGAACTGGCCGCCCGGTCGATCACTGCGGAGCTGGGTGGACTGCCGCCGACCGGTGGCGGAGACCATCACGGGGGCCGCCGACTCGAGCGCCGACTGGACCGCCGCCTGGACCGCCGCAGAGCGCGGCTGCGGGACTTCGCCGAGCTGATGGCGACCGTGCACCGCCCCGGCCCCGGCTGGAGCGACTGGCTGACCGCGGACACCGAGGTCTGCCGATGCGAGGAGGTCACCGCCGGGCAGGTCAGGGCGGCGGTCGACCAGCTGGGCGCGGGCGACCAGCGCACCGTCAAGCTGTTGACCAGAGCCGGAATGGGCTGGTGCCAGGGGCGGATGTGCGGATCTGCGGTGGCCCGGCTCGCGGGCCAGGACGATCCGGTCGGCGGCCGGCCGTTGTCGTGCCCCGTCCCGCTGGGCCTGCTCGCGCAGGAATGAAACCCAGAGACCTGCGTCTGACGCTGCATAACATGTCACATCGCATAAGGAGCTCCTGTGTCGCACACTCCACCGAACACCGCCGTAGCCGACCCGCGCAGCCGCCCCTGGCGCGGCGTCATGGTCGCCACCGCGCTGCCCTTCCGGGACGATCTCACCGTCGACCACGACGCCTTCGCCGACCACGTCCGCTTCCTCATCGACAACGGCTGCGACGGCGTGGTGCCCAACGGCTCCCTCGGCGAGTACCAGACCCTCACCGACCAGGAGCGGGCCCAGGTCGTCCGCACCGCCGTCGAGGCCGCCGGCGAGGGCTCCAGGGTCATGGCCGGAGTCGCCGCCTACGGCAGTGCCGAGGCCCGCCGCTGGGCCGAGCAGGCAGCCGGGGCGGGTGCGGGCTCCGTCCTGCTGCTGCCGCCCAACGCCTACCGCGCCGACGACGACGCCGTCATCGACCACTACGCCGAGGTCGCCAGGGCTGGCCTCCCCGTCGTCGCCTACAACAACCCCCACGACACCCGCATCGACCTCACCCCGGCGCTGCTCGCCCGGCTCTTCGCCGAGGGCAGCATCGTCGCCGTCAAGGAGTTCAGCGGCGACGTCCGCCGCGCGTACGAGATCGCCGAGCAGGCTCCGGGGCTGGACCTGCTGGTCGGCGCCGACGACGTGCTGCTGGAACTGGTCCTGGCGGGGGCCGTCGGCTGGATCGCCGGATACCCCAACGCCCTGCCCAGGTCCTGCGTCGCCCTCTACCAGGCAGCCGTGGCCGGGGACCTGGGAACCGCCCTGCCGCTCTACCGGGCCCTGCACCCGCTGCTGCGCTGGGACTCCAGGCCCGAGTTCGTGCAGGCCATCAAGCTGTCCATGGACCTCGCCGGTCGCCGGGGCGGCGCCTGCCGCCCGCCCCGCCGCCCGCTCGACGCCGCCCGGCACGAGACCGTGACCCGCGCCACCGAGAAGTCCCTCGCCGAAGGCCTGCGCTGACGCCGCACCAGGTCCTCACGCCCACGCCCGCACTGAACCCAGAGGGGAGCTGCAGCACCATGCGCAGCCGACTCGTCCTGCACGCCGTCGACTCCCACACCGAGGGCATGCCCACCCGCGTCGTCACCGGCGGGGTGGGCGTCGTCCCCGGCGACACCATGGCCCAACGCCGCGTCTGGTTCCGCGAGAACCGCGACGACGTGCGGACCCTGCTGATGTACGAGCCGCGCGGTCACGCGTCCATGAGCGGTGCGATCCTCCAGCCGTCCACCCGCGGCGACTGCGACTGGGGCGTCCTGTTCATCGAGGTCTCCGGCTACCTGCCGATGTGCGGCCACGGCACCATGGGCGTGGCCACCGTCCTGGTGGAGACCGGAATGGTGCAGGTCGAGGAACCGGTGACCACCATCCGCCTGGACACACCCGCAGGGCCGGTCACGGTGGACGTCGCCGTCTCCGACGGAGCCGCGACCGCCGTCACCCTGCGCAACGTCCCCGCGTTCTGCGAGCGCCTCGACGCCGTCGTCGACGTACCGGGCCACGGCAGCATCCGCTACGACCTGGCCTACGGCGGCAACTTCTACGCCATCGTCGAGCTGACCGACTACGACCTGCCGTTCGAGCGGGCCGCCAAGAACGAGATCCTGGCGGCCGGCCTCGCCACCATGGCGGCGATCAACGCCGAGGACGAGCCGGTCCACCCCGAGGACGACCGCATCCGGGGCGTCCACCACGTCTACTTCACCGCACCGGGATCGGACGCCCGGTACTCCCGCCACGCGATGGCGATCCACCCCGGCTGGTTCGACCGCTCACCCTGCGGCACCGGTACCTCGGCCAGGATGGCGCAGCTGCACGCGCGCGGCGAACTGCCGCTCGGCCAGGACTTCACCAACGAGTCCTTCATCGGCACCACCTTCACCGGCCGCCTCGTCGAGGAGACCACACTCGGCGGACGCACCGCCGTGGTGCCCACGGTCACCGGCCGCGCATGGATCACCGGCACCGCCCAGTACCTGCTCGACCCGACCGACCCCTTCCCCGCCGGCTTCCTGCTCTGACGTCGGCCCGCGGGCGCTCCGGCACCCGTGGCCTGCGGCGTCCCCGGCGGTGCGGGGTATACGGTGTGCTGGTGAATCAGGACATCAAGGATCTTCCGGACATCGGATTCGTGCTGCCATGACCCCCGCCACCAGAGGCGACTTCGCCACGCTGCCGGTGATCGGCGCCGAAGGGCTCGCCGAACTCCTGGACGAGAGCGCCGCCGTCGACGCGATCGAGGCCGCCCTGCTGGGCGGCCTCGACCCGGCGTCCAGCGGCCCGGCCCGCACCCGGGTACCCGTCCCGGCGGGTGAACTCCTGCTGATGCCGGCCCAGTTCGGCGGCTATGCCGCGGTGAAGATCGCCGGGTTGGCCCCCGGCAACGCCTCACGCGGGCTGCCCACCGTCACCGGCGGCTGCCTACTGCTGGACGCGGACACCCTCCAGCCGCTGGCCCTGCTGGACGGGGCCGCCCTCACCGCGCTGCGCACACCGGCCGTCTCCGCCCTCGCCGCGCGTCACCTGGCCTGGCCCGGCGCGACCCGGCTCACCCTCTTCGGCACCGGCCCCCAGGCCCACGGCCACCTGCGCGCCCTGGCCGCCACCACTCCGACGCTGCGCCAGGTCACCGTGGTGGGGAGGAACCAGGAACGGGCCCGAGCCCTGGCCCACCAGGCCACCGCCCTCGGCCTCAGCGCGCGCCTCGGCTCCGCCGAGGACGTCAAGGACGCCGACCTGGTCTGTTGCTGCACCAGCGCGCGCGAGCCCCTCTTCGACAGCGAACTGCTCGCCTCCGAGGCGACCGTGCTTGCCGTCGGTTCCCACGAGCCAGAGGCACGGGAGACCGACACAGCCCTGGTCCGCCGCTCCACCGTGGTCGTCGAGGAGGCCGCCATCGCCCTGCAGGAGGCGGGGGACCTGCTCATCCCCATCGCCGAGGGTGCCTTCAGCGCCGGACAGATCGCCGGGGACCTCGCCGAACTCGTCACCGGGGGCCTGATCCTGCCCGCCGGGCAGCCACGCCTCTTCAAGGCCGTCGGCATGGCCTGGGAGGACCTCGCCGTCGCCGCTGCCGCCTACGAGAACCTCTCCCGCTGATTCTTCGGTGCCGCGTCATGGTGCAGGATGACGTTGTACACCGTGCCGCGGGAGGACCCCAGTGAACAGCCAAGCCGCCAACGCCCAAGGCGTGGCCGCGCTCAACCTGCCTTCGGTGCAGGAGCGGCGCAGCCTGCGCGAGCAGGTCACCCACGCCCTGCGCGCCGCCCTGGTCGCGGGCGAGCTGCGTCCCGGCATCGTGTACTCCGCCCCGGTACTGGCGGCAGAGTTCGGAGTCTCGGCCACCCCCGTGCGCGAAGCCATGCTCGACCTCGCCAAGGAGGGCCTGGTCGAGGTGGTGCGCAACAAGGGGTTCAGGATCGTCGGCCTGACCGAGCAGGACCTGGACGACTTCACCGAGATCCGCGAGATGATCGAGGTCCCGGCCACGGTGCGGGTCGCTGAGATCGCCACGCCCGAGCAGCTGGAGCCGCTGCGCCGGTACGCCCGGGAGATCGTGACGGCGGCGCTCGCGGGCGACCTGATCGGCTACGTCGAGGCCGACCGCCGCTTCCACCTGGGCCTGCTGGCCCTGCACGGCAACCGGCACCTCGTCGAGACCGTCCGCGACCTGCGCAGCCGCTCCCGACTCTACGGGCTGACCGCCCTGGTGCAGGCCGACCGGCTGTTCGACTCGGCAGCTGAGCACGAGCAGTTGCTCAACGCGATGATCGCCAAGGACCTGCCCCTGGTCGCCGAGCTGATCAGCGCCCACCTCGGGCACGTCCGCAGGCTCTGGGCGGCCGGCCGCGTCTAAGACCGACCGGCACATGGAGGGCGGCGTCGCGGGCAAGGGGGCACCTCCCGCCCGAAGGGTGGGGGAGGCTCTCGCCCAGACGGCTTCTCCTCAGTCGCCAGGGCTCCGCCATGGCTCCTTCGTCGGCACCGCCTGGACTCGGCCCTCGACCCTCCCCCAACCTTCGGCCGGGGGGACCCCCTTCTTCTTCCGCCCTCCATTTGCCGGTCGGTCTAAGCCCGACCGGTCTAAGCCCGGCCCTGCCGCCCGGACCGGAACGCGCGACGGCCGGCCCGCCCCCGAAGGGGCGGGCCGGCCGTCGCGATGGGAGCAATGATTCTGCTGTGACGTTTCTGCAGTGCAGCCGAACGGCTCAGACGGAATCGTCCTCGCGGACCGCGCGGCGCGCGTCCGGGTCGAGCACGCCCCAGTTGATCAGCTGGTCCACCAGAATCGAGGCGGGCTGGTCGTAGATCACGGCCAGGGTGCGCAGGTCGTCCTGGCGGATCGACAGCACCTTCCCGTTGTAGTCCCCGCGCTGGCTCTGGATGGTCGCCGCGTAGCGCTGCAGCGGTCCGGCCTTCTCGGAGGGGACCTGGGACAGCCGCTCCAGGTCCAGCACCAGGCGCGGCGGCGGCTCGGCCGCACCGCCCGGGGTGCTGCCGGGCAGCAGTTCCTGCACCGGGACGCCGTAGAACTCCGCCAGCTCGGCCAGACGCTGGACCGTGACGGCGCGGTCGCCGCGCTCGTACGAGCCCACGACGACGGCCTTCCAACGGCCCTGGGACTTCTCCTCGACGCCGTGCAGGGACAGCCCCTGCTGGGTGCGGATCGCACGCAGCTTGCCGCCGAGCTGCTTCGCGTAGTCGCTGGACAAATGGTCTCCCCGGACGAGATTGGCGTGACGCGGTGACTGCCTGAGACGGCACGTCCGGGAGGCACCAGCTGACACCAGCTGAGAGGTTCTCGTGGACATCCGTCGTCCGGCCGTAACTCACTGTGAGGTTACGCAGAGTGATATGACTTCGTCAAGCCGAATGGGGCAGTCGTGCGAGGGCCCGGCCTGCGGCGTCCTGCCGGGGGCCGGCGGCGGCCTGTGGCGTCGGGGAGCGGCATGATCGCCCTGGTAGGGTTGACAACGGCCACCGCCACGACCGGGGCGGCCGTCCACGAGACATCCTTTAAGGCCCGTCCGGTGAGGCGGGGAAGGAGGTCGGCTTCGGCATGACCACATCTGCCCGTAACCACAGCAGCAGCATCCCCGCGGGTGCCCGTCAGGTCCTCGACGAGGGCGACATCGCCCGTTCGTTGACCCGCATCGCCCACGAGATCGTGGAGCGAGCCAAGGGCGCGGAGGACGTCGTCCTCCTCGGCATTCCCACTCGCGGCATCCATCTCGCGCGCCGTCTGCACGCCAGGCTGGCGCAGATCACCGGCCGGGACATCCCCTTCGGGACCCTGGACATCACCATGTACCGGGACGACCTGCGGCTCAAGCCCGCCCGCGCCCTGGAGCACACCGAGATCCCGCCCGGCGGCCTGGACGGCAAGCTCGTCGTCCTCGTCGACGACGTGCTGTTCTCCGGACGCACCATCCGCGCCGCCCTGGACGCCCTCGGCGATCTGGGCAGGCCCCGCGCCGTGCAACTCGCCGTCCTGGTCGACCGGGGCCACCGCGAACTGCCCATCCGCGCCGACTACGTGGGCAAGAACCTGCCCACCTCGCTGCGCGAGGCCGTGAAGGTGAAGCTGGCGGAGATAGACGGACACGACGCGGTCCTCCTCGGCGAGCGCGGGCCCGAGCCCGGGCGCGGGAGCGACTCCGACAAGACCACGGGGAGTGCCCAGTGAAGCGACACCTGATCTCCACCGCCGACCTCACCCGCGAGGACGCGCTGCTGATCCTGGACACCGCCGAGGAGATGGCCCAGGTCTCCACCCGCGCCGTCAAGAAGCTGCCGACGCTGCGCGGACGCACCGTCGTCAACCTCTTCTTCGAGGACTCGACCCGCACCCGCACCTCCTTCGAGGTCGCCGAGAAGCGGCTGTCCGCCGACGTCATCAACTTCTCGGCCAAGGGCTCCTCGGTGTCCAAGGGCGAAACCCTCAAGGACACCGCGCTGACCCTCCAGGCCATGGGTGCCGACGCGGTCGTCATCCGGCACAGCGCCTCCGGCGCCCCGCAGCGGCTCGCCGAGTCCGACTGGCTGCACGGCAGCGTCGTCAACGCCGGCGACGGCACCCACGAGCACCCCACCCAGGCCCTGCTCGACGCCTTCACCATGCGCCGCCACCTCAACCCCGGTTCCGGCCGCGACCTTGAGGGCAAGCGCGTCACCATCGTCGGCGACGTGCTGCACAGCCGCGTCGCCCGCTCCAACGTCCGCCTGCTGCACACGCTCGGCGCGGACGTCACCCTGGTCGCCCCGCCGACGCTGATGCCCTACGGCGTCGAGTCCTGGCCCTGCTCGGTCTCCTATGACCTGGACGCCGTGCTGCCCAAGAGCGACGCGGTGATGATGCTCCGGGTCCAGCGCGAGCGCATGAACGCCGCCTTCTACCCCACCCAGCGCGAGTACTCGCTGCGCTACGGCCTCGACGTCGCCCGCGCCGCGGTGCTGCCCGAACACGCCATCGTGATGCACCCGGGCCCGATGGTCCGCGGCATGGAGATCGCCTCCGAGATCGCCGACTCGGCCCGTTCCACCATCGTCGAGCAGGTCGCCAACGGCGTCAGCGTCCGGATGGCCGTGCTCTACCTGCTGCTCGGCGGCTCCGAGCCAGCCATCGCCCAGCCTTCCCCTGCCGTCGGCGGGGAGACCCCGTCGCCCACCGCCACCCCTGTCGGAGGCGCTACGCGCCGTACCTCCGACGCCCCCGAGGAGCAGAGCACGTGACCAGCTACCTGATCAGGAACGCCCGCATCCTCGGCGGGGAGCCGCAGGACCTGCGCCTCAAGGACGGCGTCATCGCCGAGATCGGCACCGGCCTGGCGAGCAGCCCGGACGACACGGTCGTCGAGGCGGAGGGGCTGATCGCCCTCCCCGGCTTGGTCGACCTGCACACCCACCTGCGCGAGCCCGGCCGTGAGGACGCCGAGACGGTCCTCACCGGCACCCGCGCCGCCGCCAAGGGTGGCTTCACCGCCGTCCACGCCATGGCGAACACCTTCCCCGTCGCCGACACCGCCGGCGTGGTCGAGCAGGTCTGGCGGCTGGGCCGCGAGTCCGGCTACTGCGACGTCCAGCCCGTCGGAGCGGTCACCGTCGGCCTGGAGGGCAAGCAACTCGCCGAGCTCGGCACCATGAACGACTCCGCCGCCGGAGTCCGGGTCTTCTCCGACGACGGCAAGTGCGTCGACGACGCCGTGATCATGCGGCGCGCCCTGGAGTACGTGAAGGCGTTCGGCGGCGTCATCGCCCAGCACGCCCAGGAGCCCCGGCTCACCGAGGGCGCCCAGATGAACGAGGGCGCGGTCTCCGGCGAGCTCGGCCTGCGCGGCTGGCCGGCCGTCGCCGAGGAGTCGATCATCGCCCGCGACGTGCTGCTCGCCGCCCACGTCGGATCCAGGCTGCACGTCTGCCATGTCTCCACGGCCGGCTCGGTCGAGATCATCCGCTGGGCCAAGTCCAAGGGCTGGGACGTCACGGCCGAGGTCACCCCGCACCACCTCCTGCTCACGGACGAGCTGGTTCGTTCCTACGACCCGGTCTACAAGGTCAACCCGCCGCTGCGCACCGAGACCGACGTGATGGCCCTGCGCGAGGCGCTCGCCGACGGCACCATCGACGCCGTCGCCACCGACCACGCCCCGCACCCCTCCGAGGACAAGGACTGCGAGTGGGCCGCCGCGGCCATGGGCATGGTCGGCCTGGAGACCGCCCTCTCCGTGGTCCAGCAGACCATGGTCGACACCGGTCTGATGGGCTGGGCCGAGGTCGCCGAGCGGATGTCGTACCGGCCCGCCGTCATCGGCGGTCTCGCCGGACACGGCCGCCCCGTCTCGGTGGACGAACCGGCCAACCTGGTGCTGGTCGACCCCGCGTACCGTGGAACGGTGAACCCCGACTCCTTCGCCACCCGCAGCCGCAACACCCCCTACCGTGGCCGTGACCTGCCCGGACGCGTGATCGCCACCTTCCTGCGCGGCAAGGCGACCGTCCTCGACGGGGAGCTGGTATGAACGTCCTCGCGGTAGCCCCCCACTCCGCCCCGGTCACCCACGTCGCCGACCTCATCGGCTGGGTCATCGGCCTGCTGCTGGTCATCGGCCTGCTGTACTGGCTGATGCGGCAGGGCTGGCAGTGGCGCAAGACCCAGCAGTCCGGTCTGCCGGACCTGCCCGTCGCGCCGAAGCGCAGCACCGAGCCGATCCTCGAGCTGGAGGGCCGCTACCACGGCAGCACCTCGGCGGGGGACTGGCTCGACCGCGTCGTCGCGCACCACCTGGGCGAGCGCAGCCTGGTCGAGCTGACCCTCAGCGCGGAGGGCCTGAACGTGGTCCGTCCGGCCTCGGCGAGCTTCTTCGTCCCCGTGGCCGCGTTGCGCGCCGCGCGCACCGACCGGGGGATCGCCGGCAAGGTCGTCCCCGAGGGCGGCCTGCTGGTGGTGACCTGGGAGCACGGCGGCAAGCTGCTGGACACCGGGTTCCGGGCGGACCACCCGGCCGAGCACGAGAACTGGGTCACCGCGATCGAGGTCCTCATCAAGGCCCACGCCACGGTGACCGTCGAACACAAGGAAGGCGCATGATGACCGCACCGGCATCCACCCCCGAGGCGCGGCGGCGCGAGCGCGTCCCCGCCGCCTACGTCCTGGAGGACGGGCGGATCTTCCGCGGCCAGGCCTACGGCGCGATCGGCGAGACCTTCGGCGAGGCCGTCTTCAACACCGGGATGACCGGCTACCAGGAGACCCTCACCGACCCCTCCTACCACCGCCAGGTCGTCGCCATGACGGCCCCTCAGATCGGCAACACCGGCGTCAACGACGAGGACCCGGAGTCCTCCCGGATCTGGGTCGCCGGATACGTCGTCCGCGACCCCGCCCGGGTTCCCTCCAACTGGCGCTCGCAGCGCTCGCTCGACGCCGAGCTCGTCGCGCAGGGCGTGGTCGGCATCAGCGGGATAGACACCCGCGCGCTCACCCGCCACCTGCGCGAGCGAGGCGCGATGCGCTGCGGCATCTTCTCCGGGCCGGCGCTCGCCGACGACGCCGTGCTGCTGGAGCGGGTCCGCCGGTCCCCGCAGATGGAGGGCGCCGACCTGTGCGGCGAGGTCGCCACCGACGCGACCTACGTCGTCCCGGCCATCGGCCCCAAGCGCTTCACCGTGGCGGCACTCGACCTCGGCATCAAGGGCATGACCCCGCACCGGATGGCGCAGCGCGGCATCGAGGTGCACGTGCTGCCCGCGAACGCCACGGCCGAGGACGTCTACGCCGTCGGTGACGACGGCAACGGGCCCGACGGGGTGTTCTTCTCCAACGGCCCGGGCGATCCGGCCACCGCCGACGGCCAGGTCGCCGTGCTGCGCGAGGTGCTGGGCCGGAAGACCCCGTTCTTCGGGATCTGCTTCGGCAACCAGCTGCTCGGCCGCGCCCTGGGCTTCGGCACCTACAAGCTGAAGTACGGCCACCGCGGCATCAACCAGCCGGTGCAGGACCGCACCACCGGCAAGGTCGAGATCACCGCGCACAACCACGGCTTCGCCGTGGACGCCCCGCTGGACGGCGAGTCGCAGACCCCCTACGGCCGGGTCACGGTCTCGCACGTCTGCCTGAACGACGACGTGGTCGAGGGCCTGCAGTGCCTGGACCAGCCCGCGTTCAGCGTCCAGTACCACCCGGAGGCGGCGGCGGGTCCGCACGACGCCGCCTACCTGTTCGATCGATTTGTCGAGCTCATGCGAGACAACGACCAGCGCAGCATTGAGCTCATGGAGGGCCAGCGTGCCTAAGCGCACCGATATCCAGTCCGTTCTGGTGATTGGTTCCGGCCCGATCGTGATCGGCCAGGCGGCCGAGTTCGACTACTCCGGCACCCAGGCCTGCCGGGTGCTCAAGGCCGAGGGCCTGCGGGTGATCCTGGTCAACTCCAATCCGGCCACGATCATGACGGACCCGGAGATCGCCGACGCCACCTACGTCGAGCCGATCACCCCGGAGTTCGTCGAGAAGATCATCGCCAAGGAGCGCCCCGACGTCCTGCTGCCCACCCTGGGCGGCCAGACCGCGCTCAACACCGCGATCTCGCTGCACGAGTCCGGCGTACTGGAGAAGTACGGTGTCGAGCTCATCGGCGCCAACGTCGAGGCGATCAACAAGGGCGAGGACCGCCAGCTGTTCAAGGGCGTGGTCGAGGCCGTCAAGGCGAAAATCGGCTATGGCGAGTCCGCCCGCTCGGTGATCTGCCACACCATGGACGAGATCATGGCCGGGGTCGAGACCCTCGGCGGCTACCCCGTCGTCGTCCGCCCCTCCTTCACCATGGGTGGTGCCGGCTCCGGCTTCGCCCACGACGAGGAGGACCTGCGCCGCATCGCCGGACAGGGACTGACCCTCTCGCCGACCACCGAGGTGCTCCTGGAGGAGTCCATCCTCGGCTGGAAGGAGTACGAGCTGGAGCTGATGCGCGACAAGCACGACAACGTCGTGGTGGTCTGCTCCATCGAGAACTTCGATCCGATGGGCGTCCACACCGGCGACTCCATCACCGTCGCCCCCGCGATGACCCTCACCGACCGCGAGTACCAGCGGCTGCGCGACATCGGCATCGCCATCATCCGCGAGGTCGGCGTCGACACTGGCGGCTGCAACATCCAGTTCGCGATCGACCCGGTCGACGGCCGGATCATCGTCATCGAGATGAACCCGCGGGTCTCCCGCTCCTCCGCGCTGGCATCCAAGGCCACCGGCTTCCCCATCGCGAAGATCGCGGCCAAGCTCGCCGTCGGCTACACCCTCGACGAGATCCCCAACGACATCACCGAGAAGACACCGGCCTCCTTCGAGCCGACGCTCGACTACGTCGTCGTCAAGGTCCCGCGCTTCGCCTTCGAGAAGTTCCCCAGCGCCGACGCCACCCTCACCACCACCATGAAGTCGGTCGGCGAGGCCATGGCCCTGGGCCGCAACTTCCCCGAGGCGCTGAACAAGGCGCTGCGCTCGCTGGAGAAGAAGGGCAGCCAGTTCACCTTCGTCGGCGAACCCGGTGACAAGGACGAGCTGCTGACGCTGGCCCAGGTCCCCACCGACGGCCGGATCAACACCGTCATGCAGGCAATCCGCGCCGGGGCCAGCCAGCAGGAGGTCTTCGACGCGACGAAGATCGACCCCTGGTTCGTCGACCAGCTCTTCCTGATCCACGAGATCTCCGAGGAGCTCGCCGAGGCCGAGCGGCTCGACCCCGAACTGATCCGCCACGCCAAGCGCCACGGCTTCTCCGACCTGCAGATCGGCGAGATCCGCGGGCTCAGCTCGGACGTCGTCCGCGAGGTCCGGCACGCGCTCGGCATCCGCCCGGTCTTCAAGACGGTCGACACCTGCGCCGCCGAGTTCGCCGCGAAGACCCCGTACTTCTACTCGTCCTACGACGAGGAGACCGAGGTCGCGGCGCGCACCAAGCCCGCCGTGCTGATCCTCGGCTCCGGCCCCAACCGGATCGGCCAGGGCATCGAGTTCGACTACTCCTGCGTCCACGCCTCCTTCGCGCTCAGCGACGCGGGCTACGAGACGGTGATGGTCAACTGCAACCCGGAGACCGTCTCCACCGACTACGACACCTCCGACCGGCTCTACTTCGAGCCGCTCACCCTGGAGGACGTGCTGGAGATCGTCCACGCCGAGACCCTCGCGGGTCCCGTCGCCGGCGTCATCGTCCAGCTCGGCGGCCAGACCCCGCTCGGCCTCGCGCAGGCGCTCAAGGACAACGGCGTGCCGATTGTCGGCACCCAGCCCGAGGCCATCGACCTGGCCGAGGAACGCGGCGCCTTCGGCCGGGTGCTTCGCGACGCCGGACTGCCCGCGCCCAAGCACGGCACCGCCTTCTCCTTCGAGGAGGCCAAGGCCATCGCCGACGAGATCGGCTACCCGGTGCTCGCTCGCCCCTCCTACGTGCTGGGCGGACGGGGCATGGAGATCGTCTACGACGAGCCCTCCCTCGCCGACTACCTCAAGCGCCACGCCGGACTCATCTCCGAGCACCCGGTACTGATCGACCGCTTCCTCGACGACGCCATCGAGATCGACGTCGACGCCCTCTACGACGGCACCGAGCTCTACCTCGGCGGGGTCATGGAGCACATCGAGGAGGCCGGCATCCATTCCGGCGACTCCGCCTGCGCGCTGCCCCCGATCACCCTCGGCGGCTTCGACATCAAGCGGCTGCGCACCTCCACCGAGGCCATCGCCAAGGGCGTCGGCGTGCTCGGACTGATCAACATCCAGTTCGCCATGGCCGGGGACATCCTCTACGTCCTCGAAGCCAACCCCCGGGCCTCCCGCACCGTGCCGTTCACCTCCAAGGCGACCGCGGTCCCGCTCGCCAAGGCGGCGGCCCGCATCTCACTCGGCGCCAGCATCGCCGAGCTGCGCGCCGAGGGCATGCTGCCCAAGGAGGGCGACGGCGGCACGCTGCCGATCGGCTCGCCGATCGCGGTCAAGGAAGCCGTCATGCCCTGGAGCCGCTTCCGCGACATCCACGGACGCGGCGTCGACACCGTCCTCGGCCCGGAGATGCGCTCCACCGGCGAGGTCATGGGCATCGACACCAACTTCGGCACCGCCTACGCCAAGTCCCAGGCCGGCGCTTACGGGGCACTGCCGACCAAGGGCCGCGTCTTCGTCTCCGTCGCCAACCGCGACAAGCGCAACCTGGTCTTCCCGGCCCGCGCGCTGGTCGAACTCGGCTTCGAGGTGCTGGCCACCTCCGGCACCGCCGAGGTGCTGCGCCGCAACGGCATCGACGCCACGGTCGTGCGCAAGCACAGCGAGGGCGAGGGCGTGGGCGCCGAGCGCACCATCGTCCAGCTGATCCACGACGGCGAGATCGATCTCATCATCAACACGCCGTTCGGCACCGGCAGCCGCCTGGACGGCTACGAGATCCGGACCGCCGCCGTGGCCCGCTCAGTCCCCTGCCTGACCACCGTCCAGGCCATGGGCGCGGCCGTGCAGGGCATCGACGCGCTGATCCGCGGCGACGTCGGCGTCCGCAGTCTGCAGGAGCACGCAGCGCTGCTCAACGCCTCGCGCTGAGGGAGGGTCCGGGGGCCGAGCCCCCGGACCCTCCTACCGGGGCTGCGCGCCCCCTCCGGGGCTCCGCCGGCCCCGGGCACCAGGCACCCGTCCCGCTGGAAGGCGAACCCCCCTTGTACCGCTTGTTCTTCAACCTCGTCTTCCGACGCCTGGACCCCGAGAAGGCCCACCACATGGCCTTCTTCTGGATCCGCTGCGCGAGCTCCGTCCCCGGCCTGCGCACCCTCGTCGCCCGCGTCCTGGCCCCCCAGGACCCCGCGCTGCGGACCCGGGCCCTGGGCCTGGACCTGCCGGGCCCCTTCGGCCTCGCCGCCGGGTTCGACAAGAACGCCGTCGGGATCGACGGCCTCGCCATGCTCGGCTTCGACTACGTCGAGATCGGCACCGTCACCGCCCAGCCCCAGCCCGGCAATCCCACCCCGCGCCTCTTCCGCCTGGTCGAGGACCGCGCCCTGGTCAACCGGATGGGCTTCAACAACGAGGGCTCCGCCGCCGTCGCCGCCCGCCTGACCGCCCGCGGCCGTGACTCGAAGACCGTCGTCGGCGTCAACATCGGCAAGACCAAGGTCGTCCCCGAGGCCGAGGCAGTAGCCGACTACGTCACCAGCACCGAGCGACTCGCCCAGCACGCCGACTACTTCGTGGTCAACGTCAGCTCGCCCAACACGCCCGGATTGCGCAACCTCCAGGCCGTCGACCAGCTCCTCCCCCTGCTCACCGCGGTCCGCGCGACCCTCGACGCGAACAGCCCGCAGGGCCACATCCCCCTCCTCGTCAAGATCGCCCCCGACCTCGCCGACGCCGACATCGACGCGGTCGCCGACCTCGCCCTGGAACTCGGGCTCGATGGGATCATCGCCACCAACACCACCATCGGCCGCGAGGGGCTGCGCACCGACCCGGCCAAGGTCGAGGCCGCGGGCATGGGCGGACTCTCCGGGGCGCCCCTCAAGGCGCGCTCGCTCGAAGTCCTGCGCCGCCTGCACGCCCGCACCGGGTCCCGGCTCACCCTCGTCTCCGTCGGCGGGATCGAGACCGCCGACGACGCCTGGGAGCGGATCCTCGCCGGAGCCACCCTCATCCAGGGCTACAGCGGCTTCATCTACGAGGGCCCCTTCTGGTGCCGCCGCCTGCACCGGGGGCTGGCCGCTCGGCTGCGCGTCAGCGAGCATGCAACCCTGAGCGAAGCTGTCGGCGCGTCCAACGGAAGGTGATCGAATGGCGCACCCCCTCCAGATCCGAGCCGAGATCCTCGAGATCTCGCAGGTCGGGGCCTATCACCGGATGGTGCTGCGGGCCCCCGGCGTCGCGGCCCGGGTCCGCCCCGGCCACTTCGCGGCCCTGGCCGTCGGCGGGGCGGACTCCGCGATGCTGCTGCGCCGCGCCTTCTCGATCCACCGCGCCGACCCCGACGCCGAGACCATCTCGCTGATCATCGCCGAAGCCGGCCGGGGCACCCGTGAGCTGCTCCGCGCCCGCGCCGGCGACACCGTCGACCTCGTCGCGCCGCTCGGCACTGCCTTCCCGCACCCGGCCGGCGCGACGACGGCCCTGTTTGTGGCGGCCGGCTACGGCAGCGCCCCGTTGTTCGCCCTCGCCGAGCAGGTCATCGCGCAGGGCGGTTCGGCCGGCTTCATCCTCGGCGCCCCCACCGCCGACCGCCTCTACGGTGTCGAGGCCGCCCGGCAGCTCACCCCGGACGTCCTGGTCACCACCGACGACGGGTCCGGCGGGATAAAGGGCCAGGTCACCCTGCCGCTCGCCGAAGCGATCAAGGCCATCAGCGCCGAGGCCGTCTACTCCTGCGGCCCGATGGGGATGCTGCGGGCCGTCACCGAGATCGCCACGGCCGAGGGGGCGCGCAGCTTCTGCGCCGTGGAGCAGGCCATGGCCTGCGGCGTCGGCGTCTGCATGGCGTGCGTGCTGCCGGTCGTCGGCGAGGACGGCGTCAGCCGCCTGGTCCGGTCCTGCGTCGAGGGGCCCTGCTTCGACGGAACCCGGGTGCGCTGGACCGACGTCGGCACCATCCCGGCCGACCTCCACGGCGCGGCAGCGATGGGAGTGCGCTGACATGACCGACGACATGATCCCGGCCGCGAACCTGCTTCCCGACGACGTGGACCTCACCGCGCCCTTCGGTAACGGCACTCTGCCCAACCCGGTCACCACCGCCTCCGGCTGCGCCGGATACGGACGGGAGATCGCCAAGTTCCAGCCGCTCACCGAGTTGGGATCGATCACCACCAAGACGATCATGCCGTATCCGCGCGCGGGACAGCCCACCCCCCGGATGGCCGAGACCCCCAGCGGGATGCTCAACTCCATCGGCCTGCAGGGCTCCGGCATCGAGCACTTCGTCGAGCACGAGCTGCCCTGGCTCGCCGAACGCGGAGCACGGGTACTCGTCTCCATCGCGGGGGAGCGCGTCGAGGACTTCGCCGACACCGCGCGGCAGCTCAACGGACGGCCCGGCGTCATCGGCATCGAGGCCAACCTCTCCTGCCCCAACGCCGCCAACCGGGGCCTGGTCTTCGCCTGCAACCCCGCCACCTCCTACGACGTGATCGCGGCGATCAAGGAGGTCGCCGACCCGGCGCTGCCGCTCTACGCCAAGCTCTCACCCGACGTCACCTCCGTCACCGAGATCGCCGCCGCCTGCGTCAAGGGCGGCGCCGACGGCCTGTCGATGATCAACACGCTGCTCGGCATGGCCATCGACACCACCACGCTGCGTCCCGCCCTCGCCGGGGTCACCGGCGGCCTCTCCGGGCCCGCCATTCGCCCGGTGGCCGTGCGCTGCGTCTACCAGGTCCACGCGGCAATGCGCGCCGGGGCCGTGCCGGAGGTGCCGATCCTGGGCATGGGCGGCATCAGGACGGGCCTGGACGCCCTGGAGTTCGTCCTCGCCGGAGCCGCCTGCGTCGCGGTGGGCACCGCCGTCTTCAACGACCCCACAGCGCCGCTCCGGGTCCTCATCGAACTGCGCGAAGCCCTCGCCGCGCGCGGCTTCGCCAAACTCACCGACGCGGTCGGCTTCGCCCACCGCTGATTCGCCCACCACTGATTCGCCCACCTGAATCGCCACCACTGAATCGCCACCACCAAGGAGACCCCACAGATGACCGCGCCCTTCGGCACCCGGCTGCGCGAAGCCATGGACACCCGTGGCCCGCTCTGCGTCGGCATCGACCCCCACGGCTCGCTGCTGCAGGCTTGGGGTCTCGGCGACGACGTCGCGGGCCTGGAGCGGTTCACCCGGACGGTGGTCGAGGCGCTGGCCGACCGGGTGGCCGTGCTGAAGCCGCAGAGCGCCTTCTTCGAGCGCTTCGGCAGCAAGGGCGTCGCAGTTCTCGAACAGGCCGTCGCGGACGCCCGCTCGGCGGGCGCGCTGGTGCTCATGGACGCCAAGCGCGGCGACATCGGCAGCACCATGGCCGCCTACGCCGATGCCTTCCTCTCACCGACCAGCCCGCTGTTCTCGGATGCTGTCACTGTCTCCCCCTACCTCGGCTTCGGCTCGCTGCGCCCCGCCTTCGACGCGGCGCGCGCCAGCGGCTCGGGGGTCTTCGCGCTCGCGCTGACGTCGAACCCGGAGGGCCACGAGGTCCAGCACGCGATCGGCGAGGACGGCACGACCGTCGCCCAGTCCGTCCTGCGCCAGCTCGCCGCCGAGAACGCGGACGCGTACCCGCTGGGCAGCTTCGGCGCGGTGGTCGGCGCGACGCTGAAGAACATCGACGCGGACCTGGACATCAACGGCCCGCTGCTCGCCCCCGGCATCGGCGCCCAGGGCGCCACACCCGCGGACATCCCGATCCTCTTCGGCGCGGCCGCCGCAAACGTGGTACCCAGCGTGTCGCGCGACGTTCTCAAGCAGGGGCCGTCGGTCGACGCGCTGCGCGAGGCGTCCGCCCGCTTCGTGGACGAGGTGCGCGCGGCGATCGGATGAACGTGCGAGGCATCGCCCGTTGGTGTGATGGTTTGGTGAACGCCCTGTGAGGGCCTGAGCAGCGGATTCGGTCGGATCATGCTCACCGCTGAGGCGGGGGTGAGTCGAACGGCCTCAACCGCTGTGGTGTGCGTCTGCGATCCGCCTGCCGAAGGCGGGGGTTATGCCCGGAAAAGTCCTGGTCGGCAGAGTCTGACCAGGACTTTTCTGCTGTTTTTCATGACGCGGCCCGTCTGGAGGGGTAGTGTCCGGCGATAGGTCCACTGAGGAGCGTGTTCCTCGTTGCTCTCGCAGGTCAGAGCCGCTAGGTTCCTCGACGGTCCACAACAGCACGGTCCTATTCGTTCGAATCACTGAGGTGAACGGCGTGGCACTTCCGCCCCTTACCCCTGAGCAGCGCACCGCTGCGCTCGCCAAGGCAGCTGAGGCTCGCCGGGAGCGCGCCGAGATCAAGAACAGGCTGAAGCACTCCGGTGCGAGCCTGCACGAGGTCATCAAGGCTGGCCAGGAGAACGACGTCATCGGCAAGATGAAGGTCTCGGCCCTGCTCGAGTCGCTCCCGGGCGTCGGCAAGGTCCGTGCCAAGCAGATCATGGAGCGCCTCGGGATCAGCGAGTCCCGCCGCGTCCGTGGTCTCGGCACGAACCAGATCGCCTCCCTGGAACGTGAGTTCGGCAGCACCGGAGCCTGATCCGGTACCGGTCGTGTGCCGGTGGTTCGAGAACCCTCCCGGTTCCTGGATAATCGGTACATGAGTGAACGTCCGCGGCTGACCGTGCTCTCCGGCCCCTCCGGTGTCGGCAAGAGCACGGTCGTCGCTCATCTGCGCAAGCGACATCCCGAGGTCTGGCTCTCGGTCTCCGCCACCACCCGCAAGCCGCGGCCGGGTGAGCGGGACGGGGTCCACTACCACTTCGTCGACGAGGACCAGTTCGCCAAGATGGTCGCCAACGGCGAGCTGCTGGAGTGGGCCGTCTTCGCCGGGAACCACTACGGCACGCCGCGCAAGGCCGTCCTGGACAAGCTGGAGGCCGGGGTGCCGGTGCTGCTGGAGATCGACCTCCAGGGCGCTCGCCAGGTCCGCGAGTCGATGGCGGACGCCCTGCTGGTCTTTCTGGCCCCGCCCTCCTGGGACGAGCTGGTCCGCCGCCTGACGGGTCGTGGAACCGAACCACAGGAGGTCATCGACGAGCGGCTCCGCGCCGCGACGGTCGAACTGGCCGCCGAAAGTGAATTCGACGTGACTCTGGTCAACACCTCGGTCGAGGGTGTAGCGGCGGAACTGCTAGCCTTGCTCAACGTAGTCTGATCTTTTTCAGGCTGTTGTCCCAGTCACCATCCGGAAGGTTCACGTGTCCTCTTCGATGACAGCGCCCGAAGGCATCATCAACCCGCCGATCGATGAGCTGCTCGAGGCCACCGACTCCAAGTACAGCCTGGTGATCTACGCGGCGAAGCGCGCGCGCCAGATCAACGCCTACTACTCGCAGCTCGGCGAGGGCCTGCTGGAGTACGTCGGCCCGCTGGTCGACACCCACGTCCACGAGAAGCCGCTCTCGATCGCGCTGCGCGAGATCAACGCCGGTATGCTCACCGCCGAGGCGATCGACGCCCAGTAGCGCGTCCAGCAAGAGCAGCAAGAACAGGATTTCAACGACGCCGCGGTCCGTAGACACCTACGGGCCGCGGCGTTCGTACGAGCAGGGTACGAGGCACGGAGTGGGAGTCGGCATGAACGTCGTCCTGGGCGTCAGCGGTGGCATCGCCGCCTACAAGGCGTGCGAGCTGCTGCGGCGCTTCT
Organism: Streptacidiphilus sp. MAP12-16; assembly: GCF_041262165.1. Taxonomy (NCBI): domain Bacteria; kingdom Bacillati; phylum Actinomycetota; class Actinomycetes; order Kitasatosporales; family Streptomycetaceae; genus Streptacidiphilus; species Streptacidiphilus sp. MAP12-16. The sequence goes on from NZ_JBGCBY010000006.1 coordinate 156,425, forward strand.
CCGAGTCGGGCCATGACGTGCGGGTGGTGCCGACCGCCTCGGCGCTGCACTTCGTCGGCGAGGCCACCTGGTCGGCGCTCTCCGGCAATCCGGTCTCCACAGAGGTCTGGGAGAGCGTCCACGAGGTGCCGCACGTCCGTATCGGCCAGCACGCCGACCTGCTGGTGATCGCCCCGGCGACGGCGGACCTGCTGGCCAAGGCTGCGCACGGCCTCGCCGACGACCTGCTCACCAACACCCTCCTCACGGCCCGTTGTCCGGTGGTCTTCGCCCCGGCGATGCACACCGAGATGTGGGAGCACCCGGCGACCCGCGAGAACGTCGCCACGCTCCGCCGGAGGGGCGCGATCGTGATCGAGCCCGCCGTGGGCCGGCTGACCGGGGTGGACACCGGCAAGGGCCGCTTCCCCGACCCCGAGGCGATCTTCGAGCTGTGCCAGCGGGTGCTGACCCGGGGCGCGGACGCAGGGCACACCGATCTGGCGGGCCGTCATGTGGTGGTCTCCGCTGGGGGAACCAGGGAGCCGCTGGACCCGGTGCGCTTCCTGGGCAACCTCTCGTCCGGGCGCCAGGGCTACGCGCTGGCCTCGGTCGCCGCCGCGCGCGGGGCCCGGGTGACGCTGGTCGCCGCCCACACCGAGCTGCCCGACCCGGCCGGGGTCGACCTGGTCCGGGTGGGTACGGCGGCGGAGATGCGGGAGGCGGTGCTGGCCGCGGCGGCGGACGCGGACGCCGTGGTGATGGCTGCCGCGGTGGCGGACTTCCGGCCGGCCGAGTACGCAGCCGTGAAGATCAAGAAGGTCGAGGGCGCCGAGCCCGCGCCGGTGGCCTTGGTGCGGAACGCCGACATCCTCGCTGAGATCTCCAGGGGCCGGCCGGTGCCGGGCCAGGTGATCGTCGGCTTCGCCGCGGAAACCGACAACGCCCTGGTCAATGGGCGTGCCAAGCTCGCCCGAAAAGGCTGCGACCTGCTCGTGGTGAACGAGGTCGGCGGTGGCCGGGCCTTCGGCAGCGCCGACAACGAGGCCGTGATCCTGGCCGACGACGGCTCGGAGACGCCGGTGCCGTTCGGTCCCAAGGCGGCGCTGGCCGACCTGCTCTGGGACCGGGTCGCCGCGCGGCTGGCCTGACCCGGCCGCCCTGCGGCGGAGCAGGCCGCCGAAAGACGGTCACCGAGAAGGGTGCGGAACAGTTGCAGATCGGGGCGATCCGCGACACGGTGACCAGCGGGAGATCCACAAGGTGAGACCGGGTGATTCACCCGCGGCTTCCTTTGGTTACACTCCCCGCAGTAGTCCTCCATAAGTCTTTCCGGACCGTCGGCACCTTTCCTGGGTGCTGCACGGTTCAGTCAGCAGCCGCTGCAACCCAGGGAGCGCTGTGTCTCGCCGCCTCTTCACCTCGGAGTCCGTGACCGAGGGTCACCCCGACAAGATCGCTGACCAGATCAGCGACACCATCCTGGACGCACTCCTCAAGGACGACCCCACCTCTCGGGTCGCCGTGGAGACGTTGATCACGACCGGCCAGGTGCACGTCGCCGGTGAGGTCACCACCAAGGCGTACGCGCCGATCGCCGCTCTCGTCCGGGACAAGATCCTGGAGATCGGCTACGACTCGTCCAAGAAGGGCTTCGACGGCGCCTCCTGCGGCGTCTCGGTGTCCATCGGCGCACAGTCCCCCGACATCGCCCAGGGTGTCGACGCGGCGTACGAGAACCGCGTCGAGGGCGACGAGGACGAGCTCGACCGGCAGGGCGCCGGCGACCAGGGCCTGATGTTCGGCTACGCCTGTGACGACACGCCCGAGCTGATGCCGCTCCCGATCACGCTGGCGCACCGCCTCGCGAAGCGACTGTCCGACGTGCGCAAGAACGGGACCATCCCCTACCTGCGTCCCGACGGCAAGACCCAGGTCACCATCGAGTACGACGGCGACAAGCCCGTGCGCCTGGACACCGTCGTGGTCTCCTCGCAGCACGCGTCCGACATCGACCTGGACTCGCTGCTCGCTCCCGACATCCGCGAGTTCGTCGTCGAGCCGGAGCTCAAGGCGCTGGCCGACGAGGGCATCGACCTGGTCACCGACGGCTACCGGCTGCTGGTCAACCCGACCGGCCGCTTCGAGATCGGCGGCCCGATGGGCGACGCCGGCCTGACCGGCCGCAAGATCATCATCGACACCTACGGTGGCATGGCCCGTCACGGTGGCGGCGCCTTCTCGGGCAAGGACCCGTCCAAGGTCGACCGCTCCGCCGCGTACGCGATGCGCTGGGTCGCCAAGAACATCGTCGCCGCCGGGCTCGCCCGCCGCGCCGAGGTCCAGGTCGCCTACGCCATCGGCAAGGCCGAGCCGGTCGGCCTCTTCGTCGAGACCTTCGGCACCGAGACCGTGCCGGTCGACAAGATCCAGGACGCCGTCACCCAGGTCTTCGACCTGCGCCCGGCCGCGATCATCCGCGACCTGGACCTGCTGCGTCCCATCTACTCCCAGACCGCGGCGTACGGCCACTTCGGCCGCGAGCTGCCGGACTTCACCTGGGAGCGCACCGACCGCGCCGAGGCACTCAAGCGCGCCGTCGAGGCTTGATCCGCGTGGCCTGTCCTCAGGCCTGAGCAGCACCGCGCCGCAGGGCGTCATCGAGCGGGCCCGTCCGGAGTGATCCGGGCGGGCCCGCTGCTTGCCGTGTCCTGCTGTCAGCTGGTCGGACGGATCACGGCGGCGGTGCCGTACGCGCAGATCTCGGTACCGTTGCCGCCGGCCTCGGTGACGTCGAAGCGCATGGCGAGGACGGCGTTCGCACCCCGGGCGCGGGCCTGCTCGACGAGCCGGTCCATGGCCTGGTTGCGGCTCTCGACCAGGGTCTTGGTCAGCCCGCGCAGCTCGCCCCCGGCGAGTGACTTGAAGCTCGCACCGAGCTGGCTGCCGATGTTGCGGGAGCGCACGGTCAGCCCAAACACCTCTCCGATGACCTGCTCCACCTGGTGGCCCGGTACGTCGTTGGTGGTCACCACCATGACGTCGGGAGTGTGCTGGCCGCCGCCGTGCTCGTCAAGGTTCGTCATGGCTCGCATTCTGCCTGCCGGCGGCGGTCTCAGCAGCGGAGCTGTCGGTCCTTTCTGGTAGGACTGGGGCCATGAACGGCTCCGCCAGCACCCCAGACCCGGCTTCGGCACCGCCAGCCGCCGGCGGCGCGGGGGAGCAGTTGGAGTTGATCCGCGCGGAGCTGAAGAAGTCCAGGTCCAGGCCCGGGTCGTCGGCCGCGGTGCGGCTTCCGGTCGCCCGCATCGTCGTCGACAAGGGCCTGTCGCACCTCGACCAGTTCTTCGACTACTCCGTGCCGGTTCGTCTCGACGAGGTGGCCCAACCGGGTGTCCGGGTCCGGGTGCGCTTCGGCGGGCGGGTGGTGCAGGGCCAGGGGCGGCGCGAGGGCGGCACCCTGATCGACGGCTATGTCGTGGAGCGGCTGGCGGCCAGCGACTACGCCGGTCCGCTGGCCCCGCTGAGTCAGGTGCTGTCGCCGGAGCCGGTGCTGTCGCCGGAGCTGCTGCGGCTGTGCCGCGCCGTCGCCGACCGCTACGCGGGGACCCTCGCGGACGTCCTGCAGTTGGCGATCCCGCCGAAGCACAACCGGGCCGAGGCGGATCCCTCGCCGGAGCCACCGCCGTCGCCGCAGCCGCCGGAGGCGGGTTCCTGGCTGCGCTACGCGCAGGGGCCGGCGTTCCTCACCGCGCTGGCGGCGGGGGAGTCGCCGCGCGCGGTCTGGTCGGCGCTGCCCGGCGGCGAGTGGGCGTCTGAGCTCGCCCGGGCAGTGGCGGCGACCCTGGCCTCCGGTCGGGGGGCGCTGGTGCTGCTTCCGGACGGCCGGGCCGTCGCCGGGCTGGACGCGGCCCTGCTGGACCTGCTGGGTTCGGGGCACCATGTCGCTTTGACCGCTGATCTGGGTCCGGAGGAGCGCTACCGACGCTGGCTGGCAGCGAGCCGCGGCTCGGCCCGAGCGGTGGTGGGGACACGTGCGGCGATGTTCGCGCCGGTGGCGGAGCTGGGTCTGGTCGCGGTCTGGGACGACGGCGACAGCACCCACAGCGAGCCGCGCGCCCCCCAGCCGCACACGCGCGACGTGTTGCTGCTGCGTGCCGCCGAGGCAGGCGCGGCCGTGCTGATCGGCGGTTTCGCGGTGACGGTGGAGGCGGCGCAGCTGCTGCGCACGGGATGGGCGCGTCCGCTCGCGGGGGAGCGCGAGCAGGTGCGGACGGCCGCTCCGCTGATCCGTACGGTGGGTGACCACGACCAGGCAGCCGACGCCGCCGCGCACGCGGCCCGGCTGCCGACGCTGGCGTGGCGCACGGCGCGCGAGGCGCTGACGCGTGGTCCGGTGCTGGTGCAGGTGCCGCGGCGCGGCTACGTGCCCAGGCTGGCCTGTGCCCGCTGCCGGGAGCAGGCGCGCTGCGTGCACTGCGCCGGGCCGCTGGAGGCCAGGGACGCCGACGGGCTGCTGAACTGCACCTGGTGCGGGCGTCCCGAAGCCGACTGGCGCTGCCAGGAGTGCGGCGGGGTGCGGCTGCGCGCCCAGGTCGTGGGTGCCCGGCGCACGGCCGACGAGCTGGGGCGGGCCTTTCCCTCGGTGCCGGTGCGCACCTCGGGCCGGGACGGCGTGCTTGTGTCGGTGCCGGACGCTCCCGCGCTGGTCGTCTCCACGCCGGGGGCGGAGCCGGTGGCCGAGGGCGGTTATGCGGCGGCGCTGCTGTTGGACGGCTGGGCCTTGCTGGGCCGCCCCGACCTGCGGGCGGGGGAGGAGGCGCTGCGGCGCTGGCTCGGCGCTGCGGCGCTGGTCCGGTCACAGCGGCAGGGCGGCTCGGTGGTGGTGGTGGCCGAGGCGACGCTGCGTCCGGTGCAGGCGCTGGTGCGCTGGGATCCGGCGGGCTTCGCCGCAGCGGAGCTGGCCGAGCGCGCCGAGCTGGGCTTCCCGCCGGTCTCCCGGATGGCGTCGGTGACCGGCAGCCCGGCGGCGGTCGCCGACCTGCTCGGCCTGCTGCGGCTGCCCGAGGGCGCGGACGTGCTCGGCCCGGTGGCGGTCCTCGGCGGCGCCCGCGGAGGCGACGGACCTGGGCGCGAACGTCAGGACCGGGTGCTGCTGCGGGTCGCGCCCGGGCGCGGAGCGGCGCTCGCCACCGCCCTGAAGGCGGCTCAGGTGGCGCGGTTGGCCAGGAAGCAGACCGAGCCGGTGCGGGTCAGGATCGACCCGCCGGACATCGGCTGAGGCTCGGGCTGCCGGGCTGCCGGGCTGCCGGGCTGCCGGGCTGCCGGGCTGTCGGACCGCGCGGGATGAGCGTGGCCGCTCACGGCCTGCGGAGCGATGGGGCTCGGGCGCCCACCGTCCGGCACTTCCGCTTGCCGCGTTGCCGACCCTGACATGAGCGGCTGGCGCCGCGGGCCCACGTAGCTGCGCTACGAGGACGTCCCGGCGCCCTGCCATCGAAGGCCACGCGGCGGAGCCGCACCGTGTCACGGCGACGGCGTGCGCTGACCCGAGCCCTGTCGCGCCCCAGGTCGTCAGCTGTTCGGCGTCAGCTGTTCGTCGTCAGCTGTTCGGGGTCAGCACGGGAGCGTCCTCGGTCTGCAGCGCGGGGTCGCGCCGGGCCGAGGGGATGGCGGCCCGGGACAGGCCGCCGGGGATCGGCACGCCGGCCGCCGGCGCGCTCGGCTGCGCCGCCAGGACCTCCGCCAGGGCCTCCACCGCTGTCCGCTGCCCGCTCGACTGCTCGGGCAGTCCTGGGCCGACGCCGTCGGCGGAGCGGCGGGCGCCGTATCTGCGGTGTACGGCCTGCTTGGTGACGCCCAGTGCGGAGCCCACGGCGTCCCAGGAGAAGCCCAGCGAGCGGTCGAACTCGACCGCAGCGGCGACCAGGCCCTCCACGCTGTCCCGCAGTTCCTGAGCGAGGCGCACGGTGGGGGCGGGGGCGCGGCCGTAGACGACGAACCCGGCCGCCGTGGTCGGGCGACGCGGACGGTAGACGTTGCCGAGCTGTGCGGTGAGGGTGCGCAGCGCGTCCACCTGGCGGCGCACCCGCTCGATGTCCCGTACCAGCAGGTGCAGGCTGGCCCTGGCGCGGGCGTCGTGGGTGGCGTGTTCGGCCATGATGTAGGAGACCCTCTCGGAACCGGCGGTCAATCTTCCTTGACTTCCCTGACCAACGGCTGATGTGCCCACGGGGTCACGGAGGGGGCGTGCGGAGTCATTCGTACGGCTCGCGGGCGCGGACATGCGGTGCCGGTGCCCTCAGTACACTGGTGCGTCTGTGCACGAGGTACATCTGCACGCCCCCAGCCTGACCGACGGGAGCCTGTTCCGTGGCGATTCAGCCCATCCGCATCTTCGGCGATCCGGTGCTCCGGCTGGCAGCGCAGCCGGTGACCACGTTCGACAAGGAGTTGCGCATCCTCGTCAGGGACCTCACCGAGACGATGATGGACGCCCCCGGTTCCGGCCTGGCGGCCCCTCAGCTCGGCGTCTCGCTGCGCGTGTTCACCTACCACGTCGACGGTGTGACCGGGCATCTGATCAACCCTCAGCTGGATCTCAGCGAGGACGAGCAGGACGGCCCGGAGGGCTGCCTGTCCCTGCCGGGGCTCACCTTCGACTGCGTCCGCGCCTACGGCGTCGTCGCCAAGGGTTTCAACGAGTACGGCGACCCGGTCACGGTGGAGGGAACCCAGTTGCTCGCCCGCTGCGTCCAGCACGAGACCGACCATCTGGACGGCATCATCTTCATCGACCGGCTCGACCGCGAGCAGCGCAAGGCCGCGCTTCGGGCGATCCGTGAGGCGGAGTGGGCGGGGGACTCGACGCCGCAGGTCAAGGTCTCCCCGCACAGCACCTTCGGCCGCGCGCTCTAGCCCGCGCAGCATCCGGCAGCCCCCACTGGACGCGGCCCCCGCCGGACCCCGGCCGCACCCGCCCGCAAGACTTCGTCCGTCGCCCGCCGCTCCGAGAGGCACCACCCCCGTATGAAGCTCGTCTTCGCCGGAACCCCCGAGGTCGCCCTGCCCGCCCTGGAGGCGCTGATCGCGTCCAGGCACGAGGTCGCCGCCGTCGTCACCCGCCCCGACGCCCCGGCCGGTCGCGGCCGGAAACTGGTCGCCAGCCCCGTGGCTCAACTGGCCGAGCAAGCCGGAATCGAGGTGCTCAGGCCCCGCCGTCCGCGCGAGCCCGAGTTCCTGGAGCGGCTCGCCGAGATCGCACCGGACTGCTGCCCGGTCGTGGCGTACGGCGCGCTGCTCCCCAAGGCGGCCCTGGACATCCCCCGCCACGGCTGGGTGAACCTGCACTTCTCGCTGCTGCCCGCCTGGCGCGGCGCGGCTCCGGTGCAGCACGCGGTGATGGCCGGGGACGAGGTCACCGGCGCATCGACGTTCCTGATCGAGGAGGGTCTCGACTCGGGGCCGGTCTACGGAACCGTCACCGAGCCGGTGCGCTTCGACGACACCAGCGGCGACCTGCTTGAGCGCCTGTCGCGGTCGGGCGCGCGGCTGCTCGTGGCGACGATGGACGGCATCGAGACCGGCGACCTGGAGCCGCGCACCCAGCCGGGCGACGGCATCAGCGTCGCCCCGAAGATCAGCGTCGAGGACGCCCGCGTCGACTGGAACGCGCCCGCACTGCGGGTGGACCGGGTTGTGCGTGGCTGCTCCCCTGCCCCGGGCGCGTGGACGCTGTTCCGGGGCGAGCGGCTCAAGCTGGGCCCGGTCCGGCTCGCGGCCGGTCGCTCGGAGCTGGGTCCGGGGGAGATCGCGGTGGCGAAGAACACCGTGCGGGTCGGTACGGGCAGCCACGAGATCGAGCTGGGCGAGGTGCAGCCGCAGGGCAAGAAGCGCATGGCGGCAGGCGACTGGGCACGCGGCTCGCGCCTGGAGCCGGGCGAGAGGCTCGGCGGGTAGGCCCGCGAGCGCGGCCCGTCGAGCATCCGGTTTGTCCCGTTCGGCCGGACGGGGGAGGATCGGGTCCAGCTGAGCGGGGCAGGCTCCCGCTCCAGATAACCAACGTCAGCACCTTTCCGTGAGGCCCCCATGAGCACTCAGCGCACCCCCGGCGCTTCCCGCACGCCGAACCCGTCCGGCGCATCCGGCACGCCCGCTTCCGGCTCGCCCAAGGGCAGGCCGGCGCAGGGCGGCAAGGCACCGCGCCCGCACCGCAGGCCGAAGAAGGACCCGGCCCGCATGGTCGCCTTCGAGGCGCTCCGTGCCGTGGACGAGCGCGACGCCTACGCCAACCTGATCCTGCCCTCGCTGCTCCGCAAGGCCGAGCAGCGCGAGGGATTCGAGCGCCGCGACGCAGCCTTCGCCACCGAGCTGGTCTACGGCACGCTGCGGATGCGCGGCAGCTACGACGCGATCATCGGCGCCTGCATCGACCGCCCGCTGAGCAAGGTCGACCCGCCGGTGCTCGACATCCTCTCGCTCGGCGCGCACCAGCTCCTGGGCACCCGCATTCCCGCGCATGCGGCCGTCTCCGCCACCGTGGAGCTGGCCCGTGTGGTGCTGGGCGACGGCCGCGCCAAGTTCGTCAACGCCGTCATGCGCAGGATCAGCACCCAGGACCTCGACACCTGGCTGCAGCAGGTCGCCCCGCCCTACGAGGCCGACCCCGAGGACCACCTGGCGGTCCTGCACTCGCACCCGCGCTGGGTGGTCGCCGCGCTCTGGGACTCCCTCGGCGTCTGGCAGCCGGAGCACTGCGGCCGGGCCGCCGTCTCCGAGCTCCTCGCCGCAGACAACGAGCGGCCCGCCGTCACCCTGGTCGCCCGCCCCGGCCGCTCCACCGCCCAGGAGCTGCGCGACTCGCTGCCCGAGGAGTCCACGGCTCCCGGACGCTGGTCGCCGTACGCCGTGCAACTGGCCGAGGGCGGCGACCCGGCCGGCGTCGACGCCGTCAGGGAGAACCGCGCCGGGGTCCAGGACGAGGGCAGCCAGCTCGTCGCGTCCGCCCTGGCCGCCGCACCGCTGGCCGGGCGCGACGGCCTGTGGCTGGACGGCTGCGCGGGCCCCGGCGGCAAAGCCGCGCTGCTGGCGGGCCTGGCCTCGCAGCGCGGCGCGACCCTGGTCGCCTCCGAGTCGCAGCCGCACCGCGCCGCACTCGTCGCCCGCGCCCTGGACGGCAACCCCGGCCCCTACACCGTGATCACCGCTGACGGGCTGCGCCCCGCCTGGCGGCCCGCCAGCTTCGACCGGGTCCTGGTCGACGTTCCCTGCAGCGGCCTCGGCGCGCTGCGCCGCCGCCCCGAGGCCCGCTGGCGCCGCCGCCCCGAGGACGTGGCGAACTTCGGCCCGCTCCAGCGCGGCCTGCTGAACTCGGCAGCCGACGCGGCTCGCCCCGGCGGCGTCGTCGGCTACGCGACCTGTTCCCCGCACCTCGCGGAGACCCGCGCCGTCGTCCAGGACGTGCTGCGCGGGCGCGACGACCTGGAGTGGATCGACGCCAGGCCGCTGCTGCCCGGCGTCCCCGGCCTGGGCGAGGGCCCCGACGTCCAGCTGTGGCCGCACCTGCACGGCACCGACGCGATGTACCTCGCGCTGCTGCGCCGAAAGGGCTGCGCCGAAAGGGCTGAGCCGACAGGGCTGAGCCGACAGGGCTGAGCCAGAAGGGCTGAGCCGAAAGGGCCATGCCGGGCACGGGATACTGTCCCCATGAGTCCTCAGATCAGTCCCAGCATCCTCTCCGCAGACTTCGCCCGCCTCGCCGAGGAGGCCGAGGCCGTACGCGGCGCCGACTGGCTCCATGTGGACGTGATGGACAACCACTTCGTGCCCAACCTCACCCTGGGCCTGCCCGTGGTGGAGTCGCTGCGCAAGGCCACGGACATCCCGCTGGACTGCCACCTGATGATCGACGACCCGGACCGCTGGGCGCCGCAGTTCGCCGAGGCCGGGGCCGGTTCGGTGACCTTCCACGTGGAGGCCGCCGCAGCGCCGATCCGGCTCGCCCGCGAGCTGCGCTCGCTCGGCGCTCGGGCGTCGATGGCGCTGAAGCCGGCGACGCCGATCGAGCCGTACGAGGACCTGCTGCCCGAGCTGGACATGCTGCTGATCATGACCGTGGAACCGGGCTTCGGCGGCCAGCCGTTCCTGGACATCATGCTGCCCAAGATCCGCCGCACCCGGCAGCTCATCGAACGGCACGGCCTCCAGCTGTGGCTGCAGATCGACGGCGGGGTCTCCGCCGAGACCATCGAGCGCTGCGCCGACGCCGGCGCGGACGTCTTCGTCGCGGGCTCGGCGGTGTACGGGGCGGACGACCCGGCCGAGGCGGTGCGCGGCCTGCGCGCGCTCGCCGAAGCGGCCACCGCGAACGCCTCCTGGGCCTGCCGGCACTGACATTCTCCGCAACGGGGCTTGTGGGAAACCACAAGCCCCGTTCGGCTCAGTGGCAGCGCGCTTGTGCGGACCCGCAACATATGCCGCTGAACTGGAATAACGCGCCCCTGTACGTGAGAATCGAACGTTGGGTGCAGGCGCCCGTGTTGCGCTCCCGACGGCACCTGAGGTCTACGCCAACCGCAGCCAGAGAGCCCCCTTACATGCGCTTCTTGAACCCCCAGACCGGCAGTTACGACGAGCGCCCGATGGTGCCGTACGACCTGACCTACGACGACGTGTTCATGGTGCCCAGCCGCTCGTCCGTGGGCTCCCGCCAGGCTGTGGACCTCTCCTCCGCCGACGGCACCGGCACCACGATCCCGCTGGTCGTCGCCAACATGACCGCCATCGCCGGCCGGCGTATGGCCGAGACCGTGGCCCGTCGCGGCGGCCTGGTCGCCATCCCGCAGGACATCCCCTTCGACGTGGTCGAGGACGTCGTCCGCTGGGTCAAGCAGCGCCACCTGGTGCACGACACCGCGATCACCCTGGCCCCCGGCGCCACCGTCGCCGACGCCCTGTCGCTGCTGCACAAGCGCGCCCACGGCGCGCTGGTCGTGGTCGAGGACGGCAAGCCGGTCGGTGTGGTCACCGAGACCGACTGCCAGGGTGTGGACCGCTTCACCAGCCTCTCCCAGGTCATGTCCACCGACCTGCTGTTGCTGGAGGAGGGCATCGCCCCGCGCGACGCCTTCGAGCGCCTCAACAACGCCCACCGCAAGCTCGCGCCCGTCGTCGACGGCAAGGGCGAGCTGGTCGGCATCCTGACCCGGAAGAACGCCCTGCGCGCCACCCTGTACACCCCGGCCGTGGACGCCAACGGCAGGCTGCGCATCGCCGCGACCGTCGGCATCAACGGCGACGTCGCCGCCAGGGCCGAGTCGCTGCTCGCGGCCGGAGCGGACGTCCTCGTCGTGGACACCGCGCACGGTCACCAGGAGTCCATGATCAGTGCGCTCAGGGCGGTTCGCGCCCTGGACCCGCGGGTCCCCGTCGTCGCGGGCAACGTCGTCGCCGCCGCCGGGGTGCGCGACCTGGTCGAGGCAGGAGCGGACATCCTCAAGGTCGGCGTCGGCCCCGGCGCCATGTGCACCACCCGGATGATGACCGGCGTCGGCCGCCCGCAGTTCTCCGCCGTCCTGGAGTGCGCAGCCGAGGCCCGCCGCCTGGGCAAGCACGTGTGGGCGGACGGCGGTGTTCGCCATCCCCGGGACGTCGCCATGGCGCTGGCCGCCGGCGCCTCCAACGTCATGATCGGTTCCTGGTTCGCCGGCACCTACGAGTCGCCGGGCGACCTGCAGACCGCCGCCGACGGCCGGCAGTACAAGGAGAGCTTCGGCATGGCCTCGGCCCGCGCCGTGCGCAACCGAACCTCCGAGGAGTCCTCGTACGACCGCGCCCGCAAGGCGCTGTTCGAGGAGGGCATCTCCACCTCGCGGATGTTCCTCGACCCGGCCCGCCCGGGCGTCGAGGACCTGATCGACTCGATCGTCGCGGGCGTCCGCAGCTCCTGCACCTACGCGGGCGCGAACTCGCTGGAGGAGTTCCACCAGAAGGCCGTCGTCGGCGTCCAGAGCGCCGCCGGCTACGCCGAGGGCAAGCCGCTGCACGCCAGTTGGTAGTCGCCAGTTGGTAGTTCTACGGCCGCTGCCGACTCGTACCGGCAGGACTCATACCCGCAGGGACGCCAGCGGGGTGAGCAGGCAGCGGCTCACCAGCCCCGCCGCGTCGTCCAGCGCGTCGGCCGCCACGCCGTAGGCGGCCGGCCGGTCGCGCAGCTCCCACAGCGTGACCGCCGACGCCCACGCGGCGTCCCTCGCCCGGTCGATGCTCCAGGAGCTGACCAGGTGCAGCAGCGGCTCGGCCACGTCCAACTGCTCCGGCGGCGGCATCAGCCGGTCCCGCACCTGCTCCTCGACGTCCGCCAGGACGTCGTTCACCCGGTGGAAGTCGGCGGCTAGCTCCTCGGGTGAGCAGCCCAGCGCGGTGCAGGCGTCCACGACGGCCAGCGGCAGGTCGTGCTCGATGTGCGCGTTCATCCCGGCCAGGGCGTACTGCAACGGCAGCACGCCCGGGTGCAGCCGCAGCTCCAGCAGCGGGCGCCAGCAGGCCGGGGCCCGATCGGCGGCGAGTGCGTCGAGGAAGCGGTCCGCGAAGAGCACGTCCAACTCCGCGACATCGGCGGGGTCGTGGAAGTAGCCGCCCGCGTCGAGATGCTCCCGGACGGCCTCGGTGACGGTCAGGTACGCGCCGCCGAAGACCGCCACCCCGTCCTGCGGTGGGAGCCCCGACACGAGCAGCCGCAGCCGCTCCACGATCGCGCCGACCTCCGCGCCCGGCTCGACCGCGATCTGCTCCGCTCCTGTTGCCATGCCCTCCAGCTTGCGCCGTCCCCGGCCGCACGGCGATCCACCGTCCGGGCGACGACGGCCCCAGCAGGACCGGCCGGACTGGCAGGACCCGCGCGACCCGAGCGACCCGCAGGGATTACAGCGCTCCGGCGTCGCGGGCGGTCCACACGGACGGGTAGACCGGGCGCCAGCCGAGGTCCTCGCGGAGTGGCAGGTTGTCCGCGACGCCGTTCCACGGGTCCGGATCCTGCCGGTCCGCCGCGCCCTCGGGGAGCGGGACGCCCGCGAGGCGGTAGAGGTCGAAGGCGGTGACCGGCGCGTCGTCGGTGGCGTTGAAGACCCGGCCCTCGACCCCGGGCACGCGCAGGGCCCGGAACAGCGCCTGGGCGACGTCCGCGTGGTGCACCACCGGCATGCGCTGGTGGGCGGCCCAGTCGCGGGCGAACCGCAGCGCGCCGCTCAGGTGCGGGTCGCCCTCGCCGTAGACGTATGCCAGCCGGACCGTCACCAGCGGCAGGCCGTGGCGGAGGTGCAGCTCCCGGAGGCCCGCGTCCGCCTCCGCCTTCGAGGGCGGGTAGGCGCTCCAGTCGGCCGAGGGGTGCAGTTCGTCGTCCTCGCGGGCGGGGCGGCCCTGTCCCGGCCCGTACACCAGGTTGGTGCTGGTCTGGACGAAGCGGCTGACCCCCGCGTCGAGGGCCTGGCGGCCCAGGGCGATCGCGGCGTCGCGGTTCACCGCCCACGCCTCCGCGTCGGGGACGCCGCGAAAGGCGGCGGCGACGTTCACCACGCTGTCGACGCCGTCGAGCGCCTTGGCGCGGTCGTCCTCCTCGCGGAGGTCGCCGATCACGGCTTCGGCGCCGAGCGCGGTGAAGCGCTCCGCTCGCGCCTCGTCCCGCACCAGGACCCGGACGCGCTCGCCCTCCGCCCGCCACTGCAGCAGTCGCGGGACAAAGCGCCGTCCGACCTGGCCGGTGGCGCCGGTCACCAGAATCGTGTTCATGTCCTTGGTGGTCATCTTCGAGTTCCTCACGTCGGGCTTCCTCATCTCGGGGCTCCGCGCTCCGGGTTGATGCCACAACTCTGCGCGGCCGCGAGTCCGGGCGGGAGAGACCTCCCGATCGGGGGATCGGCGATCCCTGGATATCCGGCGGCCCCGGCGGCGATGCTGGGGTATGGACCGCGCCCAGCTCGCAGACTTCCTTCGCCGCTCCCGGGTCCGCCTCGCGCCCTCGGACGTGGGCCTGCCGGAGGGAGCCAGGCGGCGCACCCCCGGGCTGCGCCGGGAGGAGGTCGCCCAGCTCGCCGGCATGTCCGTGGACTACTACACACGGCTGGAGCAGCAGCGCGGCCCGCACCCCTCGCCCCAGCTGCTGGCGTCGCTGGCCCGCGCGCTCCGGCTCAGCAGTGACGAGCGCGACCACCTCTACCACCTCGCCGGGCAGGTACCGCCGCGCGCCTCGGGCACCGAGGGCCATGTTCGTCCGGGCCTGCTGCTGATCCTGGACCGGCTGTACGACACCCCGGCCCAGGTGCTGTCCGACCTGGGGGACGTGCTGGCGCAGAACCGGATGGCCATGGCGCTGTTCGGCGACCGCAGCGCCCTGCCGGCGGACAGCCGGAACATCGTGCTGCACTGGTTCGTCGACCCCTCCTCCCACGCCCTGTTCCCCGAGGCGGACCGGGAGCGGCTCGCGCGGACCCATGTCGCGCAGCTGCGCGCGGTCGTCGCGGCCCGGCCGGACGACCGGCGCGCCGCGGCGCTGGTGCGGAGGTTGCTGGCGGACTCGCCCGAGTTTGCCGCGCTGTGGGCGGAGCACGACGTGGCGGTGCGCCGCAGCGACACCAAGACGATCGTGCATCCGGTGGTGGGCGAGATCGAGCTGGACTGCGAGGTGATGCTGAGCGGAGCCCACGAGCAGCGCCTGATCGTCTACACGGCGCGGCCCGGCAGCGTCGGGCAGGAGCGGCTGGAACTTCTGCGGGTCGTGGGCCTGCAGGACCTGTCCCGCTCGGAGCCGGCGTCCGAATCGCGTGGAGCGAAGCCGTAGCCGAACGGCGGGTTGAGCAGACGGGCTGACCGGACGGGGGGCTCGGGCGCCCACCGCCCGGCACCTCCAGCCCCAGTAGCTCCGCTACCAGGGCGTCCCGGCGCCTCGCCATCGAAGGCCACGCGGCGGAGCCGCACAGTGCCACTGCGACGTCACTGCGACGGCGTGCGCTGACCCGAGCCCTACCGCTCCCCAGGTCGTTAGCGACCGCTCAGCGCGCCGACCGTCTCGACGCGCGCTTGCCCAGCCGCAGCCCCGCGAACAGGAACGCCAGGACGAACAGCACGCAGCCGATCACCAGCAGCCACAGCAGGCCCTTGACGATGGCGCCGAGGAATCCGAACACGACCGCGACGAGCAGAATGAACAGGAACACAGCCATGAGGGCCTCCTCGGCGAAGGGGTTCCTTCTCGGTCGCGTCCGACTGGCCGCATCATGCCGCGCACGCGATCCTTGTCTTGCTCTCACCTGCAGTTTAACCCGTGCAGGTAGGTTGCGAACGCTTCCTCACCTGCTGCTCTCGCAGCGTCCGAGCGCCGGAAACGGCCCTGCCTCACCCCCTTGCGAAAGGTCGGCCGGATCTCATGGCCACTGGCCCCCGTGAATCGATTCGGACCGCACGTGAGCCGGCTCCCGACCGCCCCCGGATAGCCCGCGCGGCGGCCGGGATCCGTGCCCTCCCGGCCGGGCGCAGGCTGGCCTGGGCGGTGTTCCTCACCACGCAGCTGCTCCTGCTGGTCCAGTGGGCCGCGTTCTACCCGGGCATCTTCAGCTGGGACTCGCTCACCTATGTATGGCAGGTCACCACCGGCCACTGGGTCGCCGACCACTCCGTGGCCTACGACGCCCTGCTGTGGCTCTCGCTGCAGGTCACAGGGGGTGTCGCGGCGCTGACCCTGCTGCAGACGGTCGCCGCGGCCGCCGCGCTCGCCTACACCGCCACCGGGCTCCACCGGCTGGGTGCGCGGGCCCGCTGGATCTGGGCCGCCACCACGGTGGCCGCAGTGATGCCGTCGACGGCGTCGTTCCTCATGTTCGTCTGGAAGGACGTGGGCTTCGCGCTCAGCGCGCTGCTCGCGTTCGCCGCTGTCGCCCACCTGGTCGCCGCCCGACTCGACGGCAGCCGCAGGCGCCGCCGGGACCTCTGGCTGCTCGCCCTGGGCTTGTCCGGTCTGGGCCTGTTCCGCAACGACGGCCTACCGGTGGTGCTGGTCGCAGTGGTCGTGCTGATCATCTTCCTGCCCGGGTCCCGCCGGGTGCTGACCGCCATCGGCGCCGGCGTCTGCGCGCTGACCGCAGGACTCACCCTGGTGGTCTACCCGGCGCTGGGGGTCCAGTTGCCGCACGGGGACTCCGTGGTCGCGCTCAACCTCGCCGACGTCGCCGTGGTCTACGGGGAGGACCCGAAGAGCTTCACCGCGGCGGACCTCGCCCTGATGACGCAGGTCGCCCCGCTCTCGCACTGGAGCGGCCAGGCGGCGAACTGCTGGTTCGCCGATCCGACGATGTACCCCCCGATGGACCGCCGCGCCGTCGACCGCCTGAGTGGTCCGCTGCTGTCGCTGTGGACCCGGGTCCTGGAACGCACGCCCCAGCTCGTACTGAAGGCGCGACTGTGCCGCGGGCAGATCGCCTGGTCCCCGGTGGACGGACCGTCGAACATACCCGGCGCCGCGACCGTGGTCGCCGGACCGGAGATGCCCGGTGGACTGCCCGCGGGATGGAACGACAACTTCAACTGGTCCTACCCGAACGCCAGCCTGCACGGAAACCCCTACCTTCCGGCACTGGTCTCCCACCCGTTCTCCGCGACCCTGCGCAGGGAACTGGTCAGTGTGTACAACCACAGCAAGTCCAGCACCTTCCAGTGGCTGTTCTGGCGGGGCGCGAGCTGGTGCTATCTCACCTACGCGGTGCTGCTCTGGACCGCCTTCCGCCGCCGGGCCCGGCCGGTCGTCGGCCTGATCGGGGTCACCCTGGGGCTGCAGCTGACCGTGCTCGCGGCCAACCCGTCCCAGCTGGCCCGGTACATGATCGCGCCGATCTTCATCGGGCTGATGTGCCTGCCGCTGCTCTCGGTACGGCGGCGCAACCGCGTGTCCGTGAGTCCGGAAGGCCCCGAGAGCCCTGAGCCCTGAGCCCTGAGCCCTGAGCCCTGAGCCCTGAGCCCTGAGTTCTGAGGCGGAGCAGGCTTCGCCGGCCTGGGCATGAGTCCGATGAGAAGCCGTTCGGCGTCAGCCTTCGGCGAGGTGGGCCGGGAAACCTCCGGTGGCGACCGGGCCCCAGCGCTCGGGGGTGATCCGCAGCAGCGCCTTGCCCTGCTTGAGCATCGCCGCGCGGTACTCGTCCCAGTCGGGGTGCTCACCGGAGATGCAACGGTAGTAGTCGACCAGCGGCTCCACGTCCTCGGTCGCGTCGATCACCTCGGCGGTTCCGTCCACCTGGACCCATGGGTCGTCGAAGTCCTGGGACAGCACGACGATGCTGACGCGCGGGTCACGGCGGGCGTTGCGGGCCTTCGCCCGCTCCGGGTAGGTCGACACCACGATGCGCCCCGAGGCGTCCACTCCGCAGGAGACGGGGGAGGCCTGCGGGCGTCCGTCGGCCCGGGTGGTGATCAGCAGGCCCCGGTGGCGGGGGCGCACGAAGTCGAGGAGCGCATCGCGGTCCACTGCGGTGTTGGTGGCGACTCGTCGCGTCATGCGGGCAGTCTAAGACCGACCGGCACCATGTGCCGGTCGGTCTAAGCTCGGGCGGACGCCGCCACCGGGTCGGCGGCGGCGGACGGATCGTCAGGAGTTGCGGCGGGAATGGCGAAGAAGGCGAAGCGGGGCGGCCAGGGCACCCCCGCGACAGTGGCGCTGGAGGCGGCCGGAGTGGTGTTCACGGTCCACGCCTACGAGCACGACCCGGCCGCGGACTCCTACGGCGAGGAGGCAGCTCAGGCCATGGGGGTGAGCCCGGAGCGGGTCTTCAAGACCCTGCTCGCGGAGGTGGACGGCACCCTCACCGTCGGGGTCGTCCCGGTCGTCGCCCGGCTGGACCTCAAGGCCCTGGCAGCCGCCGTCGGCGGCAAGCACGCCGCGATGGCCGACCCCGTCGCCGCCGAGCGCAGCACCGGGTACGTCCTCGGCGGCATCTCCCCGCTGGGCCAGCGCAAGCGGCTCCGCACGGTCGTCGACGCCACCGCGCTCGGGCACCCCACCGTCTTCGTCTCGGCGGGCCGGCGCGGTCTCGAGGTCGAGCTCGACCCGCAGGAACTGGTCGCCCTGACGGCCGCGACGGCAGCGGCGATCTCGCGACGCGGCTGATCCCGGGCGGCCCTAACGACCTGGGGAGCGGTAGGGCTCGGGCGCCCACCGCCTGGCACCTCCGCTTGCCGCGTTGCCGACACGCCCCAGTAGCTCCCCTACAAGGGCCTCCCGGCGCCTTGCAATCGAAGGCCACGCGGCGGAGCCGCACAGTGTCACTGCGGCGGCGTTCGCTGACCCGAGCCCTATCGCTCCCCAGGTCGTAACTCTCGGCGGCCCTACTCCCGGCGGAGTACGCACAGCTCGCCGTTGCGGCTGACGAGCCGTTTGCACCGCCTGGTTACCGTAGAGAGCATGCACTTCCTCCAACGCTGCCGCGCTGCGGTGCGCGCGCACCCCTACTGGGCGGACGGGCTGCTGGCGGTTGTGCTGTACGCGGCCACGCTGCTGAACCCGGTGACCCATGACCCCGCCAAGGCGTGGTCCGACCTCGACCCGTCGATCGTGCTGCTGATCGCCGGGATCCCGGTCTTCGCGCCGCTCGCCTGGCGCCGCCGCTATCCGATCGGCGTCCTGGTGGTCACGGTCGTCGGGACGCTCGGCTTCATGGTCATCGGACCGGTACGCGGACCGATCCTGCTCGGTTCGGCCCTCGCCGTCTACACCGTGTCCTCCGTCGTCGAACGCCGCATCGCGCTCGCCATCGGCGGCGTGTCCGTGCTGTGCCTGGGCGGCACCAGCATGAGGCTGTCGGTCGAGGCGTGGGACCAGCCGGTCAACGCTGTCGCCTTCGTCTGGATCGCCCTCGCCGTCGCCGTCGGCGAGGCCGTGCGCAACCGCCGCGCCTTCGTCGCTGCGATAGAGGAGCGTGCCCGGCGCGCCGAGCACACCCGCGAGGAGGAGGCGCGCCGACGGGTCGCCGAAGAGAGGATGCGGATCGCCCGCGAGCTGCACGACATCGTCGGCCACCACATCGCCCTGATCAACGTCCAGGCCGGCGTCGCCTCGCACGTCCTGGAGACCCAGCCGGAGCAGGCCCGGCAGGCGCTGGCCCATGTGCGCGAGGCGGGACGGGCCGCGCTCTCGGAGCTCAGCGCGACCGTCACCGTGCTGCGGCAGGGCGACGAGTCCGACGCCCCGCACGAGCCCGCGCCGGGCCTCGACCGGCTGCCCGCCCTGCTCGACAGCTTCGACCGGGCCGGGCTGCGGGTCAGCCGCTTCGACGAGGGCGAGCCGCGGGCGGTGCCGACCGCCGTGGACCTCACCGCCTACCGTGTCGTGCAGGAGTCGCTCACCAATGTGCGCAAGCACGCCGGGACGTCCGAGGCGACGGTGCGCCTGGTCTACCGGCGTGATGAGTTGTGCATCGAAGTGGAGGACGACGGCCCCGGCGCAGTGGGAGCGTCGAGGTCGTCGACGGGCGGCGAGTACGGCGGTGGCACCGGGCACGGCCTGATCGGGATGCGCGAACGTGCGGCCTCCGTCGGGGGCCGGTTCCGGGCCGGCCCCGGGCCCGACGGCGGATTCCGGGTACGGGTCGACCTGCCGCTGCCCAGGGTCGTGGCGCCCCGGCGAGTGCGGGCGACGACTCTGGGCAGCGCGACGACAGGAGCGGTATGACGATCAAGGTGTTGCTCGCGGACGACCAGGTGCTGGTCAGGGCCGGGCTGAAGGTGCTGGTGGACTCCGCGCCGGACCTGGAGGTCGTGGCCGAGGCCGCGACCGGTCGCGAGGCGGTCGCGCTGGCCCGCGAGGCGCGTGCCGACGTGGTGCTGATGGACATCCGGATGCCCGACATGGACGGCCTCGCCGCCACCCGCGCCATCATGGCCGACGAGGACCTCGCCGGGGTACGCGTCCTGGTGCTGACCACCTTCGAGGTCAACGAGTACGTCTTCGAGGCGTTGCGCTCCGGCGCCAGCGGCTTCCTCGGCAAGGGCGCCGAACCGGACGACCTGCTGGACGCGATCCGGGTGGTGGCCAGGGGCGAATCGCTGCTCTCCCCGGCCGCCACCCAGGGGCTCATCACCCGCTTCCTGGAGCAGCCCGACCGCCCCCCTACCCCCAGCCCGTCGAGCCTGTCCGCGCTCACCGAGCGGGAACGCGAGATCGTCGCCCTGGTCGCGACCGGCGGCTCCAACGACGACATCGCCGAGGAGCTGGCGGTGAGCCCGCTGACGGTGAAGACGCACGTCAGCAGGGCGCTGCTGAAGCTCGGCGCGCGGGACCGGGCCCAACTGGTGGTCCTCGCCTACGAGTCAGGACTGGTCCGCCCCGGCGAGCGGTGACCCGGTGACGGACGCGCTGACGAACGCGGTGACGGACGCGCTGACGTGAGACAGGCCACAGCGGACCGCCTTGCCAAAACGAGGCGGGATCATGGCAGACTGTGAGCAGTAGTACGACGTTTGCGCACTCCGGGGTCGGTGAAAGTCCGAACCGGCGGTTACAGTCCGCGACCCGTCCGCTTCCAGTGGCCGGTTGACCAGGTGAAATTCCTGGACCGACGGTTAAAGTCCGGATGGGAGGCAGTGCGCGGCGGACGTCGGGTTTGTGCTGCGCCAGAGGTGGCTCTGGCGGCGTTTCCGCGCCGTCTCCACCCCTCCCGCGATCATGCCCGTGGCTTGTCGTCCGCGTTTTCTCCCTGACAGCCCCCGGAGCCCGCGCCTGGTAGCGCGAGGAGGACCCGGTGGGCATTTCTTTTGAGCTTCAGCTGTTCTCGCTGGACGTCCGCGCGCTGCACCCTGCCGCTGTCGACTCCGCCGCTGTCGAGGAGAGCTGAGCATGTTCACGGGAATCATCGAAGAGCTGGGCGAGGTCCTCGCCGTCGAGGATCTGGGGGACTCCTCGCGCATTCGCCTGCGCGGCCCGGTGACCACCGGCGACGCTCGCGAGGGGCAGTCCATCGCCGTCAACGGCGTCTGCCTGACCGTCCTTGACAGCAACGACCAACTCGCGGCCGCTCCGGGCGAGTTCAGCGCCGACGTGATGGCGGAGACGCTGCGCCGGTCGAGCCTCGGCGCGCTGCGGGTCGGCTCCCGGGTCAACCTGGAGCGGGCCATGGCGCTCGGCGCGAGACTCGGCGGCCACCTGGTGCAGGGACACGTCGACGGCACCGCCGTACTGCTCTCCCGCGAGCCCGGCGAGCCGGGCGCGGACGGCACGCCGCAGTGGGAGGTGCTGCACTTCAGCCTCCCCGCCGCGCTGTCCCGCTACCTGGTCGACAAGGGCTCCATCACGGTGGACGGCGTCAGCCTCACCGTGGTCCAGGCCGCTGCGGAGTCCTTCTCGGTGAGCCTGATCCCCGCGACGCTCGCCCACACCACGCTGGGCCTGAAGCGGGTCGGCGACACGGTCAACCTCGAGGTCGACGTGCTCGCGAAGTATGTCGAGCGGCTGCTCGGCGACCGCGCGGCGACCATCGAGGGCACTTTCGAGACCACCGTCGAAACCGGAGCCTGAGCCGCGATGAGCTTCGTCAACGACCTCAACAGCCAGGCGTTCACCGTCCTGGGCGAGCACATCAAGTGGTCCGACATGCTCGGCAACCTGCTCGGCCTCGGCGCCCTCGCCCTCGGCTGGCGGCGCTCCGTGATCACCTGGCCGGTCCAGCTGCTCTCCGGCGTCGTCCTGGTCGCCGCCTACGCGTCGGCGCACCTCAGCGGCGGCATAGGCAAGCAGCTCATCGTCATCGCGGTGTCGGTCTGGGGCTGGCTGCGATGGCAGCGCGGACGCCGGGACTCGGGCGAGGTCGCCGTCCGCTTCGCCTCCTGGACCGAACGCGCCTGGCTGGCAGGCGGAACCGCCGTGGGCACGATCGGTGTCGCGCTTCTCTTCCAGGCCTACAACCTCTCCTGGGCCCCGTGGGCCGACGCCTACCTGTTCGTCGGCACCCTCGCGGCGATGGTCGCCCAGGGGCGGGGATGGGTCGAGTTCTGGTTCGCCTGGCTGGCCGTGGACGTCGTCGGCGTCCCGCTGGCCTTCAACAGCGGTCTGGCCTTCTCCGGCCTGATCTACATCGTCTACTTCGTCCTGGTGATCGCCGGGATGCGGTCCTGGTGGCTGCGCACCCGCGCGCCGCAGCCGGGTACGCCCGTCCTGGAAGGGGCAGCAGCATGACCGCCGTAACGGAACTGACCGTGCATCACAGCGAGCTCTACGAGGACCTGACCCTGGACACGGTCGAGTTCGCCATCGAGCAGATCGCCGCCGGCCGTCCGGTCGTCGTCGTGGACGACGAGGACCGCGAGAACGAGGGCGACATCGTCTTCGCCGCCGAACTGGCCACGCCGGAGCTGGTCGCCTTCGCCATGAGCGAGTGCCGCGGACTGCTCTGCGTGCCGATGACCGGCGCGGACCTCGACCGTCTCGACCTGGAGCAGATGGTCGAGCAGAACACCGAGAGCTACCGGACCGCCTTCACCGTCTCTGTGGACGCCAGGGACGGCGTCACCACCGGCATCTCGGCCGCCGACCGCGCCCGCACCATCCGGCTGCTCGCCGACCCGGAGAGCACCCCCGGCACCTTCGTCCGCCCCGGCCATGTCTTCCCGCTGCGCGCCAAGGACGGCGGTGTCCTGGTCCGCAACGGGCACACCGAGGCAGGACCCGACCTGTGCCGCCTGGCCGGGCTGCGCCCCGCCGCCGCCATCTGCGAGATCGCCAAGGCCGACGGCACCATGGCCCGCTTGCCCGACCTGGTGCCGTTCGCCCGCCGCCACGGACTCGCGATCATCTCCATCGAGGACCTGATCGCCTACCGCCTCCGCACCGAGCCGAAGGCTCCGCGGACGTCCGCGTCTCAGACCACGACACCGCAGGAGTCCACGCCCGAGCCATCCACCCCGCAGACCTCCACCCCGCAGACCTCCACGACAGGCGTGACCCGCGCCGCCGTCACCGCGCTGCCCACCGTCCACGGGGACTTCACCGCTCTCGGTTACCTCGGCGAGCCCGACGGCGTGGAGCACATAGCCCTGGTAGCGGGCGGTCTCGACGAGGAGGGGAAGCTCCCCGACGGCGAGGACGTCCTGGTCCGGGTCCACTCCGAGTGCCTCACCGGCGACGTCTTCGGCTCGCTGCGCTGCGACTGCGGCACGCAGCTCACCGCCTCCCTGGACCGGATCGCCGCCGAGGGCCGCGGCATACTCCTGTACCTGCGCGGACACGAGGGCCGCGGGATCGGCCTGCTCCCCAAGCTGCGCGCCTACCAGCTGCAGGAGGCGGGACGGGACACCGTCGACGCCAACCTGGAGCTCGGCCTGCCCGCCGACGCCCGCGACTACGGCGCGGCGGCGCGGATCCTGGACGACCTGGGCGTGCAGACGCTGCGGCTGCTCACCAACAACCCGGACAAGCAGGTCGCACTGGAGGGCTTCGGCCTGAAGGTCCTCGGTCGCGAGTCGGTGCCGGTCCAGGCGGGCGAGCACAACCTGCGCTACCTGCTGACCAAGCGGGACCGGATGGGGCACGAGCTGCCCTGGCTCGCCTAGTTTGTTGCTTTCCACCGGACCATCAGAAGAACGATCGAGAGGACGACGCCCGTGAGTGGCGAGGGTGCACCCATCCTGACCGTGCAGGACTGCCGGGGGCTGCGGGTCGCGGTGATCGCGGCGCAGTGGCATGAGAAGGTCATGGACGGGCTGATCGACGGCAGCCTGCGGGCGCTGAAGGAGTACGGCGTCGAGGAGCCGACGGTGCTCCGGGTCCCCGGCAGCTTCGAGCTGCCCGTAGTCGCGAAGCGGCTGGCGGACCGGGGCTACGACGCCGTCGTCGCCCTCGGCGTCGTCATCAGAGGCGGCACGCCACACTTCGACTATGTGTGCGAGGCGGCGACGATGGGCCTCACCCAGGTGTCGGTGACCACCGGGGTCCCGGTCGGCTTCGGCCTGCTGACCTGCGACAACGACGAGCAGGCGCTCGACCGTGCGGGTCTGCCGGGCTCCAAGGAGGACAAGGGCCACGAGGCGACCACCGCCGCGCTGGCCACCGCCGCCCTGCTGCGCGGCGTCTCGGGTCCCCGGCGGTAGCGCGGACGCACGCGGATGTAACCGTCCGTTCCCTGGGACACCGACGCGTCGCGGGGAACGAACCGCGTAGGGTGGGGCACATCATGGCGCAGAAGACATTCGAGGAGCTCTTCGTCGAGCTCCAGCAGAAGGCAGCATCGGGCGAGCAGGGCTCGCGTACCGCCGAGTTGGTCGGCCAGGGCGTGCACGCGATCGGCAAGAAGGTCGTCGAAGAGGCCGCCGAGGTCTGGATGGCGGCCGAGCACGAGTCGGACGAGCGGACCGCGGAGGAGATCTCCCAGCTGCTCTACCACCTGCAGGTGATGATGGTCGCGCGCGGCCTCACCCTGCAGGACGTGTACGCCCATCTGTAGACCCCGCCCTTGAGTTCGACGGGAGCGGGGCACCGAGCACATCCGGTGCCCCGCTCTTCGCATGTCCGCACCCCAGCGTTCCCGTCCGTCCACCGTTCCGTCGAAAGGCACCAGACTCATGTTGCGCATCGCCGTTCCCAACAAGGGGTCCCTCTCCGAGCCGGCGTCCGCGATGCTCCATGAGGCGGGCTACCGCCAGCGCAAGGACTCCAAGGAGCTCGTTCTCGTCGACCCCGAGAACAACGTCGAGTTCTTCTTCCTGCGCCCCCGCGACATCGCGATCTACGTCGGCTCCGGCCGGCTCGACATCGGGATCACCGGCCGCGACCTGCTGCTGGACTCCGGCGCCGACGCCGAGGAGGTGCTCGCGCTCGGCTTCGCCGGCTCCACCTTCCGCTTCGCCGCCCCCGCCGGGACCGCGAACAGCGTCAAGGACCTGGAAGGGCGCCGCATCGCGACCTCCTACACCGGTCTGGTGGAGGCGCACCTCGCCGAGCACGGCGTCACCGCGGCGGCCGTCACCAAGCTCGACGGGGCGGTGGAGACCGCCGTTCAGCTCGGCGTCGCCGACGTCATCGCGGACGTGGTGGAGACCGGCACCAGCCTCCGCAACGCCGGGATGGAGGTCTTCGGCGAGCCGATCCTGGTCTCCGACGCCGTCGTGATCCGGCCGACCGGAGCCCCGGAGGACAACGGGGCCGACCAGTTCCTGCGCCGCCTGCAGGGTGTCCTGGTGGCCCGCCGGTACGTGATGATGGACTACGACATCCGTGCCGAGCGCGTCGCGGAGGCGGTCGCGCTCACCCCCGGCCTGGAGTCGCCCACGGTCTCGCCGTTGCACAGCGAGGGCTGGGTCGCCGTGCGGGCGATGGTGCTCCGCAAGGAGGCACAGCGGATCATGGACGACCTGTGGGCCATCGGCGCCCGCGCCATCCTGGTGACCAACATCCACGCCTGCCGCCTCTAGTCCCACGGAGGCCCTCGCATGACCGTCCAACCCAGCCGCGCCACCGCCGCGCTGCCGAGCCTGCCCAGGACCTGGCGGCCGGTGCTGACCCGCGTGGTGCTGCTGGGGCTGGCCGTGGTCAGCATCGGCTTCTTCAGCGCGATCGCCGCGCTGGGGCCGAGCAACTGGCAGCGCCACGACCGGATCGGCATCGCCGTCAGTGGGCTGCTGTTCGCACTGGTCCTGAGCGTGCTCGCGCGCCCTGCCGCGAAGGCCGACCGGCAGGGGCTGACCGTGGTCAACTTCGTCCGCAGCCGCCGGCTGGAGTGGGCCGAGATCCTCGGCGTCAACCTGCGCCGAGGCGACCCGTGGGTGCTGCTCGACCTGGCCGACGGCGGCACCCTGGCGGTGGTCGCCATCCAGCCGGGAGCGGGGCTGCGGCAGGCCGTCCGCGCCGCCCGTGAGCTGCGCGCCTGCGTGGACGCGTACGGGACCGCGCGCCGCTGAGCTCTGCCGGGCGTCGCGTGCCGAATAGGTGCGCATGATCCGATCAGGCATTCTTGGGGGACGCCGTACCCGAGCCTGGAGACGATTCCGCCCCGATGGAACCCCCTAGTACGACCCCCTGCAGCGGCGGTGCACTGTGAGCACCGCCTGGCTGCTGCTGGGGGTGGCCCTGCTGCTGATCCTCGCGAACGGGCTGTTCGTGGCCGCCGAGTTCGCTCTGGTCACCGTGGACCGCGGCGCGGTGACCCGTGCTGCCGAGGGCGGGGACCGGCGGGCACAGCGGGTGCTCGCCGCGCTGCGCAGGCTCTCCTTCGAACTGTCGGGGGCTCAACTCGGCATCACCGTCACCTCGCTCATGGTCGGCGCGCTGGCCAATCCGGCCCTGGCGACGTTGCTCGCCCCGCCGCTGACCGCCGTGGGCGTGCCCGCCGGAGCCGTGCGCGGCGTCGCCGCCGTGGTCGGGATGCTGGGCGCCACCGTCGTGCAGATGGTCATCGGTGAACTGGTGCCCAAGAACTGGGCGATCTCCCGCCCGCTCCAGGTCGCCCGGGCCGTCGTCGGACCGCAGCGGATCTTCTCCACCGTCTGCCACCCCGCCATCGTGGTGCTCAACGGCTCGGCGAACCGCCTGGTCCGGGCGCTGGGAATGGAACCCGCAGAGGAGCTGGCCTCCGCCCGCAGTGCCGAGGAGCTCGTCGCCCTGGCCCGGCACTCCGCCAGCGAGGGCGCGCTGGAGGCGGACACCGCCGACCTGTTCGTCCGGACCCTGGGTCTGGGGGATCTCACGGCGGAGAGTGTGATGACGCCCCGCGTGGACGTCTCCGCGCTGCAGGACCTGGCGACCGCGGCGGACGTGCTCAACCTCACCCGCGCCACCGGACTGTCCCGGTTCCCGGTCTACCACCAGAGCATCGACGAGGTCACCGGCGTCGTCACCCTCAAGGACGCCCTCGGCGTTCCCGCCGACCAGCGCTCGAGCGTACCGGTCACCAACCTGATGTCAGCCCCGCTGCTCGTCCCCGAGACCCTCCCTGCCGAACGCCTGCTGGAACTCCTGCGCCGGCAGCAGCCGATGGCCGTGGTCGTCGACGAGTACGGCGGAACGGCCGGGGTCGCCACCCTGGAGGACATCGTCGAGGAGATGGTCGGCGAGGTCATGGACGAGCACGACGCCGACGAGCACCCCGAGTTGAGCCCCGTGCCGCCGGTCGACGGGCACCCCGCCTGGCAGGTCGACGGACGCTGCCGGATCGACCAGCTGGAGGCCATCGGCCTGTACGCGCCCGAGGGCCCGTACGAGACGGTCGCCGGGCTGGTCGCGGACCTGCTCGGCAGGCTCCCGGCGGAGGGCGACAGCTGCGCCGTGCCCGGGTGGCGGCTGATCGTGGTGGCCGTGGAGCGGCGGCGCACCGAGGCCGTGCTGCTGGTGCGGGACGGCGGCACCGGTGACGGCGCCGAGGGGGCGGAGCGTTGAGCGCCGTCCAGATCGGCTTCTCGATCCTGCTGCTGTTCGGCAACGCCTTCTTCGTCGGCGCCGAGTTCGCGCTCGTCTCCGTGCGCCGCAGCCAGATCCAGCCGCTCGCGGAGGCGGGCGACCGCCGGGCGCGCACCGTGCTCTACGCGCTGGAGCACGTCTCGGCGATGATGGCGGCGGCGCAGCTCGGCATCACCGTGTGCTCGTTGCTGCTCGGCGCGCTCGCCGAACCCGCGATCGCCCACCTGCTGGAGAGCCCGTTCCACGCCGTCGGCGTCCCGGCCGGGTGGATGCGTCCGCTGTCCTACGTGGTCGCGCTGACCATCGTGGTCTACCTGCACATGGTCATCGGCGAGATGGTGCCCAAGAACATCGCGCTGGCCGGCCCGGAGCGGGCGGTGCTGTGGCTCGGCCCGGCGCTGGCGGCTGTCGCCCGACCGCTGCGGCCGGTGATCCACTTCCTGAACGCGCTGGCCAACCTGGTGCTGAGGCTGCTCGGGGTGGAGACCAGGGACGAGGTCGAGTCGGCCTACACCAGCGAGCAGCTGGCGCATCTGCTGCACGACTCGCGTGACGCGGGCCTGTTGGGCCGGGTGGCGCAGGAGCGGCTCGAGGACGCTTTGGAGCTGGGCCGGCGGCCGGTCCGCGAGGTGCTGATGGCGGGGGACGAGGTGGTCACCGTGGACACCGAGGTGACGGCGCTTCGGATGGAGCAGCTGGCGGTGCGGACCGGCTTCTCCCGCTTCCCTGTGCTCGGCGGAGACGGCACGTTCCTGGGCTATCTGCACGTCAAGGACGTGCTGGAGCTGGAGGACCGGGAGGCGCCGGTGCCCCGGCGGCTCTGGCGGCCGATCCTCACGCTGCCGGACCGGATGCCCCTGGACGACGCGCTCGGCGCGATGCGCCGGGCCACCTCCCACCTCGCTGCGGTGGTGGACCCGGACGGGCTGCCGCTGGGGCTGGTCACCATGGAGGACGTGCTCGAGGAACTGGTCGGCGAGGTCCACGATCCCGACCACCGCCGGGACCACCGCTCGCTCCCCGGGTCGTAAGAGCTCAACAGCTGCTCAAATGCCGTACGCAGCCGGCGACGGCTGCGGGAGCATCTCTTCGTACGGCAGTACGACAAGAGCACACCACGGGGTGAGGAGAAGCGCGTGAGCGACCGAAGGCTGGAGGTCGACGGCGTCACCAAGCGGTACGGCGAGACGATCGCCCTGCAGGAGATGACGTTCGACGTACGGGCGGGGGAGATCTTCGGGTTCGTCGGCAGCAACGGCGCCGGCAAGACCACGACCATGCGCATAGCGCTGGGCGTGCTCGCCGCCGACGCGGGGGAGGTGCGCTGGGACGGTTCCCCGGTGACGCTGGAGACCCGCAGCCGGATCGGCTACATGCCCGAGGAGCGCGGGTTGTACCCGCGGATGAAGGTCGGCGAGCAGTTGGAGTACCTCGCTCGGCTGCACGGGCTCAGCCGCGCCGACGCGGTCCGCGCCACCAGGGAGTGGACCGGGCGGCTCGGGGTGGACGGCCGGATGGGCGACGAGGTGCAGAAGCTCAGCCTCGGCAACCAGCAGCGGGTGCAGCTCGCCGCGGCACTGGTGCACCACCCGGAGATCCTGGTCCTGGACGAGCCGTTCTCGGGCCTCGACCCGGTGGCCGTGGACGTGATGAGCGAGGTGCTCAAGGAGAAGTGCGCCGACGGCGTACCGGTCATCTTCTCCAGCCACCAGCTGGAGCTGGTCGAGCGGCTGTGCGACCGGGTGGGCATCATCCGGGCCGGCAGCATGGTCGCCTGCGGATCCGTGGCCGAGCTGCGCGGCAGCGGCACCGAGGAACTCGTCGTCGAGGCCCCGCAGGCTCCGCTCGGCTGGGCGGACGGGCTGCGCGGTGTGACGGTCAGGGAGTTCGAGGCCGGCCGAACGGTGCTGGCGCTGGGCGACGCGGCCGGCGACGCCGACGACCAGGCGGTCCTCCGGGCAGCGCTGGCGACAGGCCCGGTCCGGGAGTTCGCCCGACGGCTCCCCTCACTGACGGAGCTGTTCCGGCACGTGGTCAGCGCGGAGTCGGCGGGCGCGGAGTCGGCCGGCGCGGAGGCGGCGGACCTGACCGACGTGGAGGCGGCGGCATGAGCGAGAAGGCACAGCGGCTGCGGATCGGCTCGCGCGAGGCGGTCGTCCTGGTCGCGGCCCGCGAACTGAAGGTCCGGATCCGCAGCAAGGCGTTCCTGATCCTGCTCGCCATCACCGCCGTCGCGGCCGTGGCCATGCCGCTGATCTTCCACTTCACCAACCTCTCCGCGGGGCCGACGAAGATTACGGTCGTGCAGCAGGACACCACCCTGGCGCCCACGCTGGAGGCCACCGCCGCGCAGCTCGGCCAGAAGGTCAGCGTGAGCACGGTCGCCGACCACGCGGCCGGAGTGGCCGAGGTCCAGTCGGGCCGCAGCGCGGTGCTCGCCGAGGCCGGCCCGCAGGGCGGCATCCAGGCCACGGTGAAGAAGAGCCTCAGCGACCCGCTGAAGCAGCTGTTCCAGGTGGTGGACCAGCAACGGGCGCTGAGCGGGCAGATCACCAGGCTCGGCGGCGACCCGGCGCAGGTGCTCCGGGCCGTCGGCAGCGCACAGGTCGAGGTGACGGCGCTTCAGGCGAGCGACCCGCAGAACGGCCAGCGGATTGCCATCGCCATCGTCGCGGCCCTGTTGCTCTACATGACCCTGATGTTCGTCGGCCAGTCCGTGGCCCAGGGCGTGGTGGAGGAGAAGTCCAGCCGGGTGGTCGAACTCCTGCTCGCCACGCTCAGGCCCTGGCAGCTGCTCGCGGGGAAGGTCCTCGGCGTCGGCATCCTCGGACTGCTGCAACTGGTCGTGCCCGCCGTGCTCGGCGTCGGCGTCGGCCTGGCCACCGGGGCGATCAGCCTCTCTCTGGGCAGCTCGGTCGGCACGGTCGCCTGGGCGCTCGCCTGGTACGCCGTCGGCTTCTCGCTGTACGCGCTGGTGTTCGCCGCGCTGGGGGCCACGGTGTCCCGACAGGAGGACGTCGGCGGGCTCACCTTCCCGGCGACCGCGCCGCTGATCCTGGCCTGGGTGGTGGGTATCTCGGTGGTGCCGACCAATCCGGACAGCACGCTGGTGACCTGGCTGTCCATGGTGCCGCCCTGCGCGCCGGTACTGATGCCGATGCGCATCGCGATGGGCGTCGCACCGCTGTGGCAGGTGCTGCTGTCGCTGTCGCTGGCGGCCGGCTTCTGCGTGGTCCTGCTGCGCTTCGCCGGGCGGATCTACCGGAACTCGGTGCTGCGCAGCGGCGCGCGGGTACCGCTGCGGGAGGCGCTGAAGGCCGCCTGACGCCCGGTCGGGCACCGACGGGCGGAGCCGCGGGTCAGCTCCGCCCGTCGATCAGTTCCCCGTACGCCTGCAGCACGTCCGGCAGGCGCAGCGTCGCCAGGTCCTGGCGGGTCGGCGGCTCGGCGAGGACGGAGAGCCGCAGGTCGCGGTAGGCGCAGGACTTCTCGTACAGGGTGCGCATGAAGCGGCCGTTGCCGAGGTCGTCGATCCAGCCCTCGTGGACCACGTGTGCGCAGATGCTGCGCAGCTCCTCCAGCGCCTCCTCGTCCCAGTAGTCCCCGTCGCTCGCCGCCAGGGCCTGGCCGATCGCGGTGAGCTCGGCCGGACGGTAGCTGGGGAAGTCGACCCGGCTGGTGAAGCGGGAGTTGAGGCCCGGATTGGCGGCGAGCAGCCGGTTCATGCCCTCCGGGTACCCGGCCAGGATCACGACCAGGCGGTCGCGGTTGTCCTCGGCCCGCTTCAGCAGCACCTGCAGAGCCTCGTCCCCGTACGCGTCGCCCTTGCTGTAGCCGGAGTTGGCGAGGCTGTACGCCTCGTCGATGAAGAGCACGCCGTCCAAGGCGGAGTCGATCAGCTCGTTGGCCTTCACCGCCGTCTGGCCCAGGAACTCGCCGACCAGGTCCGCCCGCTGCGCCTCCACCAGATGGTCGCCGGAAAGCAGCCCGAGGGCGTAGAAGACCCGGCCGAGGATCCGCGCCACCGTGGTCTTCCCGGTGCCGGAGGGGCCCGAGAAGACGAAGTGTCTCTTCGGCGGCTGCACCGGCAGGCCCTGGTCGGCACGCAGCTGCGCCATCCGCAGCTGCGCGGACAGTGCCAGCACCTGGCGTTTGACCGGTTCCATGCCGACCATCCGGTCGAGCTCGGCCAGCGCGGCCTCCAGCCGCGGCCGGTCCGGCTGCGAGGTAGTGCCGGGCGGCAGCGCCGCGGTGGGGAGGGCGCGGTGCCGGGCGGCGGTTCCGCCGCGGCCGTCGGGCTCGCGGTCGGCGTCCGGGCCGAGGCCGTCCTGCGGTTCGGCGTCGGCGTCCGGGTCGGCCCCGGACGGGACCGCCGACTGCTGCCCGGGTTCCAACAGCCCCGGCAGGTAGGAGCTTTCGCCGTCCGGGTTCTCCCCGAAGGTGTCGTAGAACGCGCTCTCGAACGCCTGCTCGCCGCCAGGGTCAAGCCCGCCGAGATCGGATCCCCCCAGCTCGAGACCGCCGAGGTCGAGACCGCCCAGCTCCGGACCGCCCGGCTCGGTCCGGCCCGGCTGCCCGCCGCCCGGCTCCGTACCGCCCAGCTCCGCGTCGCCCGGGTCCAGCCCCAGCGGGTCGCCCAGCTGCGCGGACCCCGCTCCGCTCGCGTGGCGCGGCCGCTGCAGGCTCGGCGGCGCCGGAGCCTCCAGCATCGCCGGGTCGACGCCGTCCTCGGCGGTGATCGCCGCCAACCGGGCGGCGGTGTCCATGAACCCTGGATCGACCCGGTGCACCGCCCGGTACAGCGACAGGGCGGCGGCGCTGCGCCCGCCGCCCTCGTACGCCCGGGCCAGCCAGTACCGCAGCTCCTTGCGCTGGGGCTGCTCCGAGCGGCAGCGGGCCAGCGAACCGGCCAGCGGCAGTTCGGCCTGGCCGCACATGTCCAGTCGGACCCGCGCCATCCCGCCGAAGAGCCCGGCCTCGATCCCCAGCAGCGGATCGTCCAGCAGTCCGTCGGTGTCCCGGATCAGCTGCTCCCAGTCCTTCAGCAGGTAGGAGCGGCAGGCGTGCAGAAAGCGCACCGAGTTGTCCTGCTCCCGGGGCGGGCAGTCGCCGAGCGCCCGTTCCAGCTCGGCCAGGTGCCGACCGTCCAGCCAGTGCGAGGCGTGGGCCAGGGCGAGGTCCCTCGCGTCCTCCAGGACCGGCTGCACCCACCAGCCGAGCCAGTACCAGGAGCTCAGTGGCCGGCGGTGGCGGCGGCGCTGCTCCCCGAACCGCGCTCGGTGCCGGTGCATCGCCAGCAGTGCCGCCGAGGTCTCCGAACGCAGCGCGTGCAGGCCCAGCCAGGCGTCGGCCATACCGGGGTCAATCCGCACGGCCGCGCGAAACTCCTCCTCGGCGCGGGTGTAGGCGCCCGCGGTGTAGGCGTCCATGGCGCGAAGCCAGGCGCGGTCGGCCAGGCTGCGGAGGCGCCTGCCCTCAGTGTCCTCAGTCCCCACCGGTCAGTCCCCCTGCTGTGCGCGGCTGTGCCGGTCACGGAGCAGCTGACCGCGGGCCGGCCCCCCGGAAACCCATTGCGGACAACGTTCCATGACGGTCCGTCGGCGCACCCCAGTCACGTGTGCGCTCTGGGGGCATCGTACCGGTGACGTGCTGATCCGGAAGGGTGCCGCGCATCGACCGGGGCCAGAGCTTGGTCGGAGAGTCGTGCGCGAAGCGGGGCGGGCGGGGCTCCGGTGACCCATGTGATCACGGGGAGTCACCGGACGATGTCCCAAGGCCCAGCGGAGACAGAACGATCTGCCGGCCACGGGGGAACGGCCGGCAGATCGTGTCCTGGAGCGCACGCTTGCCTCTGTGTGCGCTGAGGAGAACGTAGTTGGTGTCGAGGTGGCAGGTCAAGAGACTCCGGCCGGGGAGGCACGGCGACACCGGCCGCGGAACGGCGGCGGACCGGGAGGTGTGTGTACGTGTCAAGACTGGCTGCGAGTCAGGCCACCGGGCCTCGGCTCAGGTGATTACCCGGAGTGACTGTGCGGTCGGTTTGAGTGCGATCGTAGGGCCAGGGTGATTCCGTCGACCAGCAGATCGGCGTAGGGCCGGCTTGGGTCCGTGGCGAAGTGCGACGCCTCCGCGCGCGCCCAGGCCCGCCAGAAGGAGGCCAGGGCCGGGCCGTCTCGGGCCTCACCACGGGCCCGCGCCGCCGCTGCGGACAGATCCATCCACACCAGCCCGGCCAGGTACGGCCGGACAGCGCGCCGCCCTGCGCCCACGCCCTCGATCAGCACCACAGGGGCGGGCAGGATCTCGTGCACACCCGCGAACCGCCGCTCGCTCCAGTCGTACACCCGGTGCCGGGCCGTCTCGCCCCGCTCCAGCGGTTCCAGGACCTCGCCGCACAGGCGATCCGTCCACTCGAACGGTTGCTCGTGGGTCGCCAGGTCGTCCAGGTGCACCACGGGGGCACCGCCGAGGGCTGCGGCCAGCGCCTCGGCGAAGGTGGTCTTGCCGGAACCCGCGTGCCCGTCCACGCCGACCAGGCGCACCGCGCCGCAGGACGGCGGCAGCGCGTGGATCCGCGCGGCGAGGGCGTCGAGCTGCGTGCCGGGCTGCGTGCCGGGCTGTGTGCTGGGCCGGGTCGTGGGCCCGGGACTGAGCCGGCTCGGCGTGCCCGGTGCGGGGGAGTGGTGCATGGCGCTCCAGGGTAGCGCCCACCTGGGGGTGAGCTCTGGTGACGGCAGGGCCCGAATGGGGCATACTCACCTCGCCATGAAAGTTAGCGCTCGTTCACTGAGACCCGGTGACGGCGCCCGGCGCACCCCTCCCGGGGCGCGCCCTTGGCCGGCACGGCGCCCGCGACCCGGAGGTGCCCGCGCTGCGGAACAGGAGGCATGAGCCCGCGATGAGCCAGCAGAAGCAGTCGTCCACGTCGTCCCCTTCGTCGTCCACACCGTCGTTCAAGGCGCTGGACCGTCAGCTCCCCACCGAGGAGGCCGCCGAGCTGCTGGCGCTGACCCGGGACCTGGTCGACCGCGAGCTGCGTCCGCACGCGGCCGACGAGGAGGCCGAGGCCGTCTTCCCGCGCGAGACCTTCCGGGTGCTGGGCCGGGCCGGCCTGCTCGGGCTCCCCTACGGCGAGGAGTTCGGCGGCGGCGACCAGCCCTACGAGGTCTACCTGCAGGTTCTGGAGGAGCTCGCGGCCGGGCGGCTGACCGTCGGCCTCGGCGTCAGCGTGCACACCCTCTCCTGCCACGCGCTGGCGACGTTCGGCACCGAGCAGCAGAAGCGCGACTGGCTGCCGGAGCTGATCGGCGGCGAACTCCTCGGGGCGTACTGCCTGTCCGAGCCCCAGTCGGGCTCCGACGCGGCGGCCCTGCGTACCCGCGCCGAGCTCGACGGCGCCGGAGACGCCTACACGGTGACCGGGACCAAGGCGTGGATCACCCACGGCGGCGTCGCCGACTTCTACAGCACCATGGTGCGGACCGGCGTGGACGGCCCGCGCGGCATCAGCGTTCTGCTGGTGCCCGCGGACACCCCCGGGGTGGTGGCCGACGCCCCCGAGCGCAAGATGGGCCTCAAGGGCTCGCCCACCGCCCAGGTCCGGTTCGAGGGTGCCCGCGTCCCCGCCGAGCGCCTGGTCGGCGCCGAGGGGCAGGGCTTCGCCATCGCGCTCTCCGCCCTCGACTCCGGCCGCCTCGGCATCGCCGCCTGCGCGATCGGCGTCGCCCGCGCGGCGCTGGACCACGCGGTGGAGTACGCGCGGACCCGCACTCAGTTCGGGCGGCCCATCGCCGAGTTCCAGGGCCTGTCCTTCATGCTCGCGGACATGGCGACGGCGGTGGAGGCCGGTCGGGCGCTCTACCTCTCGGCCGCGAGACGCCGGGACGCGGGACTGGCCTTCGGCAAGGAGGCGGCCATGGCCAAACTCTTCTGCACCGACGCGGCGATGCGCGTCACCACCGACGCGGTGCAGGTGCTCGGCGGTTACGGCTACACGGCCGACCACCCCGTGGAGCGGTACATGCGCGAGGCGAAGGTACTGCAGATCGTGGAGGGCACCAACCAGATCCAGCGCATGGTGATCGGCCGCAAGCTGACGGGCTGAGCGGAGCAGCCCCCACTAGGTCGGCGGCGGCGCCGGTCAGCGGCGCTGCTGCGCGGGGATCCGGATCCGGACCGGCCGCGAGCCGGGACCGCCCACGTGCGAGAACGGCTGGCGGCGCCAGTCCAGCTCCGGCGGCAGCGCCAGCAGGGCCTCCAGCGACGGCTCCGGGTCGAAGTCGGGCTCGTCCTCGAGCTCGTCGGCCTCGTCCACCAGGGTGCCGGAACCGGCGCACACGGCGGGCGAGAAGGGATGCCAGGCTGTCGGCAGCATCGCGTGCTGCGGGAACCGCTCCTCGTCGCCGACCAGGGCGATCGGGCGGTCGCACTCGGGGCAGCGGAGCCGCTGGATGTCCCAGGTCTCCCCCTCGCCGGGGTCGACCCCCGGCAACTCCGGCAGCTCCGACGACGGTTCGACGGCAGGCGTCAGCTCATCAGTGGCAGACATGTGATCCCCCTCGATGAAGGATGGCGACGGCCCTGGCGGTACGCGGCAGGAGGTCGATCGCCACAGTGGTGCGTCCTTCCGCGCCAATGTCATCCCCGGGCGGTGGAAGGAGTCACACCCAGGACTTCCCGGCCGAGCCAGGAAATAATCCTGCGAACGGACATCCCTCGGCGCAGGCGCTGTGGCCTTGGTCACAGTGCGGCGGCGCTTCTCCGCCCGCCGGGCCTCGCGCCGCGCGCACGCGCCTTGGACCGCCCGGCACCCGTAGGCCGGCGTCGTGGGGAAGGGGGCACCTCCCGCCCGAAGGGCGGGGAGGCTCGCCTGAACGGCTTGTCGTCAGTTGACCGATGCTCCGGATCGACTCCCTCCCCGGCACCCCCGCCCGTCGCCCGACCACCACCCCCAAGCGAAGCGCTTCGCGCCCACCCCTCGGCCCTCGCCCCGCTCACGCATCCAGCCACCAGGTGCCGGTCGGTCTTAGACCGACCGGCAAATGGAGGGCGGCGTCGCGGGCAAGGGGGCACCTCCCGCCCGAAGGGTGGGGGAGGCTCTCGCCCAGACGGCTTCTCCTCAGTCGCCAGGGCTCCGCCATGGCTCCTTCGTCGGCACCGCCTGGACTCGGCCCTCGACCCTCCCCCAACCTTCGGCCGGGGGGACCCCCTTCTTCTTCCGCCCTCCATTTGCCGGTCGGTCTTATGCGCCCCCGTGTGCGCCCCCGCGCTCTGCATACGCCCAGTGCACGCCGTGGTGGACGACCGCCGCGTGAACTCCCGGAGTCGGATAGCCTCCCCTGTCGTGGAGGATCTCGACCGTCAGATTGTGCAGCTGCTCGTCGCCGACGGGCGGATGAGCTACACCGACCTGGGCAAGGCCACCGGCCTGTCGACCTCGGCGGTGCACCAGCGCGTCCGCCGCCTGGAGCAGCGCGGGGTCATCCGCGGCTACGCCGCGATCGTCGACCCGGAGGCCGTCGCGCTGCCGCTGACCGCCTTCATCTCCGTCAAGCCCTTCGACCCCAGCGCGCCCGACGACGTCCCCGAACGGCTGGCCGCGCTGGAAGAGATCGAGGCATGCCACAGCGTCGCCGGGGATGAGAACTACATCCTCAAGGTCCGCGTCGCCGTCCCGAGCGACCTGGAGCACCTGCTCACCCGGATCAGGACCGCCGCAGGCGTCTCCACCCGCACCACCGTCGTCCTCAGCACTCCCTATGAGGCCCGCCCGCCCCGGCTGCACTGACGGGGCCTCGACCCAGACTGCGGCGACCCGCCACCGACTCGCCGGCCCGCGCGGGGCAGACTGGTTCCCATGAACCAGGCAGTGACCCTCCCCGGCCCAGGCGAACCCACCGTGCGCACCCTCCTGCTCCGCGGCGGCGACGTCTACAGCCCCGCAGACCCCTTCGCCACCGCTCTGCTGGTGCAGGACGGTACGGTCGCCTGGGTCGGTTCGGACAGCGCCGCGGACAGCTACGCACGGGACGCGGACGCCGTCGTCGACCTCGCGGGCGCCCTGGTCACCCCGGCCTTCGTGGACGCCCACGTCCACGCCACCTCCACCGGGCTCGCGCTGACCGGCCTGGACCTCACCGGCTGCCCCAGCCTCGCCGAGGCGCTGCGCCGTATCGAGGACTTCGTCCGCACCGGCGGCGGGCCAAGCGGGCTCAGCGTCGGCGGGCTCGGCGTGCTCCGCGACGGCGTCCTGATGGGCCACGGCTGGGACGAGACCACGTGGCCGGAGAACCGCCCGCCCACCCTCGACGAGCTCGACCGCGCCTGTGCCGGTGCCGCCGTCTACCTCTCCCGCACGGATGTCCACTCGGCCCTCGCCTCCACCGCGCTGCGCGCCCTCGTCGGGTCCGGCCTGGCCGCGCGTCCCGGCTACCACCCCGAGCGGCCGCTGACCCGCGCCGCCCACCACGAGGTCCGCCGAGCCGCGCTCGCCCACCAGACGCCGGAGCAGCGCGAAGGGGCGCAGCGGGCGATGCTGCGCCGGGCCGCCGAGCTCGGCATCGGTGCGGTCCACGAGTGCGCGGGTCCTGACATCTCCTCACCCCAGGACCTCACCGCCCTGCTGGCCCTCGCCGCCGAGGGCGACGGGCCGGAGGTGTTCGGCTACTGGGGCGAGTTCGGCGCCGTGGACACGGCCCGCCGCCTGGGCGCCGTCGGCGCCGGCGGAGACCTGTTCGTCGACGGCGCTGTCGGCTCGCACACCGCTTGTCTGCATCACCCCTACACGGACGACGACGCGCATGTCGGCGCCGAGTACCTGACGGCGGCGCAGATCGCCGAACACGTGGTCGCCTGCACCGAGTCGGGGCTCCAGGCGGGCTTCCACGCCATCGGCGACGCCGCCCTCACCGCCGTCGTCGAGGGCGTCCGCGCGGCAGCGGACAAGCTCGGCCCGGCCCGGGTCCGTGCCCTGCGGCACCGGGTCGAGCACGCAGAGCTGCTCGGCCCCGACACCATCGCCGGGTTCGCGGACCTCGGACTCACCGCCTCCGTCCAGCCCGCCTTCGACGCCGCCTGGGGTGGCTCCGACGGCATGTACGTCACCCGGCTCGGTGCGGAGCGTGCCCGCGCGATGAACCCGTTCGCCGCGCTGCTGCGCGCCGGGGTGCCGCTGGCTTTCGGCTCCGACGCCCCGGTCACCGCGCTCGACCCCTGGGGCGCCGTCCGCGCCGCGGCCTTCCATCGGACGCCGGAGCACCGGATCTCGGTGCGCGCCGCCTTCACCGCGCACACCCGCGGCGGCTGGCGCGCGCTCGGCCGGGACGAGGCGGGGGTGCTGGTGCCGGGCGCGCCCGCCTCCTACGCCGTCTGGGCCCCGGCGGACCTGGTGGTCCAGGCCCCGGACGAGCGGGTCGCGAACTGGTCCACGGACCCGCGCTCGGGCGTCCCCGGCCTGCCCGACCTCACACCGGGCGGGGCGGTGCCGACCTGCCTCGCGACGGTGGTGCGTGGGCGCACGGTGTACCTGGCCGGCTGACACTGGCGACCTGGGGAGCGACGGGGCTCGGGCGCACGACCCGAGCCCCGTCGCTCCCCAGGTCGTTACCTGTCGGTGCGCCGTCCGAGTGGTCATCGGTGTCCGGATACCGCCGAACGAAGGGTGTCCCGATCGCCGCTCCAACCGCGTCCGCAGCGCGCTGACCTGGCCGTTGTCTTCGTTTGGGCTGGTCGGAGGGCGGTTGACAGCGGACCGGCGCGGGCGAGTAGGTTCGGCGGCGTCCACCTTCCGGAATCCTCCGCAGGACCGACCGACCGGAACACCTCCACGCAAAACCCGGGACCACAACTGGGCCAACGAGCGGCGCCCCCAGGGACGCCGACAGGCAGCCAGGTCCAGTGGCTCCAGGCCTGGGGAGCGCGGGCGCCGGCAGGCCACCGGGTCCGGTCGGCAGGTGCGACCCGGGCACGGCCCGGACGCTCAGTAGACAACGGCCCTCGGTCGATCCGCAGCCGGCGGGTCCCAGGTCGGACCGAAGAGCGTTCGGGCCGCGCCCGTTGCCGGGGCCTGAAACGGAGTCAGAAGCCCCCGCCGTCTTCCTACCGCCGTCGTCCGCCCGGGTCTCCGCCCGCGTCCGTGCTGCGCCGGGCGGGGGACCGTCCGGCGTGCCTGGGCGCACGGGAACGGGGTTTGCGGACGTTCTCGGCGAGGTTCACACCCGGCCGGGCGGCGTTGTCGGGAGTATGAGCGGGCTGGCAGGTGGCGCAGAACACCTCCGACGCAGGACCGGACGCCTCGTAGGCCATGTCACCGGGCGGCAGGTAGTGGGTGCCGCAGTCCTGACACACGAACAGCGGCCGGCTCACGTCGTCGGTGGTGGCCATCAGCCGATCCTTCCGGTGCCGCCGCAGTTGGTGCAGGCGGAGGTGTAGTTGCGCTGTACCGGGACCTGGTTGCCTGTGTCGTCGAGCTCGAACTCGTAGCTGGTCTTGTCGGTGAGTCCGGTGCCGCCGCAGGCGCTGCAGGGCTGGTCTCCCATGGTCACCTCCCGCTCACGCATATGACGGTAGCGCGTGACCCGGCGCGCGGGGGAGAGGACCGGCGCACCGGGGCGTAGGGCGGCGAGACGTTCGAGCACGCTGCCTGCCGGCAGTCAGCTGAGCGATTTCCCTCTATCGATCGGGTAAGCGGGAGTCAGCTGTAGTGGCGCAGTTCGACGGTGTTGCCGTCGGGGTCGGCGACGTAGACGGACTGGCCGCTGCCCCGGGCGCCGAAGCGTGGTCCCGGGCCGTCGACGACCTCGAGCCCACCAGCGGCGATGACCTCCTGCCAGTCGAGGGGCTCGACCTCCAGGCAGAGGTGGTTCATGTTGTCGCCGGTACGCTCCTGGAGGAACAGGTCGATGATCGTTCCCGGGTCGATGCGGACCGAGGGGAACGGGGCCTTGCCCGCTCGCCATTCCTCGACCCGTACGGGTTCCAGTCCGAGCGTGCCGCAGTAGAAGTCGAGCGAACGCTCGACGTCCGCCACGTTCAGCACGATGTGGTCAAGGCCGATGACGCGCACGTGGTCCTCCAGAAGATCGTGTGGTCCGACGGGCAGCGTAGCCGCGGTTGATCATGGACGCACGGGCCGTTCCGGAGCGGGACGTCAGGTCGCGGTGAGGAGGTCGTGCAGGCCGGTCACCGCGAGCAGCCGCTGCAGCCGGGGGCGGACCTGGGTCAGCCGCAGCGGGACGCCGTGGTGGGCGGCCATGCGCTGGGCGGTGATGAAGGCGCCCAGGCCGGCCGAGTCGCAGAAGTCCAGCAGTGCGGTGTCGACGTCGATGCGTCGCACCCGGGGGTCGCCCAGCAGTTCGGCGATGTCGCTGCGCAGTCGCGGGCCGGTGAGGAAGTCGAGCTCTCCGGCAAGGAGGATCTGTACGCTGCCGTGGTCCTCAAGGATGGCCAAGTACAGGGGCGGGGCGTCGCTCATCGGCATCCTCTCGCACGCACCATAGTCTCGTCGCCAGCCCGTACGCCGCAGAGGTGTGAATGGTTCACCCGATCGAGGCCGGGTTTCGTGGAGGGCTCGGAACTCCTGCCGCCGGAGCTGCTGCCGCGGCGCTCTGTGCAATCCATCGTGCACATGCCATGATCGCGGGGCGTTCAATTGGCCCTGGACGCCCGACGGCGCCCCACCTGATGGTGGGGCGCCGTTTCCTAAGACCGACCGACAAATGGGGGGTGGGTGAAGGAGGGGGTCGAGGGAGGGGGCACCCCCGGACGAAGTTTGGGGGAGAGTCTGGGCGGGGCGGAGGAGGGAGCCATTGCGGAGCACTGGCGACCGACGACAACCCGGTCAGGCGAGAGCCTCCCCCACCCTTCGGGCGGGAGGTGCCCCCTTGCCCGCGACGCCGCCCCCCATTCGCCGGTCGGTCTAAGCCCGGCGGCATCGGGTCGCCGCTCGCATTGACGGGTGGCGAGCGGGTAGATCTCCGGCATGGCTGACGTCTTGGTGGAAGAGAACTTCGCGCGGATCGCAGGGGAGGACATGAGCGTCATCCTCGACATGTTCAACCGGATGGGTATTCGCGCCGACCCGACCGGACCCCGCATCATCAGCGAGCGACGGCGCTGGGTGCTGTCGCTGCACTGGCTGCGGCAGGGGCCGGTGCCGGAGGCGACGCAGGAGAGACTGCCGCAGGCGCTGGTCGAGGTGCGGCGGCACCTGGTGGCGGTGGGGAAGGTGCCTCCCATGCGCCTGGATCTCTACGGGCCCGGCGAGCAGCTGCTGCTGAGCGTCGAACCGCAGGCCGAAGCGGTGTAGTGGCAGGCCACGGGGCCCGCCCTGGGGATGCGGGCACGATGCAGCGCGGTGATCCTGGTGGTGCAGGTTATCCGTGAGGAGGGCAGTCATGTCCGTGCTCGAAAAGATCAAAGGCATGCTCAAGGGTCACGAGGACCAGGCCCAGCAGGGCGTGCAGAAGGCCGGAGACTACGTCGACCAGAAGACCCAGAACAAGTACAGCGGGCAGGTCGACACGGCCCAGGAGAAGCTGGACGAGCAGCTCGGCAACCGTCCGCCCACTGACCCGCCGGCCTAGGAACGGGCGGCTGACGGCCGGCTGACGGCCGTCTTCGTCGCGGTGCGGCGCCAGCACCGCGGGGACCCGCAGTACCCGGTCACTCTCGATGACCTCGGCCCCGCTCCGGCAGCCCGGCGCGGGGCCTCCACGATCCCGCCCTTGTCCCTCCTGGGAGTTACCGTAGGGCCCCGCGCGCCACGTACCCAGCTGGAAGCTGTACCGTCGTCGCACGCCGTGCGCTTCGCGTCGCGGCGCCGAAATGTACCCAAGTGTGAGTGAGTGTGGCGTTCGTGGCCCTGCCTCTCGACCCCGGCCGCTCCGTCGCCGCCGAACCGGCTGCCGACCGGGGCACCGGCTCGGGCGCTCAAGCGGGCCCTCCGTCCGCACCGGCAAGGGCCGCGCGGTCGGGGCGCTCCCGGCTCGCCCGCCGTTGGACGACCATCCGCGCGGGACTCCCGCGTACCGGCCTCGCCGTGCTCTGCGGGCTCCTGCTCGCCCTCTCCTTCCCGCCCTACGGCCTGTGGCCGCTGTCGCTGGTCGCCGTCGCCGGGCTCAGCCTGCTCACCCGTCGGCGCACCCCCCGGCAGGCGGCATGGACCGGCTTCGTCTTCGGCGCGCCCTTCCTGCTGTGGCTGCTGTTCTGGCTGAACGTGATCGGTCTGGACGCCTGGTCACTACTCGCCCTGTTCGAGTCGCTGTTCCTGGCCGCGATGGCCGCCGGGCTCGCGATGGTGTCCCGACTGCCCGGCTGGCCGTTGTGGACCGCCTGCCTGTGGGTGGCCCAGGAGTGGGCACGGGACCGGGTACCGCTCGGCGGCTTCCCCTGGGGAAGACTCGCCTTCGCCAACACCTCGACCCCCTACACCCCACTCGCGGCGCTCGGCGGCGCGCCCCTGGTCAGCTTCGCGGTGGCACTCAGCGGCGCCCTCCTCGCCGCGGCGGTCCTCGCCGTCGCCCGACGGAGCGAGGGACCCCGGTGGCAGCTGCGGGCGTCGGGTTTCGCCGCGCTCGGCCTGGTCACGGCGCTTGTCGGCTACGCCGTGCCGCTGCCGACGGCGGGGACGACCGCGGGCGGCCCGGCCTCCGCCGAGATCGCCGTGATCCAGGGCAACGTGCCACACGCCGGGATGGACTTCCTCGGCCGCCCGATGCAGGTGCTGCAGAACCACGTCCAGGCCACCGAGAAGCTGGCACTGGAGATCGCGGCCGGGCGGGCGCCCAAGCCCGAGCTGGTGATCTGGCCGGAGAACTCCTCCGACGTCAACCCCTACCTGGACCTGAACGCCTACTACGCGATCCAGCAGGCGGTCGACTCCATCGGCGTGCCGATCCTGGTCGGCGCGCTCGTCGACGGCCCCGACGCGCAGCACGTCCAGAACGAAGGCATCGTGTGGGCGCCGACCGGCTCGGCCAAGCCGGGCCCCGGCGCGCACTACACCAAGCAGCACCCGGTGCCCTTCGGTGAGTACGTCCCGTTCCGATCGGTGCTGTCGAAGTACATCACCCGCCTGCAGCGGGTGGCTCGGGACTTCGCCCCGGGGAAGGGGACCGGTATCCTACAGGTCGGTCCCGCAAAGATCGGTGACGTGATCTGCTTCGAAGTGGCGTACGACGGCATCGTCGGCGACGCGGTCAGCAAGGGAGGCCGCGTGCTGGTGGTGCAGACGAACAACGCCACCTATGAGCACACCGACCAGCCTGACCAGCAGTTCGCCATGTCGCGCCTGCGCGCCGTCGAGCACGGCCGGGCCGTGGTGATCGCCGCCACCAGCGGCATCAGCGCGGTCATCGAGCCCGATGGCAGCGTGCTCCAGCGTACCCAGCTCGCCACTGCCGCCGAGCTGGAGGCAAGGGTTCCGCTCCGTGACGAGCTGACCGTTGCCGACCGGGTCGGTGCAGCCCCGGAGTGGTTCCTCTCATTCGTCGGTCTGCTGGCCGTCGCGGGCGCAGGGCTGATAGCCAGGCGACGGCGGTCGCAGCGCA
Source organism: Streptacidiphilus sp. MAP12-16 (assembly GCF_041262165.1). Lineage (NCBI taxonomy): Bacteria > Bacillati > Actinomycetota > Actinomycetes > Kitasatosporales > Streptomycetaceae > Streptacidiphilus > Streptacidiphilus sp. MAP12-16. The sequence goes on from NZ_JBGCBY010000006.1 coordinate 200,366, forward strand.
TCCAAGAGCGCACAAGCTGACGAGAATCCACGAGAACTGACGATGCTGAAGAAGGGGCCGGTCCGTGACGGACAGCACCACTGAGGGCACCGAGACCTTTGGTGACCTGGGCAAGATCCTCGTGATCATCCCGACGTACAACGAGATCGAGAACATCTCCCGTATCACCGCCCGGGTGCGCGCGGCGGTGCCCGAGGCGCACATCCTGGTCGCGGACGACAACAGCCCTGACGGGACGGGCGAGGCGGCCGACCAGCTCGCTGCCGAGGACCCCAACCTGCAGGTGCTGCACCGCAAGGGCAAGGAAGGACTGGGGGCGGCCTACCTGGCCGGCTTCCGCTGGGGGATCAGCAACGGCTACGACGTCCTGGTCGAGATGGACGCCGACGGCTCGCACCAGCCTGAGCAACTGCCGCGCCTGCTGACCGCGCTGCGTGGCGCGGACCTGGTGCTCGGCTCGCGCTGGGTGCCGGGCGGGCGGGTCGTCAACTGGCCCAAGAGCCGCGAGTTCCTCTCCCGTGGCGGCAGCACCTACTCCCGGATCATGCTGCGGGTGCCGATCCGCGACGTGACCGGCGGCTACCGTGCCTTCCGCAAGCAGACCCTGCTGGGCCTCGGCATGAGCGAGGTCGCGTCCCAGGGCTACTGCTTCCAGGTCGACCTGGCCTGGCGCGCGGTCCGGTCCGGCTACCGGGTGGCGGAGGTGCCGATCACGTTCGTCGAGCGCGAGTTCGGCGCCAGCAAGATGAGCCGCAACATCGTGGTCGAGGCACTGTTCCGGGTCACCTCCTGGGGCATCAACAGCCGCCTGGGCCGCATTCCCGCACCCGTCCCCGACCGCGACGCGTAGGGCCGGTCCGGCCGCGGTGAGCCGGCACACCCGGCACCCTGGTCGGCAGCGGGTCCCGGGCGGAACATGCGCCCGGTCCCGCACGTTGACCAGGGCGCAGGCGTGCGCGAGGCACGTGGGACCCAGGGAAGTGGACGGCACCGTGAGCCAGGTACGAGCGAACAGCGGGACAGGTCGCCCCCGCCCGCGCGGGGTGCGTCGGTTCCTGCCCCTCGTCGTGGCGGCCTGGGTCGTGCTGGAGATCTGGCTGCTGATCGCAGCGGCTCAGCTGATCGGGTGGTTCGGCCTGCTGTGCCTGCTGATCGCCTCCGCCGTGCTCGGCGGCTGGGTGATCAAGCGGGCCGGGCTGCGGGCGCTGCGCTCGACCGCCGCGGGGATGCGCGGCGGGGCCCCCAGCGGCGACCCCGTCACCTCCGAGACGCGCACGGCGGTCCTCATCGCGGGCGGGCTGCTGCTGATCCTGCCCGGGCTGCTGTCGGACGTGCTGGGTCTCGCCTGCCTCTTCCCGCCCACCTCCGCGCTGCTGCGCCGGATCCCGGAGCGGTTGCTGCGCCGCAGCGGACCGCTGGGCGACGCCTACCGGCTGCAGGAGCAGCTGCGGATCCACCGGCCGGACGGCAAGGTCGTGCCGGGAGAGGTCATCGTCGGCGAGGTCGTGGACCCGCCGTCGCAGGAGCGGGGGCAGGAGCACACCCCCGAGGACCCGTACGGCTACGGCGGCGGCCGCGACCAGCTGCGCTGAGCGGGCGCCACGAACCGCCGGCGCTGAGTCGAACGACGCCGACGCGGACCCAGACGCGGACTCAAGCCGACGCGGACACATACGACAGGGCCCGGGACGCGGCGCTTACTGGAAGCGCTGCAACCCGGGCCCTGTCGTGCCCGCCCCAGGGGGCGGGCGGGCTGGATCAGGCGGACTTGCGGGTGTCGCGCGGGTGGACGGCGATGTTCATGCCGCCGGACCGCAGGACGGCGAGCCGCTCCGCGAGGACCTCCTCCAACTCCTCACGCGTACGCCGCTCCATCAGCATGTCCCAATGCGTCCGGGCAGGCTTCGCCTTCTTTTCCTCCGGCTCCTCGCCGTCGAGCAGTAGTGCCTCGCTGCCGCAGAAACGGCATTCCCACGCGGTCGGAATCTCGGCCTCTACGGAGAACGGCACCTCGAAGCGGTGTCCGTTCTGACATGCGTACTCGACGGTCTGGCGCGGGGCCAGATCGATGCCGCGGTCGGTCTCGTAGCTGGTGGCCCCGAGTCGCGTGCCGCGGAGAGCTCGCTCACTCATGAATCGTGCCTCCCGGGCTTATGGCCCACAGGACTGGATGTCGCTGTCTTCGTCGGTTGGTGCAACGTGCGGCAACCGTCGAAGATTCCCGTTCGGGACCAGCGTCTTCCGTCGTGCCGCCCCTGTTTGTACCCACACCTGCCCGATTTGTCACATCTGAACGCTGATGTCACCCTAAGTTGCTGACATTTTGCGTGCCGTGACCATACCGAAAGGCTGTTTGCGGCGTACACTAGCGGCCTTTTGGCTGTCTGTCGTCCGCGACTCGGCTGCGGACGCGATGTGACTGGTATCTCACAGTCGCTCGGGGACCGGATTGCCCACCGCCTCGATGGCGCGGCGGACCGGTACCTGGAGCAGCAGTGCGAAGCCGATGGCGAAGAAGACCAGCAGCGAGATGATCGCCGAGCGGTAGCTCCCGGTCAGCTGGTAGGCGAGGCCGAAGACCAACGGGCCCATCCAACTGGTGCCCCGGTCGCTGATCTTGTAGAGGCTGAAGTACTCGGCCTCGCGGCCGGCCGGGATCAGATGCGAGAAGATCGACCGGGACAGCGCCTGGCTGCCGCCGAGCACCAGTCCGATCAGGCACGCCAGTACGAAGAACCAGACCGGTTGCCTGGCGGGCATCAGATAGCCGAGCGTCAGCGTGAACACCCAGCCGACCAGCGAGCCGAGCACGGTGCGCTTCGCGCCGTAGCGGCGGGCCAGCCGCCCCAGCAGCAACGCGCCGCCGATGGCGACGATCTGCACCAGCAGGATCGCCACCACCAGCGTGGTCTGGCCCATGTGCAGTTCGGCGCTGCCGTACAGGGAGGCCTGGGAGACGACGGTCTGGATGCCGTCGTTGTAGCAGAGGAAGGCCACCAGGAAGAGCAGCGTCAGCGGGAACCGCCGCATCCCGCGCAGGGTCGAGAGCAGTTCCCGCAGCGTGCCGGAGCTGCTCCCCGCCTGCTCGCCGCCGGCAGGCCGGGCGACGCCGGTTCGCGGCCGGGCGGGAAGGCGCAGCATCGGGGCGATGGTGAACAGCGCCCACCAGGCGCCGGCCGAGGCCAGGCAGAGCCGTACCGCCGTACCTGAGGAGAGGCCGAGGGCGGCATGGCCCTCGAACATCGCCAGGTTGACGACGAGCAGCAGACCGCCGCCCGCGTAGCCGAAGGCCCAGCCCTTGGACGAGACCGCGTCCCGGTCGTCCGGTGCGGCCAGTCCGGGCAGGAAGGAGTTGGCGAGCGCCGCCGACACCGCGTAGGAGATGTTGGCGACCAGCAGCAGCGCCCCGCCGAGCAGGTAGCGGTCCCCGCGCAGGAAGAACATGCCGAGAGTGGCCGCCGCGCCCAGGTAGGCGAAGCAGCCCAGCATCCGCCGGTGCCGGCCGGTGCGGTCGGCCACCGCCCCCGCGAGCAGCATCACGCCGACGGAGAGCAGCACCGAGGCGGAGATGGTGTACGGGAAGAACGCGCCTGCCCGTACCGGGATGCCGAACGGGTGGACGTCGCCGTGGGCGTCTGCGGCGTTGCCCGCGACGGTGGTCAGGTAGGGGCCGAGGAAGACGGTCAGGACGGTCGCGGAGAAGGCGGCGTTGGCCCAGTCGTTGAGGTACCAGCCGTACTGCTGGCGGCGCAGCGTGCGCGCGGCCTGGGTGTCCCCGGTGGCCGTGGCGTCGCTGACGGCTCCTGGCGCCGGGACGACCGGGTTCTGATGGGTGCTCACGTGCGACGTACTCCCCCTGGGCCGGTCGGACTTACTGGGACCAGGCTCCGCGCTGGATCAGTGCATCGCGCAGGATGTCGATGCGATCCGCCATGATGCCATCCACGCCGAGGTCGAGGAGCGCGTGGATCTGTTCCGGGGTGTCCACGGTCCACACGTGCACCTGGAGGCCGAGCCGGTGGGCGGCGTTGACGAAGGGGCGGTCGACGACCGGGAGGCCGGAGGCGGGCCAGCGCACCGGGACCTGGACGCAGACGGCCTGTCTGCGGGCCGCTGCCCCCAGTACCCGGTCCACCGGCACCGGGCCGCTGAGCGAGCGCAGCCGCAGCCCGAGGACGCCGCGCGGGGCCAGCGAGGTGGCGAGTCGCGGGCCGGCCGCCGCGCGGACTGCCGCGAGCCGTCCGTCCGAGAAGGAGCCGACGCAGACCCGGTCCCAGGCGGAGGCGCGGCGGATGACGTCGGCGAGGGGCCGGACCGCGCCGGGCGCCTTGACGTCGATGCTGAAGCGCGCCTGCGGGAAGGCGCCCAGGAGCTCGTCCAGGCGCGGAATCGGCTCGCGTCCGGCGATCCGCGCGGTGGAGACGGCGCGCCAGGGCAGTGAGGCGATGGCGCCGACCCCGTCGGTCATCCGCTCCAGGTGGCTGTCGTGGAAGGCGACGAGGACGCCGTCCGAGGTGGCGTGGACATCCGTCTCCAGGTACCGGTAGCCGAGCCGGACCGCGCGGGAGAACGCCGCCATCGAGTTCTCGGGTCCGCCGAGCGCGCCGCCGCGATGGGCGAAGGCCAGCGGTCCTGGGTTGTCCAGGAAGGGGTGGCGCGGGAGGCGTCGGCTGTTCACGGGCAGAAGTATGCATCCCGGCACGGCGTGGTGGGGGGTCCTCCGCGATCGGATTACGACAGGGGTTCGAGGCCGGATGCCGGGCCGGCCCGGGTGGCCGTCGTAGCGTTCCGCGTGGCTGCCGCGGAGCCGATTCATCCGATCGGGGTGCGCGCCCCGCTTGACGGTCGCCCACGTCGGCGACCTGGATGAACAGAGGATGTCGCCCGCCCGTCATCCGGGCTCCGGCGGCTGGCGGCCGTTCGCCAGGCGGCTTCCCGCCAAAGTACTCCGCTCACGAACAGTCGTGTACGTGCCATTCTGGTGTGGCCCTGGACGGAGGTGGTGCTCAGCCAGGGCACACGATGTCCCGCTGCTCTGTGGGGGAGCAGCGGGACACCTTCGTCTCGGACCGTACCGACGTCTCAGACCGTACCGAGGTCGCGTTCGACGGCGGCGAGCTCCTCGGCAGTGCCCTGGACCTTGGGCCCGGTGAACCACTCCCGGGCTGAGGCGGCCCACCAGATCCCGGCGAAGCCGATCACTGCGACGACGGCGATGGGCGCGTAGTTGAAGGTGTGCACGGTCACCGGGCTGGCCTGGGGGAGCATGAACAGCACGGTGATGATCACGACCCAGCCCACCGCGAGCACGCCGACGATCCCGCTCCAGCGGCCCAGGTGCCATGGCCCGCGCTGGAAGGCGTCGCCCTGGCGGAGCCGGAGGAAGGTGGGGATGACGTAGGCGATGTAGAGGCCGATGACGGCGATGGAGGTGACCGCCGCGTATGCGGTGGCGTTCCACAGGTAGGGCAGCCCGAGCACGAAGGCTCCGGCGGCGGCGAGCCACACCGCGTTGGTGGGGGTGCGGGTGCGCCCGTTGATGCGGTGCCAGAGCGCGGATCCGGGCAGCGCGCCGTCGCGGGAGAAGGCGTAGATCATCCGGGAGTTGGCGGTCACCGAACTCATGCCGCAGAACAGCTGGGCGCCGATGACGACGAGCAGCAGCAGCTTGCCGCCGGTGGCTCCGACGGCGTCGATGAAGATCTGCGCGGGCGGCACGCCGGTGGAGCTGCCGAGCTCGCCGGCGTAGTTCTGGATCGCGTAGGTGATGCCGATCAGCAGCACCCAGCCCGCCAGCAGCGACACCACGATCGACATGACGATGCCGCGCGGCCCGGAGCGGGCGGCGTCGTGGGTCTCCTCGGTCATGTGGGCGGAGGCGTCGTAGCCGGTGAAGGTGTACTGCGCCAGCAGCAGGCCGAGGGCGGCCACGTAGAGGGTGCTGTGCCAGCCGGTGGTGTTGGCGAAGTGGGTGAAGACGAAGGAGGTGGACTGGTGATGGGCGGGGGCGATGGCGAGTGCGCCCACGATCAGCAGGACGCCCACGACGTGCCACCAGACGCTGATGTTGTTGAGCAGTGCGACCAGACGCACGCCGAAGGTGTTCAGCGCCCCGTGCAGGACCAGGATCAGCCCGAAGAGCAGCACGGTGTGGCCGGGCGTGGCGGTGAACCAGCCCTGGATGTCGAGCAGGGCGTTGAGGAACTGGGCGGCGCCGAAGTCGATGCCTGCGGTGACCGCGACCTGGCCGATGAAGTTGAACCAGCCGGTGAACCAGCTCCACAGCGGTCCGTGGCTCGGGGCGAGCTTGGCGGCCCAGTAGTAGAGGCCGCCCGCGGTCGGGAAGCTGGAGCACACCTCCGCCATCGACAGGCCGACCAGCAGGGTCATCAGTCCGACGAAGGGCCAGCCCCAGACGATGAGGACGGGTCCGCCGGTGATCATGCCGTAGCCGTAGAGGGTGAGGCAGCCGGAGAGGATGGAGATGATCGTGAAGGAGACGGCGAAGTTGGAGAACCCGGACATGGTCCGGGAGAGTTCCTGGGCGTAGCCGAGTTCGTGCAGGCGCTGTTCGTCGGCGGTGCGGGCAGGGGCGCTGTCGGCCGGGGCGGGGGGAGGAGTGGGGGCAGGGGCGGGGGCGGGCTCTGAGGACATGTGCACCTCTCGTCGGGTGCGGGCTGCTCAATGGTCTGAGAGCAGTCCATTGGCGCACTATTGAGCCTGCATCCGGAGGGGCCGTCAAGAGGGTGCGCCAGTCGTCGTATACGGAGCAGAAGCCCCCGGCGGGACCGCCGGGGGCTCAGCATGGTTGATCTGCCTGCTGGTTGACGGTATGTCAGGGGAGTTGCAGGGCCGAGGGAACAGGTTTTTCGATTTCCCCGGTGCGCTCCTCGTCGCTCTCCGGCTTGGCGAGGGACAGCATCGCGGGGGCCTCGGTCCGGCTGTCGTCGTGCGGGAGCAGCGCGATCACGGCGTCCCGCTGGTCCGGCGGGGTCTCCTCGTCCAGCGGGTCCGGCGCGGCCGGGACCTGAAGCCGCACAGGGGGATTGACGCCCAGGTGGGCGTAGCCGCGCCCGGGGGGCGTGTGGCTGGACGGGGTGATGTCCAGCGGCGCGCCCAGGGCCTCCGGCGCGAGGTCCGGGTCGAGGGCGCCCAGGACGACCCGGGCGCGGGTGGCGGACCGCACCGTCGGCTTGATCCGGTCGAGCGCTTCCAGGTGGTCGACGACCACGACGGTGATGTGCGCGGTGCGCCCGTGCCGCAGCGGGATCTCCAGCAGGTCCTGCGGGTCGGGCCGGTCCTCGGCCTGGGACAGCTCGCTCAGCTCCACCGGGTGGTCCAGCATCAGCCACAGCGGGCGGGTGGTGTCCGGCGGGGGAGTGCCGCCGGTGCGCTTCGCCAGGTTGTGGGCGTCCAGGCGGCGCTGGGTCTCGTGCACCGCCCATTCGAGCGCGGCCAGCGCGCCGTGCAGGCTGGTCTCGACCGTGTGCACGCCCGGCCGCCCGACCAGGCAGGCGTGTTCGCCGGTGCCGGCGCCGTCGATCACCACGATGTCGCCGTACGGGAGGACCTGCAGGGCGAGCGACCGCAGCAGCGTGGACGTGCCCTGGCCGTGGGTGCCGAGCGCCAGCAGGTGCGGTTCGCTGGAGCGCGGTCCCGTCCGCCACAGCACCGGGGGCTGGTGGGCGGTGCCCGATCCCTGCCGTACCGGGATCATCCGGTTGGTGCTGGCGGTGTCGGTGAAACCGAGTACGACCTCGCCGTGGGCGGTGACGTAGGGCTGCGCGACGATGTCCGTGGGGAGCGGGGGCAGCGCGGCGACCTGGAGGTGGTTGGTCTCCTCGTCCCAGGTGAAGCGGTACTCGCGGCTGCGCCCCGCCTTGCTGTGAATCACGTGTTCGATGCGCGCACGGGCGTGCGGCTCGGTGTCGGTGAAATAGGCGGGGTAGCGCAGGTCGAGCGTGGCCAGCCGGCCCTCCGCGTCGAACTCCCAGCTGCCGAAGGCGTCCTTGAAGTCGCCGCCGTGGCTGTAGAGCGGAGTCGGGTCGGAGTCGTGCACGAGGTACGGGGTGAGCGCCGTGTAGATCGCGGCGAGCTTCAGCTGGGTGGTGTCGGGGGCGGGCGGGGCGGCCGGCGCGCGGTCCCGCCCGGCCCAGGCGGCACTGCTCATCAGGGCGAGCAGTGCGAGCAGTGGCCCGTACGGGAGCAGGGCGATCGCGGCGACCGCGGCCGCGGCCAGGAGGACCGCCGGGCCGCGGCGGTCCTTGGGCAGGCCGCCCCACCACCTCACGGTCCACCGGCCGTGCGACCGCAGGCCGCGGCCGATGGTCAGCAGCGGGCCGAACATGTCAGCGGCGTGGTCGCCGGCGGTGCGTGCGAACTCGCGCCCACGGGCGAGATGCTCGGTCAGGGTCATCGGTCTCTCCGGCAGCGGTGCTGTTGCTGGGGACGGGCAAGGGCGCACGCAGACGGGCGCGGTCGGTCACGGTCAGGGACCTGATCAGAACTTGATGCCGCCGAGGAGGCTGGCAAGGCTCGCGCTGCCGGCCTTGATGCTGGGGGCGATGGCGGTGCCCGCAAGGTAGAAGCCGAAGAGCGCGCAGACCAGGGCATGGGAGATCTTCAGGCCGTCCTTGCGGGCGAACACGAAGACGACGACGCCGAGCAGGACGACTCCTGAGACGGAGAGGATCACGGTGGGCTCCTCGGGTGCGGGGACATTGCTCTGGGTTGTGGGCGACGCCGTGGGGTGGCGCCGGGACAGGATTGCCAGCAGTCCATCACAGAATGTCTCTTTATGGTGACAAAAAGTAATAGCTGACGGATAGCCGCAAATGGGTGGTTTTCGAGAGCCGCGGCGGGCTGCGGGCCGCTGGTGGCCGCCCTGGTGCTGATCGTGTCCCGCCACCCGGGGCCGTCGCCGCGCGACGCGCGGCACGTTCGCCCGTATGGGTGCCGTGGCGGGCGCCCGGGGGCGCGCCCGAGCGAGGCGGACGCCGAGGAGCGGCGTGTCGTGCTGCGCGGCACGGGCCCGACCGCCATCGGCTTCACTCTCGCCGACCCATTCCAGGTACCTGAGGGCCTGGACCCGGCACAATGGCGTGGCTCGCACGACCGTGCGGGCGTCGAGCGGGAGTGAGGAGCGGCGTGATGACTGAGCCGGTGGACCCTGGACTGAGAGCGGCCGACGAGGCGGTCGACCCCGAGGTGGTGGAGCTCGCCGGACGCGTCTTCGATGCGGCCCGTGCCGGGGACGCTCCCGCACTCGCGGCCTACGTCAACGCGGGTGCGCCCGTGGACCTGTGCAACGAGCGGGGCGACAGCCTCGTCATGCTCGCCGCGTACCACGGCCACGCGGACGCGGTCCGGACCCTGCTCGAACGCGGGGCCGATGCCAACCGCGCCAACGACCGCGGGCAGACGCCGCTCGCCGGCGCTGTCTTCAAGGGCGAGGACGCGGTCATCGAGGCGCTGCTCGCCGGCGGAGCCGACCCGCACGCCGGCCAGCCCTCGGCCGCCGCGACGGCGGAGATGTTCGGCCGCACCGCGCTGGTGGAACGCTTCGCGGCCTACTGAGGCGCGACCGGAAGGCGCGACCGGAAGGCGCGACCGAGTCGTCCGGTTAGGATCTTCGGATGGATATTCGAGTCGTGGGCTACGCCCATCCCGACGCCCGGCGTCTCGTCGCGGAGGTCCAGCAGGAGTACGTCCGCCGCTACGGCGATGTCGACCTCACCCCGGTGGAGCCTGCGGACTTCGAGCTGCCCCGCGGGCTCTTCGCCGTCGTCTACGACCAGGAGGGCCGTGCCGTGGGCACGGGTGCCTGGCGCGCTCGCGAGGCGGGGGAGCAGGGCCTCGCCGACGGCGACGCCGAGCTGAAGAGGATGTACACCGTTCCTTCGGCGCGTGGGCGCGGACTCGCCCGGCTGATGCTGCGCTTCCTCGAGGACGAGGCCCGCCGCGCCGGGCGGCGCCGCGTCGTCCTGGAGACGGGGAACAAGCAGCCCGAGGCACTCGCGCTGTACGCGTCCGAGGGCTACCTCCCGACGGAGAAGTTCGGCATCTACCGCGACCACCCGGACAGCGTCTGCCTGGCCAAGCAGCTGGACGACGAACAACCCGGGCCGGCGACCGAACGGCAGGCGGACCGGCAGCCTGGGCAGCACACCGAGCCGCAGGCCGAGCGGACCGGCGCGCCCGTCGCGGCCCAGGCCCGGATGGGCTAGCCGGAGCGGGCGGCGACCCGGACCGGGCCGCAGACTGTGGGCACAGACTCCTGCCCCAGCCGCCGGAAAGGCCGCGCCATGCCCTGCTGCATTGACCGCAAGGACCTCGGACTCCTGGCGCTGCGCCTCGGCACCGGCGGGGTGCTGTTCGCGCACGGCTCGCAGAAGCTCTTCGGCTGGTTCGGCGGCGGCGGCCTCCAGGGCACGGCCGGGGCGATGGAGCGCATGGGCTTCAGTCCCGGCGGGCGAAGCGCGCTCGCCGCAGGGCTCGGCGAGGCGGGAGGCGGGATGCTGCTCGCCCTCGGGCTGGCCACCCCCGCCGCCGGCGCCGCCGCCGCGGGCGCCATGGCGGGTGCCGTGTCCGTGCACGTCCCGGCCGGGTTCTTCAACCAGTCCGGCGGCTACGAGTACCCGGCCTATCTGGGCTTCGTCGCGGCGGGCATCGGCATCACCGGACCCGGCAGGTACTCGCTGGACCACCTGACCGGCCATCGTATGAACGGCGCAGCCGTCGTCCTCCTCGCCTTCGCCGCCAGCGCCGCCGCCGCAGGCGCGGTGGTCAGCCGCCGCGCCGCCGCCGCAGCGCCCGTACCCGGGCCGGACGGTGACGACGAGTCGGACGACACGCTGTGAGCGGCGGCGCACGACCTAAGACCGACCGGCAAATGGAGGGCGGCGTCGCATGCAAGGGGGCACCTCCCGCCCGAAGGGTGGGGGAGGCTCTCGCCTGGCCGGGTTGTCGTCAGTCGCCAGTGCTCCGCAATGGCTCCCTCCTCCGCCCCGCCCAGACTCTCCCCCAAACTTCGTCCGGGGGTGCCCCCTCCCTCGACCTGCTCCTTCACCCACCCTCCAATTGCCGGTCGGTCTAAGGCGTAGTGTCGTGCACAAGGCCGCCTCCCGCGGACGGGAGCCGGTTCCGGCGCGACGGCGGGACGGCGGGACGCCATGTGCTGGAACTCGACTGCTGACCTGGTCGCGGGCGGTGTGGTCACCCTGGTAGGTGCCGCGGCGGTGGCGAGCACCCGCAGGGTCCGCGATCTACCGCTGGCCGCGCTGCCGCTGATCCTCGGCGTCCACCAACTGATCGAGGCGCTGGTCTGGTGGGGGCAGGAGGGGCGGATCGGCACGGGGGAGGCGGCAGCGGCGCGGACGCTGTGGGCGGGCATCGCGTACCCGCTGCTCCCCGCCCTGGTCCCGATCGCGGTCCTGTGCGTGGTGGACCCCGCACGTCGGCGCCGGATGCTCGGCTTCGTCCTGGTCGGGCTGGTGACCTCGGCTGCGCTGGCCCGCGCGGTGGCCACCGGGCCGGTCACGGCCGAGGCCGTCGGGCACACGCTGCGCTACGGCGTGGGCGTACAGATGGCGCCGCTGGTCACGGCCGGGTACCTGGTCGCCACGGTCGGGGCGCTGCTGGCCTGCGGTCAGCGAGACATCCGTCTGCTCGGCGTCGTCTCCGGTGTCGGGGCGCTCGTCTGCGTGACGCTGTGGCAGGCCGCGTTTGTCTCCACCTGGTGCGCCCTGGCTGCGGTGAGCAGCCTGTTCGTGCTGCGCTGGGTCCGGCGGACGCGGCCCGCGGGCCACCTGTTCGGCGACGGCTGATCCCTACGGACATGTCAGCAGTCCTGCGGTAGCGGTGGGGCGGGCGGCGGTGCTGTGCTTGGCTGGAAGCCCCTCGGAAAGGAGCACGACCATGGTTGAGTCCGCTCGCGGACGCGTGCGCGTCGAGCCCGGCTCCAAGCGGGTCCGGGCGTTTCTCGACGGCGGCCTCGTCGCCGACACCGTCCGGCCGGCCCTGGTATGGGAGAAGCCCTACTACCCGACGTACTACCTGCCGCTGGAGGACGTCCGGGCCGAACTCGACGACACCGGCAAGGTCGAGCGGTCACCGAGCCGCGGTGACGGGCACGTCTACGACATCCGGTTGGGGGAGCGCACGGTCACCGGCGCCGCTCGGCGCTACCCCGACTCGCCCCTGGAGCCGCTGCGGGAGCTGGTCCGGCTGGACTTCGACGCGCTGGACTGGTTCGAGGAGGACGAGCCCATCTACGTCCACCCGCGCGACCCCTACACCCGGGTCGACGTTCTCGGCAGCAGCAGGCACGTCCAGATCGAGGTCGACGGAGTCACCGTCGCCGAGTCCCGCCAGCCGCGCATCCTCTTCGAGACCGGGCTGCCGCCGCGCTACTACCTGCCGATCACCGACCTGCGAATGGACCTGCTGCGGCCGTCGGACACGCAGAGCCACTGCCCCTACAAGGGAACGGCCGCCTACTGGTCGCTGCAGGTCGGCGACACCCTGCACCGCGACCTGGTGTGGATCTACCGCACGCCGCTCCCGGAGAGCCAGAAGATCGCCGGCCTGGCCGCCCTCTACAACGAGAAGGTGGACCTGTACGTGGACGGCGTGCTGCAGGAGAAGCCGCGGACGCCGTTCAGCTGACGCTGCACCGGAGTCCGGTCGGCGCCCGCGAGCAGCCCGCTGCCCGGGCGCCGACCAGCCCCCGGCGGTAAAATTGCGTCCATGGGAGAGCTTCCCGCCGCGCCGCAGCTCCTGCTTGAGACCGACGGTGACTCGCAGCTGATCAGCCCGAGCCGCTCCTACAACGTCGGGCGGGACCCGCTCAGTGACATCGTCCTCGCCGACCCCCGGGTCTCCTGGCACCACGCCGTCCTGCACGTGAGTGACGGCCACTGGACGCTGGACGACATCGGCAGCTCCAACGGCACCTACACCGACGGCCGCCAGGTGCGGCACCTCGACGTCGGCCCCGGCTGTCTGCTGCGCTTCGGCAATCCCACCGACGGCCCCTGGGCCGCGCTGAGCGACCTCCCCCGCCCGACGGGCCGCCTGCGTACCCCCTCGGCGCTGACGTCGATCACCGGGTCGTTCCGGCAGCCGACCAGGATCCGCGAACTGCCGGCCCGCACCATCCGGATCGGCCGCGCCCCGGGCAACGACCTGGTCGTGGACGACCTCGTAGTCTCCCGGAACCACGCCGAGCTTCGCGCCCGCGAGGACGGACGCTACGAGATCGTCGACCTGTCCAGCCACAACGGCACCTTCCTCAACGGCCAGCCGGTGATCCAGGCCCTGGTCGGTCCGGGCGACCTGGTCGGCATCGGCCACTCCGTCTTCTGCCTCGTCGGCGACGAGCTCCAGGAGTTCGTCGACACCGGCGAGGTCACCCTCGATGTCGAGGGTTTGGTCGTCCGCATGGGTGAGGAACAGCGCACCCTCCTCGACCACGTCTCCTTCCCGGTGGGGCAGAAGAGCATGCTGGCCGTGGCCGGCCCGAGCGGCGCGGGAAAGTCCACGCTGCTCAACGCCCTCACCGGGCTGCGGCCCGCGGACGAGGGAACGGTCCGCTACGACGGCCGCGACCTCTACCGGGACTACGCCGAACTCCGCCAGCGCATCGGCCTGGTGCCTCAGGACGACATCCTGCACACCCAGTTGACCGTGCGCCGGGCCCTCGGCTACGCCGCCGAGCTGCGCTTCCCCGGCGACACCGCCAAGGTCGAGCGACGTGCCAGGGTCGAGGAGGTGATCGAGGAACTCGGGCTCCAGCAGCGGGCGGACCAGGTCATCTCCAGCCTCTCCGGTGGCCAGCGGAAACGCGTCAGCGTCGCCCTGGAACTGCTCACCAAGCCCTCCCTGCTCTTCCTCGACGAGCCCACCTCGGGCCTGGACCCCGGCATGGACCGCTCGGTGATGCACATGCTGCGCGGCCTCGCCGACGACGGCCGCACCGTCATCGTGGTCACCCACAGCGTGCTCAGCCTCGACGTCTGCGACCGGCTGCTGCTGCTCGCCCCGGGCGGCCGGATCGCCTTCTACGGTCCCCCCGGCGAGACCCTCCCCTACTTCGGCTTCCCCGGGTGGCCGGACGCGTTCGAGGCGTTCGAGAACGATGCGGACCGCGACTGGGCGGGCGAGTACCGGAACTCCAACCCCTACCGCCAGTACATTTCCTCGGCCATGGAGCACGCCGGACGGAGCGTCACCTCGGCCAGGCCCTCGCTCCCCTCCCCGACCGCCCAGAGCTGGGGATCCCAGCTCCGCACGCTGATCCGGCGCTACGCGGCAGCCCTCGCCGCCGACCGCACCTTCCTCGTCATCATGGTGGCGCTGCCCTTCGTCATGGGCGCCATGGCGCACGCCCTCGCCGGCAGCCGGCTGACCCAGACCACGGCACTCAACGCCCTGCTGATCCTCTGCGTCGGCAGCGTGCTCACCGGAGCGGCCAACGCCGTGCGCGAACTGGTCAAGGAACGGGTGATCTACCAGCGTGAGCGCGCCGTCGGCCTGTCGCGCTCCGCCTACCTCTGCTCGAAGGTCGTGGTCCTCGGAGCGGTGACCGTCGTCCAGGCGTTCGTCCTCACCATGGTGGCGCTGTTCGGCGTCCGGCTCCGACCACACGGCGGGGGCGTCTTCCTGCCTCCCCTGATCGAGATCACGCTCGCCGTCGCCCTGCTCTCCTTCACTGCGATGATGCTGGGCCTGCTGGTCTCCGCTCTGGTGAAGAAGGAGGAGGTGACCATGCCGCTGCTGGTGCTGCTCGCCATCGTGCAGGTGGTGTTCTGCGGTGCGCTGCTCCCGCTCAACGGCGTTCCCGGGCTCCAGCAGCTGTCCTGGCTGGTTCCCTCGCGGTGGGCCCTGGGAGCCATGGCCGGCACGATCGACCTGCACCAGATCGTCCCGGGGAAACTCACCTCCGACCCGCTGTTCGCGCACAAACCCGGCACCTGGCTGCTGAACATGGGCATGCTGGTCGTCCTGTCCGCGTTGCTCGCCTTCTTCGTCTCCCGCCTGCTGCGCCGGCACGAACCCGCCGTCATGCGGAGATAGCCGGTGAACACGCTCGAGTTCCAGCCGACCCACGTGGTGCCGCCGGAGGGCCTGCCCACCTGGGCCAGCCCGGACCCGTCCGATCCGTCCGCCCGGCTCGATCCGCTGCTCCCGGTGCAGCTGGCCGAGAACCGGGGAGACTGGGCCCGGGTCGTCTGCTCCAACAACTGGTCCACCTGGGTGGACGGCCGGCTGCTCGTCGCCCTGCCGCACAGCCCTCCCGGGACCCAGCAGCCGCTCACCCGTACGGAGGATCCCCGCCCGCTGCTGGCCAGGGTCGAGCACGCCCTGGCGGAGTACCGCCGGCAGGTCGACGAGCTCGCGGACGGGCGGACGGACCTGGAGACCTTCCGTCGCCGCACCCGGGGGTTCCGGCTCGGCGCCGTCGTCGACGGTGACGGCGCCTGGCTGCTGGACCTCGAACAGGGCCGCTGGTACTACAGCGACGGGCTGCAACTGCAGACCTACGCCACCGTGGACGTGCCGCCCGCCGCCGCCGACGACGGCGTCGAGGAGCCCAGCCCGCCACCGGGCCCCTCGCCCACCCAAGTGGGTGACCCCTGATGCCCGCCACGACCGACGGCATGATCGGCCGACAGATCGCGGGCTACCGACTGGAGCGCGAACTGGGCCATGGCGGCATGGCCGTCGTCTACCAGGCCAGGGACCTGGCTCTGGGCCGAACGGTCGCGGTCAAGCTGCTGGCGCCGGAACTCGCCCGCAACGACGTCTTCCGGAAGCGGTTCGAGCACGAGTCGAGGGTCGCCGCGGCCATCGACCACCCGCACATCGTCCCGGTTTTTGAAGCCGGGGAGGCGGAGGGGATCCTCTTCATCGCGATGCGCTACGTGCAGGGACGCGACCTGCGGGCGCTGCTCGACCGCGCGGGGCCGCTCTCCGTGCGCCAGGCCGTCCGCATCGCCGCCCAGGTGGCCTCCGCCCTGGACGCGGCGCACGCGCACGAGCTGGTGCACCGGGACGTCAAGCCCGGCAACATCCTGGTGGCGGAGGGAACCGACAGCGACCATCCGGAGCACGTTTACCTGACCGATTTCGGCCTGACCAAGAAATCGCTCTCGCTGACCGGCCTCACCACCGTGGGCCAGTTCGTGGGCACGGTCGACTACGTGGCGCCCGAGCAGATCTCCGGCCGCCCCGTCGACGGCCGCTGCGACGTGTACAGCCTGGGCTGCGTGGTCTTCGAGAGCCTGGCCGGCGTGACCCCGTTCCGGCGCGAGGACGACTTCGCCCTGCTCTGGGCCCATCTCCACGACCCGCCTCCGGCGCTGACCGCCCACCGGCCCGAGCTGCCGGTCGAGGTGGACCAGGCCATGGCCAGGGCGCTGGCCAAGTCGCCGGACGACCGCTACGACACCTGCCTGGACTTCGTCACCGCCCTCCGCCGAGCGGTGGCGGGCCGCGGACCGCACGCCGGCCGGCCGCAGGTGGGCTGGGCTCCGACCGAGGTGGCTCCGGCGCTCCGGCTACCGCCCCCGGAGCCGCCCGTGCCGCCCCGGCCGCCGCAGTGGGCGACTCCGGTGTTCGCAGTACGGGAGTCGGCGTCCGGCCGGCCGTTCCTGCCGTGACTCCTCCTGTGACGCAGTGCCAGGCGGGTTCGCCGCGGTTGCGGGCAACCGGGATCGGGTGCAGACAATTGGGGATGCGGGAAGGGGCGCGATCGGGCGGCCGGGAGAGCAGCTCCCGAGTCTCCCTGCCGCCCGGTGGGGTACAGACGGGTCGCACATCACTGCGGCGCCGGTCGTCCATGCCTGGGAGGCAAGGCTCGTGAGTTCCCAACCGCCGTCAGGGCCCCCGTCCGGCCCACCGTCAGGTCCACCGTCCGGCCCTCTCTCGGGCCCCTCGTCGAACCCACCGGCGTCGGGGCAGGTCCCGGGTTCCCCGTCCGGGGGCCGGCCGGGGCCGGTGCCGCCGTCCGGCCCGCCGACCCAGGCGTCCGGGCCGCCCTCGCAGCCTCCCGGCCCCTACCGGGTCTCCGCCGCCTCGTCCGGCGGGCCACCGCGCCCCTGGTGGCGCCGCGGATGGGGGCTCGTGCTGGCGACAGCCGTCGTGGCGGCCGCGGCCGTGCTGGCCGTGGTACTCACCAGGCCGTCGACCGCCCAGGCCGTCACCCTGCAGCCGGCCGGCTCGACCGGGCCGGACCCCTTCACCCCCTCGGTGGCCGGGAAGGCCACGGCCTCCGCGTCGGCCGCCCCCGGATCGGGTGCCTCGACCACCGGCAACCGCAGCGTGCACGGCTCGGACGTCGGCCTCTACGGAGGGACGGAGCGGCTCTCCAGCTGCGACGTGGCGCAGCTCTCCGCCTTCCTCGTCGCCAACCCGGACAAGGGAAGGGCCTGGGCGGGCGTCGAGGGCATCTCGCAGAACTCCATCGCGCCCTATCTGCGCTCGCTCACCGCCGTGGTGCTGCGCATGGACACCCGGGTCACCAACCACGGATTCAGCAACGGCGCCGCGACCGAGTTCCAGTCCGTGCTGCAGGCGGGCACAGCGGTACTGATCGATCCGCGCGGGCTGCCCCGGGCGCGGTGCGCCTGCGGCAATCCGCTGCTGCCGCCGGTCGGGCTGGACTCCTCGGAGACCTTCACCGGTACCGCCTGGCCGTCGTTCCGCCCGACGGACGTCGTGGTCGTCGTGCCGTCAGTGACGCAGGTGACCGTGATCGTGCTCTTCGACCCGTCGACCGGGGCGTGGTTCTCCCGCCCCGTGGGGGGTGCCGGAGAGACGGACCACCGGGTGCCGCCGCCGAGCCCCACGGCGACTGAGTCGTCGAGTGCGTCGTCCAGCGCGTCGTCCAGCCCGTCCGGCAGCCCGTCGGGCAGCCCGTCGCCGAGCGCTTCCTCCGGCTCGCCGACGTCTCCCTCGTCCTCGCCCTCCCCGTCGCCCTCGCCCTCGGCGTCCTCTTCCGGACCACCGAGCTCGTCGTCCGCGGCGTCGAGCGGGACTTCGTCCTCGGCGGCGAGCTCGCTCACCACGAGCTCATCCGCCGCGGTCTCGCCGCTGACCGGAAGTCAACTCGCTCCGCCCTCCTGAACTCCCGCACCAGCCACCGACCGAAGGAGCCTTTGGTGCCGATCTATCAAACCGCCCACTACCAGGTGAGAGCAGCGGCCGTGGACAAGGTCGTCGCGGCGGTCAGGACGTTCGTCCAGTACGTCACCGACAACGAGCCCCGCACCCGGATGTACGCAGCCTGGCAGCAGCAGGACGAGCCGACGAAGTTCGTCCACCTGTTCATCTTCGAGGACGAGGCGGCGCACGAGGCGCACGGCAGGTCCCAGGCGGTGCGGGAGTTCGAAGCCGTCTACCGGCCGGAGCTGGTCGGCGGCCCGGTCGTCTTCACCGACTACGGGCTCGTCGCGGCGAACAGCTGAGGCTATCGCTCCCCAGGTCGTAAGACCGACCAGTCCAAGACCGGTCGGTCTACCCCGCGCCGGTCCGCGCCGCGTCGGACTCCGAGCCGACCACGTTCTCAGGGAAGTGGCAGGCCACCACGTGCCCGGTCCTCAGCTCGCGCAGCGGCGGTTCCTCCAACCGGCAGATCTCCTGGGCCTTCCAGCAGCGCGTGTGGAAGCGGCACGCCGGCGGCGGGTTGATCGGCGAGGGGACGTCCCCGGTGAGCAGGATGCGCTCCCGCCGTTCCTTGCGCTTGGGGTCGGGCACCGGTACCGCCGACATCAGCGCCACCGTGTAGGGGTGCATGGGGGAGCGGTAGAGGGAGTCCCGCTCGCCCAGCTCGACGATCTTGCCGAGGTACATCACCGCCACCCGGTCGGAGACGTGCCGGACCACCGACAGGTCGTGCGCGATGATCACGTAGGTGAGGCCGAGTTCCTGCTGCAGGTCGTCCAGCAGATTGACCACCTGCGCCTGGATGGAGACGTCCAGCGCCGAGACCGGCTCGTCGGCGACGATCATCTTGGGCCGCAGGGCGAGCGCGCGGGCGATGCCGATGCGCTGCCGCTGCCCGCCGGAGAACTCGTGCGGATAGCGGTTGTAGTGCTCCGGGCTGAGCCCGCACAGCTCCAGCAGTTCCTGCACGGCCTTCTTCACCCCGCCCTCGGTCTTCACGTGCTGGAGCCGGAAGGGCGCGCCGACGATGGTCCCGATCGTGTGCCTCGGATTCAGTGAGGAGTACGGGTCCTGGAAGATGATCTGGATGTCGCGGCGCAACGGCCGCATCCGCCCGCGGCTGAGGTGGCTGATGTCCCGCCCCTCGAAGCGCACCGTGCCGGCCGTCGGTTCCAGCAGTCGCACCAGCAGCCGCCCCGTCGTGGTCTTGCCGCAGCCGGACTCGCCCACCACGCCCAGGGTCTCGCCCGGCAGGACGGCGAAGTCGATGCCGTCCACCGCGCGGACCGCCCCGATCTGGCGCTGCAGCAGCCCCTTCTTGATGGGGAAGTGCTTGACCAGACCGCTGACCTCCAGCAGTGCCTCGCCCTGCGGCCCGGGCACCGGTACGGGACCGTCGGCGCCCGTTGTCGCCTCGTTCAGCACGGCCATCGCCTCCTCTCCGCAATCTCTCGCCCCGCACACGGCGCGGTCCTCACAGCCGCGGCTCCACCTCCTCGGTGAAGATGCGACGCCGCTCCTCCGGGGCGAGGTGGCAGGCGACGGTGTGGGCCGGGTCCGTGGTGGCCACCAGTTCGGGCAGCACCGTCTCGGAGCTGCCGCCCGTGCGGTCCGCGTACGGGCAGCGCGGGTGGAAGGGGCATCCCGGCGGGATCCTGATCAGGCTCGGCGGATTCCCGGTGATCGGGAGCAGCCGCTCCTGCCGCTCCCGGTTCATCCGTGGCATCGAGGCCAGCAGGCCCCAGGTGTAGGGGTGCTGGGGCGTGCTGAAGATCGCCTCCGCCGGGCCCTTCTCCACGCACCGGCCCGCGTACATCACCAGGATGTCGTCGGCGAGTTCGGCGACGACGCCCAGGTCGTGGGTGATGATGACGACCGCGGAGCCGAACTCCTTCTGCAGGTCCCGGATGAGGTCCAGGATCTGCGCCTGCACGGTGACGTCCAGTGCGGTCGTGGGCTCGTCGGCGATCAGCAGGGCCGGGTCGTTGACCAGTGACATGGCGATCATCGCGCGCTGGCGCATGCCGCCGGAGAACTGGTGCGGATAGTCGTCGACGCGGCTGGCGGGCTGCGGGATGCCGACCCGGTCCAGCATCTCGACCGCGTGGGCGCGGGCTTCCTTCTTGCCCGCGTCCGGGTGGTGCGCCCGGTACGCCTCGATGATCTGGGCGCCGATCGAGTAGAAGGGATGCATCGAGGTCAGCGGGTCCTGGAAGATCATCGCCATCTTCTGGCCGCGCAGCCGGCGCACCCGGTCGGCGTCGGCGCCGATGAGTTCCTCGCCGTCGATCCAGACCTCGCCGGAGATCCGGGCCCGGGCTGAGCGGAGCAGCCCCATGATGCCAAGGGAGGTGACGGACTTTCCGGAGCCGGACTCGCCGACGATGCCGAGGGTCCGCCCGCGCTCCAGCTCGAAGGAGATCCCGTCGACGGCCTTCACCAGGCCGTCGTCGGTGTCGAAGTGGATCCGGAGCCCGCGCACGCAGAGGAAGGCGTCGCTCGGCGGGGCGCCCCCCAGCACGGGGCTGGTGGTGCCTTGCGGCTGCTCCTGCTGCCGGGTCCGCCGGTTCACGAGTACCTCACCCGGGGGTCGACCGCGACGTAGAGCACGTCCACGACCAGGTTGGCGACGATGATGAAGAAGGCCGCCAGCGTGGTCACCGCCATGATCTTGGGAAGGTCATTGTCGGCGATCGCCTGCACCGCGTACTGGCCGACGCCGGGCAGCGAGAAGGCCGTCTCGGTGAGCACCGCACCGCCGAGCAGCAGCCCCAGGTCCAGTCCGAAGACGGTGATGATCGGGGTGAGTGCGGCGCGCAGGCCGTGACGGACCACGACCTGACGCTCCGGCAGCCCTTTGGCGCGCGCGGTGCGGATGTAGTCCTCGTTCATGGTCTCCAACATGCCCGCGCGGGTCAGCCGCGCGTACAGCGCCGAGTAGAGGAAGGCCAGGGTGACCCAGGGCAGGACCAGGTTCTTTGCCCAGAGCGCCGGGTTCTCGGTGAAGGGGACGTACTGCAGGTTGGGGAAGATCGGCCACTTGTAGCTGAACAGGGCCAGCGAGATCAGGGCCGTGAAGAAGATCGGGAGGGAGACGCCGGCGAGTGCCAGGCCCATGGCGAGCCGGTCGAAGACCGATCCGCGCTTCAGGGCCGACAGGACGCCGATGGAGACGCCGCTGATCACCCAGATCACCGCGGCACCGGCGGCCAGCGACGCTGTGACCGGGATGCGTGCGGTGATCTCGGGCCACACCGGCAGGTGGCTCTTGAAGGAGTAGCCGAAGCAGGGGACGTTGCAGACCGAGGCGTCAGGTCCGTAGTGGAACGTGCGACCGGCGATGATTCCGTGCGCGAACTCCCACCACTGCTGGTAGAGCGGCTGGTCGAAGCCGAGGTTCTTCTCGACCGCGGCCAGCGCGGCCGGGCTGGGGTCGCGCCCCACGTACTGGGCGGCCAGCTGGGTGCTGGTCTCCCCGGCGAGGCGGGGGACCAGGAAGAAGATCGCAAAGGTGATCATGGTGACGACGATCAGCAGCAGGATCGCCGCGAACACCCGGCGAATGATGTACGCACCCACGGCGGGACGGCGCGGACCGCCGCCGGCGGGTTGCCCCGCCGGCGGCCGCCACCGCTTTCACCTCCTCGTTCTGTTCTGCTTCTCTTCGATGGCCTCTGTTGGGGGTTGGGTCACTTCGTGCTGCCGACGTTCAGGTAGTCGTACATGCCGTACGCCGGGGTGACGAAGACGTTGGTCGCGCTGGCCGGCCGGTACAGGAGGTCCTTCCGGTACAGCAGCGGAACCAGCGGGGCCTGCTGCATGGCCGCCATGTCGATGGCGCCCCAGGCCTTGGTGCGGGCGGCCGGGTCGGTGTTCTCGATGGCCGCGGTGAGCATCTGGTTGATGACCGGACTGTTCAGCTCGGACAGGTTGCTGTTGCCCGACGCCTTGATGGTCCGGCCGTCGAGGATCTGCTCCAGGAAGCCGTAGCCGGTCGGCCAGTCGGCGGCCCAGGCCATCATCATCAGGCCGAGGTCGTGCGCGTGGACGAAGGCCGGCGCTCCGGCGTTGTCGGTGAAGTACTTGCCGGACGGGTACTGCTGGATGGAGACGTTGATCCCCACCTTCTTGAGCGAGGCCTGCACGGCCTGCGCGATGGCGATCTCGTTGGGCCGGTCGGAGCGGGCCGACAGGCTGGTGGAGAAGCCGTTCGGCATGCCGCACTGGGCCAGTTGCGCCTTGGCGGCGGCGAGGCCCTGCGGCGAGTCCGCACCCTGGTCGCCAGGGGTCTGGTAGAGGTTGAACGGCGTGTAGCCGGTGACGCTCGGCGGGAGGACGGTGCTGGCGATGTCCCCGTGCACGTTGCCGCCGGTCGCGGTCTGCGCCGACAGCTTGTCCACCGCGTACTCCACCGCCTGGCGGCAGTGCACGTTGTTGAACGGCGCCACGTTGGACGAGATGGCCACGTAGGCCAGGGCGCCGCTCTGCGCGTCGTCGATGTGGCTCTTCTGGCTGGAGTTGCTGAGCGCCGTGGCCTGGGTGGAGGCGGCGATACCCGCACCGGCCAGGTCCAGCGTGGCGTTGCCGGCGATCAGGTTGCTGTCCACGGTGGTCTGCGCGACGTTGAAGGCGATCGTGATCTTGTCCGGGTACTGCTTGCGGATCGGGTCGTCGGCCGCGCTCCAGTCGGGGTTCTTCACCAGCGTCGCGCCCTTGCCGTCGGTGTAGCTCTGGAACATGTACGAGCCGGACGACACGATGCTGTTCACATAGGTCGAGCCGGTGTCCTTGGCCTGCGGGACGGGGGCCGTCTGCGGGTTGCTGACCAGGTAGTCGAAGTCTGCGAACGGCTGGTTGAGGTGGAACACGATGGTGGTGGCGTCGGGAGTCTGGACGGACTTCAGGTCACCGGTCTTGTCCTTGTAAGGGCCCTGGTACGCGGGGGTGTTGTCGACCAGGTACTGGTGGAAGTACGTCGGGCCGTTGGACAGCACGTCGGGCGCGTAGTTGCTGCGCTCGATCGCGTACTTGACGTCCTTGGTGGTGATCGGGGTGCCGTCGGAGAACTTCTGGCCGGCACGGATGTGGTAGGTCCAGGTCTTGCCGCCGTCGCTGGCTGTGCCGAGGCCGGTGGCCAGGTCCGGGACCAGCTTCAGGCCGCTCTGCCCCGGAGCGGGCTGGAAGGTCGTCAGCGCCCGCGCGTAGAGGCGGGAGACGTCCCACATGAACGCGTAGTAGGTGTTGCCGGGGTCCATCGAGTCCGGGGTGCTGGACAGCTGGTACGCGACCGTGCCGCCGGTGTGCGTCGAGGCGTTGACGGTCCCGGTGAGGCCGGCGTTGTACGCCGTGGTGCCTCCCGCGCTGGTGCTGCTGCCGCCCGAGCTGCAGGAGGTCGCGGCGAGTGCCACCGCCGCGGCCGCCGCGACGAGGGCGGCTGCCTTTGATCTCCTCATGGTGCTTGTGCTCCTAGTTCTGTGAGGTCGGGGCGTCAGGAGCCGGTAGTGGGTCAGTTGCTCCGCGGGTCCAGCGCGTCGCGAAGGCCGTCGCCGAGCAGGTTGAACGCCAGGACAGTGATGAAGATGGCCATGCCAGGAACGACCATGAACCACGGGTCCGCCTGGTAGAGGCTGATGGACTGGTTGAGCATCCCGCCCCAGGAAGCCTGTGGCGGCTGGATGCCGACTCCGAGGAAGCTCAGCCCTGCCTCGAAGAGGATGTTGGTCGGGATCAGCAGCGTCGAGTAGACGATGATCGGCGCCACCAGGTTCGGTAGCAGTTCCTTGAAGAGGATGTACGGTCCGCGGGCGCCGAGGCTGCGGGCCGCGTCGATGAACTCGCGCTCGCGCAGCGAGAGCGCCTGCCCCCGGATGATCCGGCCCATGTAGGGCCAGTTGAAGAAGCCGATGACGAAGATCAGCACGCTGATGTGCAGGGTCAGACCGTGCAGTCCGAAGGCGCCGCCCTGCAGTGAGGCGGACAGCGCGATGGCGAAGAGCAGCAGCGGGAAGGCCAGGAAGATGTCCATCAACCGGCTGATGGCCGTGTCCACCCAGCCTCCGTAGTAGCCCGCGACGATGCCGAGGACGGTGCCGATCACGTTGGACAGGATGGTCGCACCGAACGCGACGGCCAGGGAGACCCACGCGCCCTCGATGATCCGTGCGAGCAGGTCCCGGCCGTACTGCGGCTCGACCCCCAGCGGGTGGGCCCAGCTCACACCGCCGAAGGCCCCGTTGGGCTTCAGCAGGACCGGGTCGATCAGGTTCTGGTGGAAGGCGTTCGGATCCAGCCCGAACACGGCCTCGATCGGTTTGGCGAGGACGGCCAGCAGGATCAGGCAGACCACGACGACTCCGCCGGCCACCGCGACCTTGTCGCGCTTGAACCTCATCCAGGCGATCTGCCCGAGCGAACGCCCCTCGATCCGGGCGGCACCCATGCCGACCAGCACGGCTTCCGGCTGCGCCTCGGCAGCCGAGCCGGTGACGTCTATGGGTGCTGTCATACGCGTGCACCCCCGGGCCGACGGCCGTCGGCGACTCGAGCCTGTGGGTAGCGAGCTGATTATACGCATATCAGACATTTTTTGATATGGAAAAAGTAGCCTTGCGGCTGTTTGCACCACTGAGATCGCCATCATGCAGATATGCCGGGTTTGATGATGTATGCCGGGTAGCCTGAGGCTCGCCTGAGCCTGACCTACCCGAGGTATGACCAGTCCGCTGAGTGTCGGAGGTGCCGCGTGAATGTTCCCGCCGCGCGAGTCGTGTTTTCCGGGGACGACCGATCGGAGGCAGCCGCCGCGGTCATGGAGATCCTGGCCGGCGGGTCGCTGACGCTGGGGCCCTGGACCGAGCGGTTCGAAGCCGCGTTCGCGACCGCGCACGCGGTTCCGCACGCGGTCGGGGTCTGCAGCGGCACCGCGGCGCTGGAGATCGCGCTGCGGATCGTGGGCGTGGCCGACCGCGATGTCGTGGTGCCGGCCAACACCTTCTACGCCACCGCCGCGGCCGTCCTGCACGCGGGTGGCCGACCGGTGTTCGCCGATGTCGAGGCTACGACGTTCGCGCTGAGCGCGGTCGGCGTCGAGGCGGTGCTCACCCCCACCACCGCCGCCGTCGTGCTCGTCCATGTCGGCGGTCTGATCACCCCCGAGGTCGACGCGCTCCGACGGCTGTGCGACTCGCGCGGGATCGCGCTGATCGAGGACGCGGCACACGCGCACGGGTGCACCTACCAGGGCCGGTTCGCCGGGTCGTTCGGCCTGGCCGGCGCCTTCTCCTTCTACCCCACCAAGCTGACCACCAGTGGCGAGGGAGGGATGCTGGTCACCGACTCGCTCGAACTGCGCGACGAGGCACGCGTCTACCGGGACCAGGGCAAGGGCTCCTTCACCACCAACCACCACGTCCGGCAGGGGTACTCCTGGCGCCTGAGCGAGGTGAACGCGGCGATCGGCGAGATCCACCTGCGCCGGCTCAAGGAGTTCATCGACATCCGCCGCGAGGTAGCGAGCCGCTTCACCGCCGCGCTGGCGGCCATGCCCGGCCTGGAGCCGCTGGTCGAGGCACCGGGCTGCCGCAGCAACTTCTACAAGTACATGGTGCTGCTCCCCGAGGGCGTCGACCGCGCCCTGTTCAAGCGCGAGGTCTTCGAGCGCTTCGACGTCCGGCTGCCCGGAGAGGTGTACGACCTGCCGCTGCACCGGCAGCCGGTGCTCGCGGAGTTCGCGGACGGACCGCTCCCGGTGGCCGAGGACGTCTGCGCCCGCCACATCTGCCTGCCGATCCACTCCGACATGCGGAGCGACGAAGTGGACCAGGTGCTGTCCGCCCTCTCCGCCGTCCACGCCGACCTGATCGGCTGAGCGCCGCCATGAGGGCAACTGTCACCGGAGGATGCGGATTCATCGGCTCGCACGTCGTCGACCGGCTGCTGTCAGCCGGACACGAAGTCGTGGTGGTCGACGGCACGTTGGGCCGGACCAACCCGGCCGCCTCGTACGCGCGGGCCGACATTCTCGACCTGCCGGGTCTGACGGCGGCGATGGAGGGAAGCGAGGTGGTGTTCCACCTCGCCGCGATGTCCAACGTGGACGAGATCGCCACCGATCCCGTCCGCGCCACCCGGATGAACGTCGAGGGCACGGTGTGCGTGCTGGAGGCCGCCCGGCGCAGCGGCTGCGCCCGGGTCGTACTCGCCAGCACCGTCTGGGTGTACGGCGCCGCGCACGGAGAGGCCGGGCCGGGCGGCGTCGAGCTGACCGAGGACGTCCCGTTCGACGTCGGACGGGTCGGCCACCTCTATGTGGCGGGCAAACTCGCCGCGGAGCTGGCCGTGCACAGCTACCACGACCTCTACGCGCAGCACTACACGATCCTTCGGTACGGCATCCCGTACGGACCGCGGATGCGGGACGAGCTGGTCGTCGCCCGCTTCGTGCAGGCCGCCCTGGCCGGCCGGCCGATCACCATCGCCGGAGACGGCGGCCAGACCCGCAACTGGGTCTATGTCGAGGACCTCGCCGAGGCCCACGTCCGCGCCCTGTCGCCGGCCGCGCAGGACCAGACCTTCGCCCTGGAGGGCGACACGGCGGTGTCGATCAAGGAGATCGCCGACACGGTGAGCTCGCTCCTCGGCCCGCTCGCCGTCGAGCACGTCCCGGCCCGCGCCGGTGACTACGCCGCCCGGGCGATCTCCAACGCGAAGGCCAAGCGACTGCTCGGGTGGTCGCCGAGCACCGGGTTCGCCGACGGGGTCCGCCGGTACATTGACTGGTACCGGTCGTCCGGCGCCGCCGGTGACCTCCCGCCGACGTCGTCCTGACGGGAGGTCACCGTGCCCCACGCGCTGCTGCTCTCCGGGTCCCTCGGCCAGGGCCACGACGTGATGGCCCAGGCCTGCGCGGACACGCTGCACGGTCAGGGCTGGACCACCGAGACCGCGGACGCGATGGGCATGCTGGGCCCCCTCGGCTCCGCCGCCGGAGAGGCCGTGTTCCGGCGGATGCTCGCCTGCCCCGGCCTCTACGACGCCTTCCACTTCGCCGCCCTACGACCGGGCGCCCGGATCGCGCTGCTCGCCGAAGCCGCCGCGCGGACACAGCTCGAACCGAAGGTGCGCGAGCTGCTGGAACTGGGCGCGCCCGATCTGGTCATCTCGCTCTTCCCGACCGCCGCGGCTGCCGTCAACCGGCTCCGCGGCCTCCGGCCGGGCACGGCCCACCTGGTCTTCTGCACGGATGTGACACCGCACCAGCTGTGGGTCCAGGACGGCACGGACCTCTTCCTGGTCACTTCGGAGGTCGCGGCCTGCACCGTACGCCGCTACCGGCCGGACGCCCGCATCGCCGTCGTGCCGGCTCCTCTGCGGGCCGGCTTCTACGACCCTCCCGCCCGGGCCGAGGCGCGCGACGAGCTGGGCATCCCGGAGGACGCCCGCTGCGTGCTGCTGATGTCGGGGGCGTGGGGGCTCGGCCCGATCGCCGGCGCCGCCGTCGGGCTGGCATCCGCCGGACCGCACGTGCTGGCCGTGGCCGGTCGCAACCGGCGGCTCGAAACCCGGCTCCGCGAAGCAGCTCGGCGACTGCCGCAGCTGCACGCCATCGGCTACACCGAACGCGTTCCCACCCTGATGGCGGCCGCCGATCTGGTCGTCACGAGCTCGGGTGACACCTGCAGCGAGGCCCGCGCGCTCGGCCGCCGGCTGCTCCTGCTGGACGTGGTCCAGGGCCACGGGCGGGACAACCTCCAGCACGAACTGGAACTGGGCCGGGCCGAGGTGACCTCGGGGCGCCCGCACGAGGTGGTCCGCAACGCCCTCGCCGCGCTCGACGCACTCGCTGACGCCGACGGACCCGAACAGTCCGCTCCGCCGCCCTCGCGGGCCCGTTGGGAGGCCGCGTTCTCCGCCGCGCTCGCCCGGGTGCCGGCGCTCGACCGGGTCCGCGTCCCGCGATAGGCGGCGCTGCGACGGGCGGCGCCGGGCGCCGGGCCGTGATCGGCCGAGCCGCCGTGATCGGCCGAGCCGCCGTGACCAGCCGAACCGGCGTGATCAGCCGAACCGGCAGGCGAGGCGCCGGAACAGTCCGGGCGCGCCGCCGTGGATCCGGTCGGGCAGTCGCAGCCAACCGGGGACCACCCGCTCCTCCTGACCGCTCGTCAGCAGGTCGAGGATCGCGTCGGCGATCCTCTCCGGCGGCACCGGTCGCGGCCACTGCCGGTGGTAGGGAGTCCCGCGCCGGCTGAAGTACGGCGTGTCGACCACCCCGGGGAGCACCAGCCGGACCCGGACCCCGCTGCCGTGCAGTTCGTAGCGCAGGCTCTCCGCGAACATGGTGAGGCCGGCCTTGGTGGCTGCGTAGACGGCCTCGTCCCGTACGCCCAGGCGGGCGACGATGGAGCCGACGATGACCAGGCAGCCGCTCCCGCGCTCCACCATCCCGGGCAGCAGCAGGCGCGCGAGCCGCAGCGGCGCGGTCAGATTGACCGTGATCATCTGTTCGAGGACGTCGACCGGCATACCGGGGAACGGCCCGCGCCAACCGATGCCCGCGTTGGCGATCAGCGCGTCGACCCGTCCGGCCACATCGAGCGCACGGCTCGCGAGCTCGTCCGGCCCGCCCGGCTCGGACAGGTCGGCAAGAAGGGCGGTGCCGCCGACCCGGTCCGCGACCTTGCACAGCCTGGCGGCGTCCGTGCCGGAGAGCAGTGGATGCCAGCCTGCCTCGGCCAGCCTGGCGGAGGTCGCCGCGCCGATGCCGGAGGACGCCCCGGTCACCAGGGCGACCGGCACGCCGGTGCCCGCCGGGCCCCCGTTCAGTCCGTCGACCATGGCGCTGAGCCTCGCGGCTTCGGGTCCGGCGATGCGTGCTCGGTCATGGGTTCCACCTCACAGCTCCGGGCCGGCGGGCCCTGGCCGGGATGACCGGCGCCGCCCGAAACATCTGTACGTTGCCACCGTCGCACGAACGGTGAACGGCCGCGCGTCCGTCCTCCGCCGGTGACGCCTTCCGTTGCGGAGACTTCGCGGTCCCGCTGCTCCGACTCGATCTCCCCGAACCGGGAGAGCACGAACGCTCCGCCGACAGCGATCGCGAATCCCGCCGCCGCCAACCAGGTGAACCCCGGCCGGGCCCGGTCGCCGAGGACCACCACACCGATCAGCCCGGGCACGAACGTCTCGCCGACGACCACCCCTGCGGTGGCGACCGTCACCGAGCCGCGCTGCAGGGCCAGTGCGTAGCACAGATAGCCGCCCAGACCGCCGGCCATCAGTGCGTAGGTCGCCGGGTCGGCGAACAGGTCCGCCGGGGAGGACGGGGCCAGCACCCGCACGCTCAGGTTGACCACTCCGAACACGGTGCCCGCGATCAGCCCCAGAGCAGCAGCCACCACCTTCCCCCGCCGGTGTGCCAGCGGCAGGGTGAGCAGCAGCAGGGCGCCCGTCGCGGCCAGCAGGCCGAAGTGGAAGCCCGTCCCGACGGCCTGGTGTCCCTCCGGTCCGGAGCTCACCGCCAGCATGGTGAGTCCCGCGACCACGGTGGCGATGGCGAGGACGTCGCGCCGCGCCAGCCTGCTTCCCAGCAGCCACACGGCCGCCAGCGCGGTCACCGCCAGGCTCGCGCTGGTCACCGCCTGCACGACGAAGAGCGGCAGCCGGTGCAGCGCGACCACGATGAGCGCGAAGGCAGCGATGTCGAGCCCCGTTCCCAGCAGGAACTGCGGAGAGCGGGCCACCCTGCCCAGCAGGCGCAGACCCGGCCGGTCCTCCTTGGGCATCCTGCGGGCACCACGAGCCTGGAAGACGGAAGCACAGCCGTAGCCGATGGTGGCGAGAACGGCGGCGGCTAGTCCGAGAAGCATGGTCCCCTCGCTCGCGACGGCTCGGCGGCCTCCGGACGGGGCCCGGAGCTGGCGGTGCTACGAATCCCATTCCTCGAGGTAGCGCTCGACCTCCTCGGACGTGCAGACCGCGCAGACCGGCGGTCCGGCCATGGCGACGCGCGCGGGCCATGACTGCAGCGAAAGCTCGTCCCGGACCAGCGGCCTTCCGCAGCGGGGACACCGGCCCCAGGGGGCATCCGGGTCCGGTGAGTCATCGGCCGGCGCGCCGTACGGGTGTTCAGTCACGGTGGACACGACCCTTCGGGGCGAAATGCCCGACTCCTCCACCATGGCACCGTGTCAATGCGGGGTCCATCCTGTGCGGCGCACGGGTGAGGCCCGCGGTCGAGCTGCCGGCGCGACGGGCCGCCCAGGCGAGATCCCCGCTGCCCTCGACGCATCGTGACAACGGTTGTGCAATTCGCTTCGCGAGAGGCGCGGATCCCTGCCGTTCCGGTCACGTATCCGATTCGCTTGACTGCGATAGGCAATCAAGGGTTGGATATTCCCGTAGGGGGTTCGACGGAAGGGTCCGTCGGGATTTCTGCTGCTCCCTGGAGGATCAATGTCGGGAATCGTCGATCTCATTGATCGAGCTCGTTTCGTATGTGACGCATTCGCGACGTTTCTGATCGGTTGTGGAACGGTACTCTCATGCTGGGAAGAATTACGTTGACGGCGGTCCGACATGTCTCGCCGCCGCCGTTGCCGGTGCACATACGCTCTGCGGCGACCGCGCCCCTGGTGCAGACCCTGTCCCGCTGTCCCGACAAGCAGCTCTCCGGCGTGCTCCAGGTCTCGGGCGATCCAGGGGGCGTCCTCCATCTGATGGGCGGGGAGGTCACCGCCGTCGACACTCCCGGCGCGCCGGACGCCGCGACGCTGCTGCTGCGCTCCGGACGGGTCAGCGAGGTCGACCTGGCTGCCGCCTTCACTACTGCAGCCGCCGACGGTCACGCCGGAGCGAAGCTCATCGCCAAGGCCCTGTTGGGCGCGGCGGAGCTTCGGTTGGTGTGCCTGATGGCCGTGCTGGACGGGGCGTTCGCGGTGGCAGCGGGACGGATCGACGCGTGTTCCCTGGAGAGCAGCGGGGTCGCCCACGTGCTCTCGGCAACGCCCGGTGTCGAGCCCGAGCGGCTGATGCGGGAGACCGAACGCCGCCTCAGGGCCCTCGCCTCGCGCCAGCACCCGATCTGCCCCTACCGGGACCGAGTGGTCCCGGCTACCGAGGCCATTGACCGGATGGCCGGTCCGCTCGGTGGCGAACGTCGAGAGATCCTGCTGCGCGCCAACGGCCGGCGCAGTTCCAGGGACATCGCCTTTCTGATCGGCCGTGGCGTCTACGCGGTCACGGTGGAAACCTCGCGGATGGTCAGCGAGGGCCTCGCAGTCGTCTGCCGACGAGGCGCCGACTCCGGCGGGCGCCGACCGTCCGCGACGCCCGGACCGGATCCGACGCTGCCGGTCGGCACCAGGCGGGAGCGGAGCGGCGACCGGCTTCCCCGTCGGAGCCCGGGAGTCAGCGCCATCAACGACGTCCTGCCATTGCGGCCTGCGGGCCGAATCGTCGACATACCCTGACAGCCGATGGAAATCCGACCACACTTCTGCTGCTCCTCCCCGTTGCGCACTGCCGGGAATTCTGGAATTGGCTTCCGGTGATTTCCCCGCGCGCCGTCCGTAATCTTCGGATCGGCGCCGCACTGCGTCGGCCGGAGTGACTGGCGAGCTCGACATGGAAAACGGAGACATTGTGGACGACAGCACTGATCTGCTGCTCGCCGAGATGCGTTCGCTGCGTGAAAAGGTGGTGGGCATCACCGACACGGCAGTGGTGGCGATCGACGGTCTGCTGATCGCGGCCGACACCGACGAGCCCGTCGACCCGGAGAGCCTTGCGGCCCTGGCCGCCGCCGCTCTCGGGCTCGCCCGCCGCACCGGGCAGGCCACCGGCAAGGGCCTGCTCCGCCAGACGGTGGCGCACTGCAGTGGGGGCTACGTCGTGGTGCACGCCGTCGGGGACATGGCACTGATGGCCGTGCTCGGCGATACGGGTCTGGACATGGCGCGCCTTCAGGTCGAGTCCCAGGCGGTCGCCGAGCGGATAGACCGCCTGCTCACCTCGCGGGAGCCGGCCTCCCAGGGCTGAGCAGCAACGACCGGGCGCGGCCTCCCGCGGACGGAAGCCGTACTCGTGCGGGGTGCCCGGATCGGAATCCGGATCCGCACCGCCGCCGGAACTACACAAGGAGATTCAATGAGCACATCGGGAACCTCAGGACCCCAGGAAATCCAGAGCTTGACCGAGCGGGTGTTCAGCCTGGTCAAGCACCTCCGAGCGGATGTACCGGAGTGCCTTGCGGCCGGGATCATCGACATGTCGACGGGCATGCTGCTGTCCGTGGAGACCGTCGACTCGCACCCGCCGGAGGTGCTCGACATGCTCGCGGCGGCGACCCTCGACCTGTTCCAGGGACGCAACGTGGTGATGATCGAGGACATATTCAAGGAGCGCCGGGGGGTCGTGACCAGTCGTCACTACTTTCAGGAGATCCTCGTCAACAGCGACAACCTGACCCACGTCTTCATGAGGGTCGACAGCGGCGACGAGGTCGTCGCGGTGGTGGTGTGCCGCAAGTCCGTGAACGTGGGCATGCTCTTCGCTCAGGCCAGGCGCGTGCTGAAGGAGCACGGGCGGCTCTGACCGCCGGGCGGCCCCGCCGGACGGGATCCGGCGGGGCGCGCGCCGCTCACGGTCCTGGCACCGTCCCGGAAGCCGCCCACGCCAGGAGCTGCGGCGCGGTCCAGCTGTTGATCACCCGTTCCGCACCGATACCGCACTCCTCGGCGCGGGAACAGCCGAAGACCTGCCAGTCCAGCTGCCCGGGCGCGTGCGCGTCGCTGTCGACGGCGAACAGGAGGCCGTCCACCGCGGCGGCCTGGCGCAGCAGCGGACGCGGCGGATCGAGCCGATCGGGCCGGGAGTTGATCTCCAGCGCTGTTCCGTGCTCGGCGCAGGCAGCGAGGACCTCCGCCGCGTCGAAGCTGGACGGCGGCCTGGTCCGGCCCGTCACCAGCCGCCCGGTGCAGTGGCCGAGCACGTCGACCCGCGGGTCGGACGCTGCGGCGACCAGACGGCGGGTCATCGCGCGTGGCTCCATCCGCAGTTTCGAGTGCGCCGAGGCCACCACCACGTCCAACTGCTGCAGCAGCTCGTCCTCCTGGTCGAGCGAGCCGTCGTCCAGGATGTCGCACTCGATGCCGGTCAGCAGCCGGAAGTCCGGGTACCGGGTGTTGAGCTCGGCCACCACGGCGAGTTGCTCGCGCAACCGCTCGGGGGACAGGCCGCGGGCCACCTTCAGCCGCGGCGAGTGGTCGCTCAGCACCATCCACTGATGGCCCAACTCCCGGGCCGCATCGGCCATGGCGTCGATCGGACTGCCGCCGTCCGACCAGTCGGAGTGCACATGGCAGTCCCCCACCAGGGCGCTGCGCAGGGCGGAACCGCCCAGATCCGTGCGGTCGGGCTCCCGCGACTCGAGGTCGGCGAGGTAGGCCGGTGTCCGCCCGGACAGGGCCTCGGCCACCACCCGGGCAGTCTTCGCGCCCAGCCCGGGCAGCGCTTCCAGCTGCCTGGCCGCCGCCCGTCGCTCCAGTTCCTCCTTCGGCAGGTCGGCGATCACCGCTGCCGCCTTCCGGAACGCCTGCACGCGGTAGGTGTCCGCGTTGCCGCGCTCCAGCAGGTAGGCGATCCGCTCCAGCGCCCGTTGCGGCTCCATCCGCCTCCACCTCGCAGTAGGTCAGTGCCGGCGCAGTACGTCAGTGCTTGGCCCGACTCGGCTGCACCCGCTTGGGTTCGCCGGCCATCTTCGGGTGCTCAGGAGGGTAGGGGAGGTCGCCGAGCCCGTGGTCCCGCTGGTCGCGGGCGGCGAGCTCCAGCGCGGCGGTGATGTCGAAGGCGTGCTGGTCCATGTCCGCGTGCAGGTCCCCGACCTCGGCGTAGCGGGTCGGCATCGTCACGACGTCGAAGTCCCGCGGCTCGACGGTTTCCGTCTCCTCCCAGCGCAGCGGCGCGGAGACGGGAGCGTGCGGGAAGGGACGGACCGAGTACGCGGACGCGATGGTGCGGTCGCGGGCCATCTGGTTGTAGTCGACGAAGATCTTCTCCCCGCGCTCCTCCTTCCACCACGCGGTGGTCACCCGCTCGGGCTGCCGACGCTCCAGCTCGCGCGCGACGGCGATGGTCGCCCGGCGTACCTCGACGAAGGTCCACCGGGGCTCGATGGGAACGAAGACGTGCAGGCCACGACCGCCGGAGGTCTTGGGCCAGCCCTGCAGGCCGACCTCGTCCAGCACCTCCCGGAGCACTTGGGCAGCGCGCGCGGCGTCGGCGTAGTCGGTGCCGGGCTGGGGGTCGAGGTCGATCCGCAACTCGTCGGGGTGGTCGGTGTCCGCGCGGCGCACCGGCCAGGGGTGGAAGGTCAGGCACCCGCGATTGGCGGCCCAGATCAGCGCCCCGACCTCGCTCGGGGACATCTCGTCGGCGTGGCGCCCGCTGGGGAAGGAGATGCGGGCGGTCGGGATCCAGTCCGGGAGGTCCTTCGGGACGCGCTTCTGGAAGAACGACTCGCCGCCGATGCCCTCCGGGTAGCGCTGCAGGGTCGTCGGACGGTCGCGGAGCGCGCGCAGCGCGCCCTCGCCGACCGCCAGGTAGTACTGGACCAGGTCGAGCTTGGTGAGGTTCCGATCCGGGAAGTAGACCTTGTCCGGGTGGGTCACCCGCACGGTCCGCTCGCCGACCTGCATTTCCAGCGCGTCTGCCATGCCTTCACGCTAGAACCGCTCCCGGGGGCGCGCCTCCGGACCGTGCCGGGTATCAGACCGACCGGCACATGGTGGCTGGCGTCGCGCCACCAATGCCGGTCGGTCTCGGTATGAACGGCCGGGCTGCCAGGGGGCGCCGGGACGCCGACAGTCCCACAATCGGCTCATGGACCTTCCTGTGATGCCGCCGGTGAAGCCGATGCTGGCGAAGCCGGCGTCGAGCATTCCGCCCGGAATGCAGTACGAGGCCAAATGGGACGGCTTCCGCGCGATCGTGCACCGCGACGGCCCGGAGATCGTGATCGGCAGTCGCAACGGCAAGCCACTCACCCGCTATTTCCCCGAACTGGTGAGCGCACTGCTGGAGCAGTTGCCGGACCGCTGCGTCCTGGACGGCGAGATCGTCCTCGTGACCGGGGACCGTCTCGACTTCGACGCCCTGCAGGAGCGGATCCATCCGGCCGAGTCCCGGATCCGTCTGCTCGCCGAGCGCACGCCCGCCTCCTTCGTCGCCTTCGATCTGCTCGCACTCGGCGACGCCGCGCTGCTGGACACACCGCTGCGGGAACGTCGCCCGGCCCTGGAACAGGCGCTGGCGGGCGCGACCCCGCCCGTGCACGTCGCCCCGGCGACGATGGACCGGGCCGTGGCCGAGGAGTGGTTCAGCCGCTTCGAGGGCGCCGGTCTCGACGGCATCATCGCCAAGTCGCCGGACCTGCTCTACCGCTCCGACCAGCGGCTGATGGTGAAGGTCAAACACGAGCGCACCGCCGACTGCGTCCTGGCCGGCTACCGCGAGCACAAGAGCGGGCCAGTCATCGGCTCGCTCCTCCTCGGACTGTACGACGCCGCCGGCCGGCTCCAGCACGTGGGCGTCTGCGCCTCCTTCCCCATGCGCCGACGCGAGGAACTGATGGCCGAGCTGGCCCCGCTGCGCATGGCCGAACCGCAGGAGCACCCCTGGGCCGACTGGGAGAGCGAGGCGGCGCAGGCGACGGACCGGATGCCCGGCGCGCAGAGCCGGTGGAGCGCCGGCAAGACCCTGGAGTGGACGCCGCTGCGTCCCGAGCGCGTGTGCGAGGTCGCCTACGACCACATGCAGGGCGACCGCTTCCGCCACACCGCCCAGTTCCGCCGCTGGCGTCCCGACCGGGAACCGCAGAGCTGCACCTACGCCCAACTCGACGAACCGGTCCGCTACGACCTCGCGAGCGTCCTCTCACCCGGCTGACCACGGCCTGTCCGGCCGCCCGGCCTGACGACCTGGGCCGTCAGCGCTCGAAGGTCACCGTCACCGGCGCGTGGTCGGACCACCGCTCGGCGTGCGTCGCGGCCCGCTCCACCCGCGCCGAGATGGCGCTTCGGGCGATCCCCTCGGTCGCGAAGACATAGTCGATGCGCCAGCCGGAGTCGTTGTCGAACGCGCCGCCGCGGTAGGACCACCAGGAGTACGGCCCGGCGACCTCGGGGTGCAGGCGGCGGACCACGTCGACATAGCCCACTTCGTCGACGACCTGACTGAGCCAGGCGCGCTCCTCCGGCAGGAAGCCCGCGCGCGTGCGGTTGGCCCGCCAGTTCTTGAGGTCGACCTCCTGGTGGGCGATGTTCCAGTCGCCGCACACCAGGACCTCGCGGCCGTCGGCGGCGGCGCGCTCGCGAAGGATCTTGAGGTGGTCGAGAAACTCCGCCTGGAAGCGCTCCTTCTCGTCCTGGCGGGGCGTGCCGACCTCGCCGGAGGGGAGGTAGAGGCTGGCCACGGTCAGGCCCGGGAGGTCTATCTCGGCGTAACGGCCGCTCCGGTCGAACTCGGCGGAGCGGAAGCCGATGCGCCGCGCCTCCGGTTCGGCACGGGAGAGCAGGGCGACTCCCGCACGGCCCCTGGCGACGGAGGGGGCCCAGAGGACGTGCCAGCCCTCGGGGGTGCGGACGTGGTCGGCGAGCTGCTCGGGCTCGGCCCTGACCTCCTGCAGGCAGACGACGTCGGCGTCGGTCGCGGCCAGCCACTCGACATAGCCCTTGCCGGTGGCGGCGCGGAGGCCGTTGACGTTGGCCGTGGTGACGGTGAACGTGGTCATGATTCCCTGCGGGGTCGGTGTGGTCGGACCGGCCCATTGTCCCCCGATGGCCGCAGCGCCTCAGCGCCGGGTCACCAGGGGGCGACGAACAGGGTCTGCGCGGCCCGGCCGATCATCGACTTCTCGTCCATGAGCATGCTGTCGGTGAGACCGACCCCGGCCTGGTCGATGGTGGTGCGGGAGTCGAGGCCGACCCAGTCGCTGATCGGCGCACGGCGCAGATGGACCGTCAGATCGGCGTTGACGTAACGGAACCGGGTGATGTCCAGCTCGCCGGAGATCCCGTTGCCCGAGTCGGCCGCGGTCAGGACCCGGCACAGGCCTGAGGTCTCCTCGTCGGCGACCAGGGGGTGGCGCATCCGGAACCAGCAGGCGGCCGGGCCCGGTTCGGTGAAGGAACCGGAGGCGAAGCGGACCTCCATGGCGGTGTGGTAGCCCTCGTCCCAGCGAACCGGGAAGGAGCCTTCCGGGGTCTGCTCCGGAGCCGCCGTCGGACGGGGGACGTCGATCTCGGGCGCGGCCCCGTCCACGATGCGCATCCGCAGTGCCGTGGCCCGCATCGCGACCTTTCCGTCCGGGCCGCGCAGTTCCGCCTCGACGCGCTCGACGTTGCGCCCGGCCTCGGCCGGCCGTGCGGCGACCGTGACCTCGGCGATGGGGACCGGGCGCAGGATCTCGAAGGTCATCCGCACGACGCGGAAGCCGGGGCGGGCGTCGGGCAGTCGCTCCACGGCCCGCCCGAGCAGCGCCGCCGGCGGGCCGGCGTGCTGGGCGTCGGGACTCCACGGGCCGCGGGTCAGCCCGGTCGAGGCGAAGCGCCCGTCGCCCAGGGGGAGGTAGAAGGCATCTGGGGTGGCCATTACCGCAGAGTAGCGTGGCGCACCGCGGGGTGGGCAGGCCGGGTTGACCCCAGGGGTCCCTTCCGTGCGGGGTGGGCCGTCGGCCATGCTGTCGGGGTGGACCCTCCGGGTGGGGTGTTGGGGGTGTCCGTGTTGTTGGGAATGTTGAGGATGTCGTGGAGGGAGTGAGCGGCGTTGCTGACACGTACCCGTCTGTTCGGTGGGCGGACCAGGGTGACGTTCCGGTTGGGCGCGGAGGAGCCGGACGGGACGGTGAGTGTGGTGGGTGACTTCAACGGCTGGCAGCCCGGTTCCGCCGAGCTGGTACGCAGGCGCAACGGCACCAGGACGGTGACCGTGACCTTCCCGCCGGGGGAGCACCGGTTCCGGTACCTCGCCACCGGCGGGCGGTGGTTCGACGACGAGAGCGCGGACCGGATAGACCCCCAGGGGAGCCTGATCCGGGTCGGCTGACCACGGCGTGACGAGGCGTCAGCCGCTCGCCTCGCCACCGGTCGCGGGCCTGCGCCCGTGGCGCATGAGGACGGCGACGACCAGCCCGAGCAGTCCCGCGCAGGCGGCGAACAGCAGGCCGTCGCGGTAGCCGGTGTCCGTGTAGAGGCCCGGGAGGACGTGGTACCCGCCCGTCAGGGAG
Organism: Streptacidiphilus sp. MAP12-16; assembly: GCF_041262165.1. Classification (NCBI taxonomy): domain Bacteria; kingdom Bacillati; phylum Actinomycetota; class Actinomycetes; order Kitasatosporales; family Streptomycetaceae; genus Streptacidiphilus; species Streptacidiphilus sp. MAP12-16. Next base: position 238,809 of record NZ_JBGCBY010000006.1, read on the forward strand.
GCGGGCACGCCCGTGATGGACACCTTGAACTCGGCCGGATTGGCGGCGAGGAACGCCGTGAGCACGGCGGTGCCGACGGAGGTGGCGAGGCTGTTGACGACGCCCAGCATCCCCGCGCTGATGCCCTGTTGGCGCGCCGGCACCGCTTCGACGATGAGGTTGGGAGCGGAGGCGTAGAAGGAGCCGAAGCCCAGGCCGAAGATGATCGCGATCACGGCGTACTGCCAGGCGGAGTGCGCGAAGAAGGCGTACAGCACGGTCGAGAGGGTGAAGGTCGCCATCGCCACGATCAGCGGCAGCCGTGGCCCCACCTTGCGCGACCACTCTCCGGCCGCACCGCCCGAGAGCATGCCGGTGCCCCCGGAGAAGACGGCCGAGTGCAGGCCGTAGCCGAGCAGGGTCGCGCCGAGCCCGTAGGCCATCAGCCCGTTGAAGCCGATGTGCAGGATCGGCGCCTGGGCGGCGGTGAGCCTGCCGCCGGATCCGGCGATGACCTGGCTGGTGACGAGCTGGGTGAGCTGGGCCCGGCCGGGGGTCTGCAGCATGTAGGGGATGGAGTAGCCCTGCACGCCGACCACCACGCTGCCGAGCAGGGCGGCGAGCAGGACCACGCTGACCCTGGGCGAGAACAGCAGCTTCAGGTCCATGATCGGCTGAGCGGTGCGGCGCTCGACCGCGACGAAGGCGAGCAGCAGGGCGATGCCTCCGGCCATCCAGCCCCAGGCGGTCGGACGCCCCCAGCCCCAGGTCGCGCCGTTCGAGAGGTAGAGCAGGACCAGGCCGACACCGGTGGCCAGCAGCAGCGCCCCGGTCACGTCCAGCCGCTGCTGGGTGCGCAGCGGCGACTCGGGGACGACCAGGACCAGAAGCGGGACCACGACAGCGACGAAGATCAGCAGAAACCAGAACAGCGACCGCCAGGAGTAGTGGTCGAGCAGCCAGCCGCCGAGCAGCGGGGCGACCAGCGCGGACATCCCCAGTCCGGTGGCGATCACGCCGATCGAGGCGGGGATGTAGCGGCGCGGCAGGATGTCGCGGAACAGCCCGTACGCGACGGTGGGCGCGCTGATGGCCACGGCCTCCAGGGCCCGTCCGACCAGGAACAGCGCCCAGGAGCCGGTCAGTGCGCAGAGCAGCGTGCCGACCGCGAAGGACGCGCCCGAGATCAGCATCATCCGGCGCTTGCCCCACAGGTCGGACATCTTGCCGAAGATCGGCGTCGTCGCGCCGCCGACCAGTCCGAAGATGATGACCATCCAGCTGATGTTGGCGCCCACGCCCGGAAACGACGGCGCGATGTCGCGAGCGGCCGAGGCGACCATCGTGTACTGCAGGGCGGCGATCTCGGCGAAGAGGACGACGACCGCGATGACGGCGAAGATCCGGAGGCGTGAGGCGCCTTCGAGGCGTGCCGTGGGCGGTTCCGGGGCGGTGGTGGGGACGGGCTCGGGGGTGGCGGTCCGGCCGTCGGGGTCCTGGGCCTGGGTCACGGGGCGGCTCCTTGGAGCTGGGTCGCGGAGGTCCCCGAACGGTCGTCCGCAGCAAGTATGTAACAGGTCGTCAGAAAGAAGGGAAGGCAAAGGGGAGGAGGCGATCCCCTGCACGTGGCGGCGGTCGCGGCAGCGGCCGGCGGCGGGCAGGCGGGGCGGCTGTCCGTCGGTGCCGGGCGTCTGGTTGAATGGGGCCATGAAGCCGTATGCCGTCGACGCAGCCCGGAGCGGGAGGACGAGGCGTCTTGACCTCGACCTCGAGCCGTTCTGGCCGTCCCGGCAGCCCTTCCACTTCGACGAGACCTGTCGCCGCTCGCCCGGCGCGCAGGTCCGCGTAGGCGGCTGAACGGGCACCACGGCCCGCACTTCATCTTCAGCACCGACTCGCAGGCGACCACTGGCGCGCAGACGATCTCCCACGTCTCTTTCGCGCGAAAGCGAGTTCTGCCATGCCGAACGTCTCTCCGCTGGCCACCCCGCACACCCGGACCGTCACCGCGCTGGTGCCGGGCTCCGCCTCCCCCTCGTCGTCCGCCGGTGCCGGCGCCACCGGTGCCAGTGCCACCGGGCATGCTGCCGCCGGGCATTCCGCCACCGGCGTGCCCCGACTGCGTTCGGTCGGTGCCGGGGGGCATCCCGGGCACGTCCCGGTCCCCGCAGCGGCTCTCCCCCCGTCAACCGGGGTCTTCCGCCTGCCGGAGGGCGCGGTCGTCGCGACCTGGCCGCAGGCCGCTCTGCCCGAACAGCTCGCCGCCGTGCTCCCCGGCGTCGGCGCCCTCGGCGGTGCCGACAGTGCGATGGTGGGTTACCTGGTCCTGGTCCCGGCCGGAGCCTCGGTCGGGTTCCCTGGCCTGGCCGCCGCCCCAGCCACCGCCTCGGCCCCGCCCGCTGCCCCGTCCGTTGCCCCGCTCCTCGCCGCCGTCGCGCCTGCGCCCGTGCAGGCAGCAGAGGAGCAGGTCGGCATCCAGTTGGACGTGGAGCGCCGCACCGCGCGGGTGGACGGCGAACCGCTCGAACTCACCTATCTGGAGTTCGAGTTGCTCGCGCACCTGACGGCCCATCCGCACCGGGTGCACACCCGCGACCACCTGGTCAGCGCCGTGTGGGGGTACGGGCACGTCGGTGACGGGCGCACCGTGGACGTCCATGTCGCGCGGCTGCGCCGAAAGTTGGGCGCGGACTACCGGAAGGGCATCGTGACGGTCCGCCGCGTCGGCTACAAGTACGTTCCCCCGAAGGCGGGTTGACCGGAGCTGGCAGAACCGGAGCGGGCAGGTCAGCTCTCGCTGACCTGCCCGCCGTCGACGACGATGCGCCGCGTGATCTCCACCGCCTCCAGCATCCGCCGGTCGTGGGTGACCAGCAGCAGCGTGCCGGTGTAGGAGGCCAGCGCGGACTCCAACTGCTCGATGGCCGCGAGATCCAGGTGGTTCGTCGGCTCGTCCAGGACCAGCAGGTTTACGCCCCGGCCCTGTAGCAGCGCCAGCGCCGCACGGGTGCGCTCGCCGGGGGAGAGGGTCGCCGCCGGGCGCAGCACATGCGCGGCGCGGAGGCCGAACTTGGCCAGCAGCGTGCGGACTTCGGCCGGAGGAAGGTCGGGCACGGCCGCCCCGAAGGCGTCCAGGAGCGGCTGATCGCCCAGGCTTTGCTGTCCCAAGCTGTGTTTTCCGAAGATGTGCCCCCGCGCCTGGTCGACCTCGCCGACCACCACGCCCGGGCCGAGTGACGCCTGTCCCGCGTCCAGGGGCAGCCGTCCCAGCAGCGCGGCGAGCAGCGTCGACTTGCCCGAGCCGTTGGCGCCGGTGATCGCGACCCGGTCCGCCCAGTCGATCTGCAGGTCCACCGGGCCGAAGGAGAAGTCGCCGAGCTGGACCCGAGCGCCGCGCAGCGTCGCTACCACCGAACCGGAGCGCGGCGCTGCGGCGATCTCCATCCGCAACTCCCACTCCTTGCGCGGCTCGTCGACCACGTCCAGCCGCTCGATCAGCCGCTGCGTCTGCCGGGCCTTCGCCGCCTGCTTCTCGGTCGACTCGGTCCGGAACGCCTTGCCGATCTTGTCGTTGTCGGGGGCCTTGCGGCGGGCGTTCTTGACGCCCTTCTCCATCCAGGATCGCTGGGTGCGGGCGCGGGCCTCCAGCGAGGAGACGGTGTCCGCGTACTCGTCGTACTCGGCGCGGGCGTGGCGGCGCGCGGTCTCGCGCTCCTCCAGATAGGCGGCGTAGCCGCCGCCGAAGTGGTTGACCTGCTGCTGGGCCAGGTCCAACTCCAGCACGCGGGTGACCGTGCGGGTCAGGAACTCGCGGTCGTGGCTGATCAGGACGGTTCCGGCGCGCAGGCTGGTGACGAAGGACTCCAGCCGGTCCAGCCCGTCCAGGTCCAGGTCGTTGGTGGGCTCGTCGAGCAGGAACACGTCGTAGCGGCTGAGCAGCAGGGACGCCAGACCGGCGCGGGCGGCCTGGCCGCCGGAGAGCGCGGTCATCGGCAGGTCGAGGCCGACGGTCAGGCCGAGGTCCGCGGCGACCTGCTCGGCGCGCTCGTCCAGGTCCGCGCCGCCAAGCGCCAGCCAGCGGTCCAGCGCGGTGGAGTAGGCGTCGTCCGCGCCGGGGGTGCCGTCCACCAGGCCCTGGGTGGCGGCGTCCAGCTCGGCCTGGGCCGCGGTGACCCCGGTGCGGCGGCCGAGGAAGTCCCGTACCGACTCGCCGGGGCGGCGCTCCGGCTCCTGCGGGAGGTGGCCGACGGTCGCGGAGGGCGGGCTCAGACGCAGCGAGCCGGCCTCGGGGGCGTCCAGGCCGGCCAGCAGGCGCAGCAGCGTGGACTTGCCCGCGCCGTTGACGCCGACCAGCCCGACGACGTCGCCCGGGGCGACGACCAGGTCGAGGTCGGAGAAGAGGACACGTTCACCGTGCCCGGCGGTGAGGTCTTTGGCGACGAGAGTGGCAGTCATCAGGGGGCCGATCCTATCGGGAGCGACGTGTGTGGTCGGGTGCGGCATGATCGGTGCAGTCGACGAGAGGCAGGCAGGGACGTGGGCGACACCAACGGCGTGGACCAGCAGCGTGGTGACGAAGCGGTGCGCTTCACCTCGGAGCTGATCCGGATCGACACCAGCAACCGGGGCGGCGGCGACTGCAAGGAGCGCCCCGCCGCCGAGTACGCCGCCGAGCGGCTGGCCGAGGCCGGCTTGTCGCCGCTGGTGCTGGAGTCCGCGCCCGGCCGTGCCAACGTCGTCGCCCGGATCAGCGGCAGCGAGCCCGAACTGCCCGCGCTGCTCGTCCACGGCCACCTGGACGTCGTCCCCGCGCAGGCCGCCGACTGGAGCGTGCCGCCGTTCAGCGGGGAGATCCGCGACGGCGAGGTCTGGGGCCGGGGCGCCGTCGACATGAAGGGCATGGACGCGATGATGCTCGCCGTCGCCCGCGCCTGGGGTCGCGAGGGCCGGGGACCGCGCCGCGACGTCGTGTTCTGCTTCACCGCGGACGAGGAGGACAGTGCCGCCGCGGGCGCCGACTGGCTCGTCCGGCACCACGCCGACCTGTTCGAGGGCTGCACCGAGGCGATCGGCGAGTCCGGCGCCTACACCGTGCACACCGTCGGCGGGCAGCGGCTCTACCCGGTCGCGGCCGGCGAGCGCGGCACCGCCTGGCTGCGGCTGACCGCACACGGCACAGCAGGTCACGGCTCCAAGCCGAACCGGGCCAACGCGGTGACCCGGCTGTCGGCGGCGATGGCCAGGATCGGCGAGTACGAGTGGCCGGTGCGGATCACCCCGACGGTGCGGGCGTCGCTGCTCGCGCTGGGCGAGGCGACGGGCCTGCCGCTGAGCGCACGCGAGGTGGACGACCCCGGCTTCGACGCGGACGGGTACGTCGCGCGGCTCGACCCGGCGGCCGTGAAGCTGGTCGCCGCGGCCATCCGCAACAGCGCCAACCCGACGGTCCTGCAGGCCGGTTACAAGACCAACGTGATCCCGGGACTGGCCGTCGGCGAGGTCGACGGGCGCACCCTGCCAGGGGCGGGCTCCGTCGCCGAGTTCGAGGCCGTGCTCGACGAGCTGACCGGCCCCGACGTGGAGTGGAGCTATCTGCACGGGACGACGGCGCTGACTGCCCCGGTGGACGCGCCGATCTTCGCCGCCATGCGGGCGGCCCTGCTCGCGCACGATCCGGGCGCGAGTGTGGTGCCCTTCTCGATGACGGGCGGGACTGACGCCAAGCAGTTCTCGGAACTCGGCATCGCCGGGTACGGCTTCTCGCCCCTGCGCCTGCCGCCAGGATTCGACTTCCAGGGACTGTTCCACGGAGTGGATGAGCGGGTTCCGGTGGACGCCCTGCACTTTGGCGCGGCGGTGCTCGACGACTTCCTGAGCACGGTGGGGTGACCCGCTCTCCGCTACCACTCGGAACCATCACCACCGCGCGACCGTTTGCCGGGTGCGAGGCGGATTGACACGGTAGCGACAGGGAACGACGGGGCCGAACGATGCGGCCGTACGAGAGGTGGCAGGGAATGCGGCGGACGCGGGGAAGCGCAGTCGGGGTGGCGCTGGGCGCGGTCACGGCCGGAACCGTCGGGGCACTGGCCTGGGCGGCCCGGGAGATGCCCGCCGCGTTCGGCGGCGATCCGAAGGCGGGGGAGCGCGGTCAGCGGATGCGCGACTCGCCCCGATACCGGGACGGCGTGTTCCACAACGTCTCTGAGCCCGAGTCCGGTGCGCCGCGCGGGCCGGAGGGCGGCGCCCGGACGATCCTGAAGGAGATGCTCTTCGGGAAGCAGCTGCGGCACCCGTCCCGGCCCATCCCGGTGGTGCGGGACGCGATCCCGGAGGCCGCCGACGCGGCGCTCTCGGTCACCTGGTTCGGGCACTCGACAGCCCTGGTCGAGATCGAGGGACGACGGGTGCTGCTCGACCCGGTGTGGAGCGAGCGCTGCTCCCCGACCCAGTCGGTGGGACCGCGCCGCATGCACGAGCCGCCGGTGGCACTTGACGCGCTGCCCAGGATCGACGCCGTGGTGATCTCCCACGACCACTACGACCACCTCGACATGCGCAGCATCCGCGAACTCGCCCGTACCCAGGAGGCGCGGTTCGTCGTGCCGCTGGGCGTCGGGGCGCACCTGGAACGGTGGGGCGTCGAGCGCGACCGGATCGACGAGCTGGACTGGGAGGAGGAGACGCGCATCGCCGGCCTGCGGCTGGTCTCCACGTCGGCGCAGCACTTCTCGGGGCGCGGTCTCGCCAACAACGGCACGCTGTGGAGCTCCTGGGCGATCATCGGTGCCGAGCACCGGGTCTTCTACAGCGGCGACTCCGGTTACTTCGACGGCTTCGCCGAGACGGGCCGGCGGCACGGGCCGTTCGACCTCTCCCTGATTCAGATCGGCGCGTACAGCGATCACTGGCGCTCGGTGCACATGACGCCGGAGGAGGGCGTGAGCACGCACCTGGACGTCACCGGGCTGAACGGGCGGGACCCCGAGGGACATGCCGGACTGATGGTGCCGGTGCACTGGGGGACCTTTGTGCTCGGGCTGCACGACTGGTCGGAGCCGGTGGAGCGGCTGTGCACGGACGCGGACGAGCGGGGAGTGCGGGTGGCGGTGCCGCGTCCCGGGGAGCGGGTCGAGGTGGCCCGGCCGCCGAAGCTCGACCACTGGTGGCGTGCGGTGGTATGACGCGGGGTGTGAGGCGCGGTGGTGTGACGCGGGGTGGTGTGACGCGGGGTGGTGTGACGCGCGGTGGTGTGAGGCGTCCGCCGTCACCTGAGGCGGGCGGGCGCCGCCGGCAGGGGAAGCGAGGACCACACGATCTTGCCCCCACCGGCCGTCCGGTCGACGTCGCAAGCGCCGCCGGCCTCCGCGGTGATCGCCTTGACCAGGAGCAGGCCCCGCCCGCCCGTTCGCCCGAAGTCGTTCTGCAGGGCCTTCGGGCGGTACGGGTGATTGTCCTCCACGGAGAGCCGCACCCAGCCGGAGCCGATGACCACCTCCACGACGATCTGCGGGGACAGCAGCGCGGCGTGGCGTACGGCGTTGGTGACCAGTTCGGAGATGATCAGCAGCATTCCCTGGACCAGGTCCTCGTACAGGGGACCCGTCAACCCCTGCGCGATCAGCAGGTCCCGCACGGCGTGCCGCGCCTGCGGCACCGAGGCGTCCACTGCCGGGGCGGCGAACCGCCAGACCCCCTCGACCCCGAGCCCGCCCGGTGACAGGTCGGGATGCGCGGGGTCGACGGCCCCGAAGTCGGGGTCGGAAGGGACGTCTCCGCGGACATGCATCTCTGTGCCGCCATCCTCTACGCGCACGAGCCCTGAGGGGCCCCCGGCTGCCAACGCCGTTCGGCTCATCCGATATGAGACCGTGTCGCTACGGAGTGCGCCGAGCTGGATGCACAAAGTGGCCACTTTGTGACGCTTCGGGATTGGCTTTGGCGAAAGACAGACCACTTCGCATCGGTTCGCGACGATAGCCCGGCGGGCGATTGCTCGCTGCCCCGCCGACCAGGCGGAGACGGCCCCGGGGACGGTCAGGGGCTCGGTCAGGGGCACTCCGTTTTCTTGGTATTGTTTCCCCTGTCAGCGCGACGGAGACGGCGCGATGACCACCCGGTCCGGGTGGCGGAATGGCAGACGCGCTAGCTTGAGGTGCTAGTGCCCTTCGGGGCGTGGGGGTTCAAGTCCCCCCTCGGACACTCCCAGAGACACATCAACGGTGCGGTCCTCGATCTGATCGAGGACCGCACCGTTGCGCGTTGGCGGGCTCGCCTGCGGGAGCCGAAGCCGTCACGCCCGCAGCAGACCGTTGTAGACGGCTTGGCTGGAGGCACACGGCGAGACGCCGAGCTGGTCACGAAGCACCTCACGCAGCTCGGCGTAGACGCCGAGCGCCTCGGCCACGTTGCCCTGGTCGGCGAGGGCTCGCATGAGTACCTGGTAGGCGCTCTCCCGGAGCGGAGCCAGACGCACGAGCTGCCGACCCGCCCGCACCGCGGCAGGGAGTTCCGTCCCGCCAGTGCCCAGTGCGGCGGCCGCATAGGCCTCCAGGGCCCGGACCCGGACGTCGGCCAGCTGGTGCCGCTGGTCGTCGACCCAGGGCGCGTCCTCTCCCGGCAGGAACTCACGTTCGGCGATGAAAAGTGCCACCAGCGAGGGGCCCCAGGCGCGCTTCCACTCGTGCAGGGCGACCTGGGACTCGGCGCGATGAACAGCCTCGGCCGCGACCTCCACGTCGACCCGGTCGCCGTTCTCCAGCCGTAGACGCAGACTCGACCGGCCGTCGAGGACTCCTGGTCCGAGGAGCTTGCGCAACTTCGAGATCAGAGCGTTCAGCCCGGTATCGGTGGCCGCGGGGAGCCGGCGGGGCCAGAGGGCCTCGATCAGCTCGTCACGGCTGGTCGGCCGGTGGCGCTTGAGGACCAGATAGGCGAACAGCAGTCGCCCCTGACGCCCGGGCAGACGACCTTCGAGGCGCTCGCCGTCCCGCTCGATGACGGTCGGCCCGCAGAGCTGGATCCTGGTCCGTGGCGACGACACCAAGGTCATGCCAACATTTTATCAACATTGTTGGCCTACAACGTGGAGGAGGAGGAAGCGATGGCCAGGATCATCCGATGCGAGTGTGGGTACGTGGCCCGGGGCGACACCGACGACGAGGTGATCGCCGCGATCCGCAGCCACATGGGCACCGACCATCCCGCCCTCTTGACAAGCGTCAGCAGGGAGGACCTGCTCGGCTGGATCCAGGTGGAGTAGCCCGGACGTCGAGTAGCCCAGACCAAGAGGAGGCTGGACATGGTTGCTCTGGACACGGCGGTGAAGCCTCATGCGACATCCAGGTCTGCGGTCCTGGTGGACCGGGACTGGGTCGAGGAGCATCTCCACGATTCGAGGGTGCGGCTGGTGGAAGTGGACGTGAGCCCGGCGTCCTACGACGAGTGGCACATCGAGGGTGCCGTGCTGTGGAACGTCTACCGGGACCTCAAGGACGCCGACTACCGGCTCGTGGACACGGCGGCGATCGAACGTCTGCTGGTTCGTTCCGGCATCACCCCGGATACGACCGTGGTCTTCTACGGCTATGCGCCGGCCATGGGCTTCTGGCTCATGAAGCTCTACGCCCACGGCGACGCCCGCATCCTCGACTGCGGGCGGGCAACGTGGCAGGACGAGGGCCGGCCTCTCAGCCAGGACGTGGGTAGCCCGGCCGCCGGCAGCTACTCCCTCACCGACGAGGACGATCGGATCCGCGCCCACTGCGCCGAGGTGGAGCAGGCGATCGGCGACCCGGTCTGCACCATCGTCGATGTCCGAACCGGGCCGGAGTTCCGAGGCGAGCGGTTCTGGCCGTCGGGTGGACTCGAGGAGGGCGGACGCGCCGGCCACATCCCCTCGGCGGTGAACGTCACCCTCGACGGTCTCCTCGACGATCGCGGCTCCTACCGGAACGGCGCTGACCTTCAGCAGGTCTTCGCTCCGCTCGACCTCTCCGGCAGCGGGGAGCTGATCTCGTACTGCACGATCGGCGGTCGTGCCTGCACCGCCTGGTTCGTGCTCACCTACCTGCTGGAGCGCGAACACGTCCGCGTGTACGACGGATCCTGGGCGGAATGGGGACGCATGCCGGAGACGCCGGTGGCGTGACGAACCGTCAGGAGTCTGACGGGCTCGGCCACGCACCTTCGGAGGCAAGGTCGAGGACGAGGGCGGCGATGTTCCAGGCGTCGTCCTCGCCGCTGTGGTGGCGTCCCTCGAGCGGGAGCCCGGCGAGCGTCAGGGCCTGGGCCATGCCGGGGCGTTTGCGCAGTCCGTGGGCCTCGGTGAAGACGAGTTTGGCGTTGGTGTGCCGGTGGCCGAAGGGGTACACGGTGCCGGTGGCCCGGCACTGCCGGGTGAACTGGTGCCGGTCGTAGTCACCCCAACTCGCCCACTGGCGAGAACCGGACCGGTGCTCGGCGGCCAGCAGGCGGCAGGCCCGGTCGAAGTCGACGCCGGTGTCCACCTCGGACTGTGTCAACCCGGTCAGCTCGGTGCAGAAGTCGCTCACGGTCGATCGTGACGGGCGCACCAGAATGCGGTGCCGGCCCACCCGCTCGCCCCGGCCGAGGTCGACGACGGTCAGGCCGATCTCGATGATCTCGCTGACCGCCCCGGGCGGCGGTTGGCCGTCCCAGCACGTCGCCTCGACGTCGACGACGTTCAGCAGTCCCTCGGCACTGTCCATGCCGCCGAGCGTAGACAGCCGACCACCGGCTGGTCACCCTGGTTTCCGTCGGCGGCGCGCGGAGGCGCAGGCGAGTACCGGCCGGAGCCTGTCGCGACCGCTGCGGCAGTGCCATCATGACGGGTTCAGTTGCATGACTCGGCAAGGGAGACATCCTGGTGGCTCGTACTCCGCTGCGCCCGGTCCGGTGGTCGCCTCCGCCAGACGCCGATCCGGTGCGCCGCCGCACCGCGGTCAGGACCCTGCCGCCGGTCACGCTCCTCACGATCCCCGGGGAGGGGCCCGAGCACGTCACAGTCGACGCCGAGGGTCGCATCATCACCGGCCTCGCCGACGGCCGGATTCTGCGGATCAGCGCCGATGGCGGCCGGGTCGAGACGCTCGCCGACACCGGCGGGCGCCCGCTGGGCATCGAGCTCTACGGGGACGACGCTCTCCTGGTGTGCGACGCGACCAGGGGTCTGCTCCGACTCGATCTCGGTGACGGCAGCACGGACGTGCTCTGCGACTCGGTACAGGGCGAGCCGCTGGTGCTGTGCAGCAATGCCGCCGTCGCCGGGGATGGCACGATCTACTTCACCCAGTCGTCGCGCCGGTTCGGCTTTGACGACTACAAAGGCGACCTGATGGAGCACTCCGGCACCGGTCGCCTGCTGCGCTGTCGGGACGGCAAGGTCGACGTCGTCGCTGACGGGTTCCAGTTCGCCAACGGCGTGGTCCTCGCACCGGACGAGGCCAGCGTGATCGTGGCCGAGACGGGTGCCTACCGGCTGACCCGGCTGTGGGTGAGCGGTGAGCGCGTCGGGACGAGCGAGCCGTTCGCCGAGGTGCCGAGCGGCTTCCCGGACAACCTCACCGTCTCGGCGGACGGGCTGGTCTGGGTCGCGATGGCCAGCCCCCGCGACGCGCTGCTCGACCGACTGCAACCCAGGCATCCGATGTATCGAAAGGCGATCTGGGCGCTGCCCGCGCGGCTGCAACCCGGTCCCAAGGACATCGCCTGGGTGATCGCGTTCGACGCCGCCGGTCATGCCGTCCACGACCTGCACGGCTGGGGCGTCGGCTACCGGGCGGTCACCAGCGCCCGCGAGCACGCCGGCCGGCTCTACCTCGGCAGCCTCACCGAACGCGCCGTCGCGGTGGTCGATCTCGACCGCTTGAGAAGCAGGTAGGGGATCGCTTTCACCAGCGGCTGCCCGCCTCGGTTCTGGCGGGTGACCTGGCGGGCGGCCGTTGCCGCGGGCCGGGCGTCTCGGCAGCCGGGCCGGGGGACAGGCCGGTGGAGGAGTCGGGGGGAGTCGCGGTGACGACGCCCAGCGGGGCGGGGTCGGTGTCGGGTAGGGGCAGCACGACGGTGAACACCGCGCCGGGTCCCTCGCTCACGCTGATGCTGCCCGCCTGGCGCTGCACCAGCCGGTGCACCATGGCAAGCCCCAGGCCGCGCCGGGCGGTTCCCCGGTCGGGGCGGGTCGACCAGCCGTCCTCGAAGATGGAGTCGGCGGCCCCCTGGGGAATGCCGGGCCCGGTGTCGGCGACGCGCACGGTCACCGCGTCCTCCGACTCGACGATCGACAGCCGAACCTCCGGGCCGCCGGGAGGAGCCGGGGCGCCGGCCGCTGCGTCGACCGCGTTGTCCAGCAGGTTGCCGACGATGGTCAGCAGGCGGCGCAGGTGCGGCGGCTGCTCGCCCAGACGGGAGCCCTCGCTGAGGACGATCCGCACTCCCCGTTCGGCGGCGACCGTGGTCTTGGCGATGATCAGGCCCATCATCAGTGCGTTGCCGATGTGCTCGCGTACCGACTCGGCGAGCGCTGGCTCGGCGCGGGCGGACTCCACCGCGAACTCGACGGCCGCCTCGTGTTCGCCCAGCTCGAGCAGGCCGGTGAGGATGTGCATGCGGTTGGAGAACTCGTGCTGCTGCGCACGGAGTGCGTCGGTGAGGCCGCGAACCGAGTCCAGCTCGCGCAGCAGGCCGACCAGTTCGGTGCGGTCCCGTACCGTGACCACGGCGCCCAGTTCGCGACCGTGTCGCGACACCGGCATCCGGTTGATCACCAGGCAGTGGCTGTCGGTGAGCACGGTGAGGTCCGTTCCGCTCAGGGTGCCGTCCAGCGCCTGCCGCAGGCGGCCTTCGGGCAGGCTCTCCTCGTCCAGGACGGAGCCGAGTGCGGCCGTCAGGCCGAGCAGGCGCCGGGCCTCGTCGTTGACGACGGTGATCCGCCCGTGCGGATCGAAGGCGATCACCCCCTCCCGGATGCCGTGCAGCATCGCCTCCCGGTCCTGGAGCAGGCCCGCGATCTGTTCCAGTTCCAGGCCGAAGGTGGAGCGCTTGAGCCGGCGGGCCAGCACGTAGGAGGCGATCGAGCCGACGACCAGGGCGATTCCGGCGTACAGGCCGAAGGTGGGCAACTCGCGGAGCACCTCGCCGACCACAGCCCTCTCCGGGATGCCGACCGAGACCTCGCCGAGGAGGGTGCCGCTGGGGGCGTAGAGCGGCGCCTTGCCGTTGGCGGACCGTCCGGTCGCACCCTGGTCGATGCCGACATGGCCCCTGCCGTCCAGCACCGCGATCGGTTCCGTGACGGGCTGCCCGATCAGGGCGGGGATGGGGTGCGAGTGGCGGACGCGATTGAGGTCGATCACCACGACATAGGAGGCACCGGAGGCCTGCCGGATCCGTTCGGCGGCCGTCTGTACGGGGCCGCCCGCACCGCCCGTTCCGCCGTGCGCCATGGCGTCACGAATCTGCGGGTCCGCGGCGGCGGTCCGGGCGATGGCCAGAGCCCGCTGCTCGTAGGAGCGGTCGAGCGCGCTGCGCTGGGCGAAGGCGAGCAGAACGAAGCCGATCACGCTGGTGATCGCGAGGATGACCAGTTGGCCGGCCAGGATCCGCGTGGACAGCCTGTGCTTGCGGGTGCGGCGCTCAGTGCCCGTGCGGCGCTCAGGGCGGGTTGTGCGCCCGTGCAGGATCGACAGTCCGGGCATCTGACGCCCTCCGTCCCTGCGGATGATCACCGCCCGGCGCAGGCGGCAGTGCAGGCGCCTTGCCATGGTCGCGCCCGGGCACGACAAGCGCGCCGCGCCGCTTCTTCAGGTTACTACCGGTCACCCGGGGCGCAGCCGTCCTGGGGGCTCGACCAGAACGGTCGAGGGGCGCGGTCGAGCTGGGCTGCTGAGCAAAACGAGCAAAACCATGACCTATGAGATAAACCAACGAAATGATCCCAAGAATTCCCTCATTCGTTTTTCCGGTTTACGTTTCTAGTACCCGTAGGACATATGGGTGACAAATACCCACTTTCCGGCGGCGGCCCCAGGGAGAGCCCGGGGCGCTCACACTGCGAGGAGGTGACGACAGTGCGCCAGATCCAGATCCAGATCCAGCTCCAGGACCGCCGATCGCCCGGCCGGCCACCGGCTCCCGAGCCCGACCTGCGTACGCCGTCCGGGCACCCGCTGCCGTACTGACCGGCACGGAACCGCCCGACACGCCATCCTCACCAGCGCCGCGACCGACTCGAACCCGGCAGCGCCGCCGAACCACCGCATCGCTCCCGAAGATCGCTCCCGAAGATCGCTATCGAAGCGGCGGTGAAGCCCACAGCGCCACCGCCCGGCCGCACGGCGGCTGAGCAGCAAGATCTGGAGTGCGATCATGTGCCAGCACCGCCCCCCGTGTCCCACCTCCGCCGACCTCGACCGGGAAGCCGCGCACGTGGTCGCGGCGTACCCAGGCCAGGGCTGGAGTCTCCTGTGCAACGGCGTCCTGCTCTTCGAGGACACCGGTGAACTGCTCCCCGACGGCTGTGTCATCGCCCCGCACCGGCCCACCGATTCGTACTCGCTCCCCTCACCGCGTCGGGTGGCGCGACTCGGCGCGGGCGTGGCGGCCCTCAGCGTGAGTGCGGCGATCTGATGACCCCCGGAACGGCGTGCCGAATCGTCCGACCTCTGCCCGGGAGATGGCACCGATGCTCGGCACCCTGACCGTTTCCGAGCCGGGCCACGCACGGGTCGCCCTGGCGAGCCGTACCGCTGGACCGGCGTTCGCGCCTCGGTCCGCGCAGCAGGCGCTTATGGCCGCGCCCGCGAGGGAGTGCTGGGCCCGGACCGCGCGCCGGTTCGCCTCGGTCCTGCTTTCGCACTGGCGGCTGGGCGCCGCCGACCGGGACTCCGCAATCCTTATCGTCGGGGAGCTGGTCGCCAACGCCGCGCAGCACGGGCGCTCGGACATGACGCTGCGTCTGACCCTGCACCCGCACGTGCTGGACATCGCCGTGGCAGATCACGGCGGGCCCCTCCCGAGACGGGCATCCCGGTGTGAGGACGCGGACGAGCACGGCCGGGGGATCGACATCGTCAGAGCTCTCGCGACATGGGTGGAGATCCTTCAGGACGAGACCGGCCGACAGGTCCGGGCCGGCCTCAGCGTCACGGTGCCGCACCCGCGCGCGTTCTGACGATCGCGCCCGTTCGGACGATCCCAAGGGCCGCCGATCCCCGTGCCGCCGATCCCCGTTCCGCGCGACCCGTTCCCCGGACCGGGCCGCGGCTGGAAACTGGATTCCCAGCAGTGCCGCCAGCCGGATCCGTGGGGGGAATCATGTCCGCGTTCGAGGGCTTTGGCGTGTCCATCTTCGGCATCGCCGTACTGATGGCCGTGGCGCTCGCCTGGGCCTGGGTGTGGCGGCGCCGAGCGCGGCGCTGCGAGGGAGTCGTCGTCGAGGCCTTCACCGCCCGGACCGCCGCGCCGCCGACGTGGACGACGATCGAGACGCGCCGGGTACGCGTGCGCTACACGGACCAGGGCGGGCGGGTGCGCGAGTTCCGCGAGGACTCCCTGCTGGACGTCGGTGCCAAGGTGACCGTGCTGCACTCGTGGCACTGGCCGAGGGTCGCGCAGATCGGCAAGCCCGCTGCGGGCGGTCCCGTGTCCGCAGACGGCACCGCCCATCCCAGGTCGTAGCGGGGCTCAGTTGTAGTGGGGCTCAGCTGCCGACCAGGCGCAGTCGGGCCAGGGACAGCGTGGTGGTGCTGGGTGAGCCGGTCAGGGGCGTCCGGTAGTCGGGTGTCGCAGCAGTGAAGGCCCAGACCAGGTCGCCGGTGGGGAGAACCGCGATGTCGCCCGAGATGTGGGCGGGCGCCACCGCGTCCGGGGTGAGGAAGTGTCCCGCGGTGTCGATCAGGCGCAGGTGGGTCCCGCTGAAGCGACCGGTGCAGGTGCCGCTCGCGCAGGAGGCGTTGGAGACGCTCTCCCAGGACACGAGGAAGCGGTTCTTCCCGTAGCTCGCGATGTGCACGTTGACGTGGTCGGTTCCGGGATCGTCGGTGAGGTACACCGGCTTCCCGGTGGGGGTGGACCCGTTCGAGAGAACGGCGAGCGCGACCTGGTGGGTCGACCAGCGTGGGGCGACCGTCCAGCCGCGCCCGCTGGAGTCCTGGGAGTTCTTCACCGCTGCGACCGCTCCCCTGGAGGCGAACGCGGTGGCGTAGACACCGGAGGCGGATCTGGCGATGGCCCCCGTGCTGTCCGGGAAGGCACCACCGCAGTAGCCGGCCCAGCACTGCTCGCGCTGCACGACCGGAGCCTCGTCCGGGGCGCCGATTCCGGTGCTGACCAGCAGGCCCGAGCGCCAGTCGTCGAAGCAGAGCGAGGTGAAGGGGCCTGACGCCTCCGGGTAGAGGGCGATCCCCTCGTTGTGGCTGCAGCCCCAGTCCCAGCCGCCGGACTGGCGGGTGCCGTCGGCGCTCGCGTACACCAGCTTGTCGCCGTAGTGGCCGTCGGCGGGGCCGCCCGCGCCGTGCACCACGAAGTAGGCGCCGTAGCGACTGCCGTTCCAGGCCAGCTGCCCTGCGAGTCCGGGGCTGCTGTCGTTGCTCGCCGCGCCGGTGAGGCGGTCGGTGAAGACCGCGCTGGAGCCCCGGTAGCGGATCAGGGCGGCGGCGGTGTCGCCCCACTTGTTGCTGTCCGGGACGCGGGTGAGCAGCGCGAAGCCGTCGTTGTGGGCGACCAGGCCGCCCACCTCCTGCGTGCCGGGCACTACGGTGTCCGCGCCGCTGCGGGCCAGCGCCGGTGTCAGCGCGGTCACATGGACGCCGTCCGCTGCGGGCCAGGCCACCCGCACGGTGCCGCCCGGGGAAGTGGCCACGGCCACCCGGGTCCACTGGGCGAGGTCGTTGTAACCCGGCTCCAGATAGTGCAGGGCGGCAGGGAGTCGCAGTTGAGTGACCGTCAGGCGCTGGGTCAAGGTGGAGCTCGCCGGCAGGCCTGCGCTTGGCGGCGCGGGGTGGGCGGCGGCAGCCGCAGCGGACGTCCGGGTCGGCGCCGCCGCAGGGCTGCTCCGCGCCGTGGCGGCGGTGCGGGAGGCGGCCGACACCGTCAGCGGAGCGTTCACCGGTGCCGTGGTCCTCGCCTGCGCGTACGCCACCACTCCGCCTGCGGCCACCATGCCGACGGCGGTGGCCGCGACCACGGGCTTCCACGCCAGGGTCTTCCGGGCCGCGTGCCCGCCGATCCGCCGGGCGGCGGAGTTGGAGGCCGCGGCGTGCGGCAGCGGTGCGGACAGCGGCGGCGCGGCCGGCAACGGCACCAGAGCGAGACCCACCAGCAACTGCTCCGCCGGCACCAGGTCGGCGGCGTTCGCCAGGCAGCGCGAGCAGTCACGCACATGCCTGGCGAGCCGCTTGCGCCACAGCGCCGCCGGACGCCCGTCCCAGGCGGACGCCGCGACGGCCAGTTCCGCGCAGCGAGGATCCGCCGCCAGCGCGCGGACCACCGTTCGTGCCGTTTCCAACTGCGTCTTGACGCGCTGCACCCGTACGGCGGCGTGCTGCGGCTCCAGGTCGAGGGCGGTGGCCAGTTCCTCGCGGGTGAGCCGGCCGGCGGCCTCCAGCCACCACAGCGACAGCAGTTCCCGGTCCTCGGAGCCGAGCCACCGAGTCGCCTCCACCGTCTCCCTGCGTTGTCCCGACAGTCCCAGCCGAAGGATCGTCAGCCCCTCGAAGTCGGCGCCCGGATCGGCGTCCCCGGCCAGGTCGTCCAGCGGCCGGGGACGGGCGCTCCACTGCTGCCCCCGGCTGGTGCGCACCTTGTTCAGCGCGATCGCCACCACCCAGGACCGCAACCGCTCCGGCTCCCGCAGCTGCGGCAGGCCGCGGCAGACCCCGAGCATGGTCTCCTGCACCACGTCGTCGACATCGGCATGGCCCTCCAGGGCCCGCCCGACGACGTTGTAGACCAGGGGGAGGTAGGCCGCGACGATCCTGTCGCGGGCGCGCTCGTCACCGGCCTGTGCCGCAGACACCGTAGAGATATCCAACTGCCCGTCCATACGCCTCGCCGCTCCCGATCGCTCGAACACCATGACTGTCCGTACAGGAGTCCGGGCGGACGCAGGCCGCATAACAGAAAAACGGCCGTCCGTCGGTGGCGCAGGACGTGTCAGCCACCGGCCATCGGCCCGGACCACCAGTCGCGTGTCACCCGGCGGACCGCCGATTTCGCATCACCGGGTTAGCGCATATTGATTTCCGGAGGCTGTCCAAGGACCAGCAGGAAGCTGTGAGTGGGAATTTCCACATTGCTTCATGGAATCTCCATCGTTCGCCGGGAACCCGATTCGCCGGAGCATTGTCTGTAAGGTCGACAGCTCGATCGACAGGGAACGGCCCGGCGGAGGGCATATGCACGACACGCTCATGATCAAGCTCGGTGACCTGGCGAACTCGGCCAGAAGGCACCGGAGAATCTCCCCGGTCGAGGCGTTCAAAAGGCTGTGGCCACTGGCCCGCCGTCATCGGCTGCTCATGCTGGTCTCCGCACTGGGGCTCGTCGTCTCCGCCGCGTGCGACACCGCCGCGATCCAGGTCTTCGAATACCTCACCGACCACGTTCTGACCACCGGCCGGATCGGTGCCTTCTGGATTCCGGCCGGTATATGGCTCGCGGTCGCGGTACTCGGTGCGAGCGCGACCTTCGTCGGCAGCTACACCGCGAGCTGGGTCGGCGAGCACTGCCTGCTCGAGTTCCGCGACCGGGTCTTCCGGCACGTCCAGCGACTGCCGCCGGACTTCTTCGACAACCGGCAGACCGGCGACCTGGTGGCCCGGCTGACGAGCGACATCGACGCGATGGAGCCGCTGATGGCGTCCACCCCGGTCACCCTGGTCAACACCGCGGTCAGCATGGTGTTCTTCGCGGGCGCCGCGCTGTGGGTCCGCTGGGACCTCGCACTGATGACCTTCGCCGCCGCCCCGCTGTTCTGGTTCGCGGCCCGGGTCTTCTCCAGCCGCATCCGCGGGGTCACCCGGGACGAGCGTGACGCGAACGGCGCGCTCACCACCGCCCTGGAGGAGAACCTGGCCAACATGACCCTGGTCCAGGCGTACAACCGGGAGGAGACCGAGCGGGAGAAGGTCCACCGCGAAGGGCTGGCCTGGCTGCGCAACGCCGTCGCCGCCTACCGCCTCTCCTACGCATACGGCCCGCTGGCCGAGGTCATCGAGACGGTCTGCGTCCTGGCAGTCGTGGGGGCAGGGGCCTGGGAGATCTCCGCCGGACGCCTGACCCTGGGCGGGCTGCTCGCCTTCGCCGCCTACATCGGCTACCTCTTCCCCCACATCCAGTCCCTGGGCTCGATCGCCATCGGGCTCTCCTCCTCCACCGCCGCCGCCGAGCGAGTCTTCGAAGTACTCGCGGTGCAGCCCTCGGTGCAGGACGCCCCCGGCATCCGGCCCTCCCGGCCCGGCCCCGGGGCGCGTGGCGTGATCAGCTTCGAGCAGGTGGCCTTCACCTACCCCGGGTCGCAGCGCCGCATCCTGGAGGACCTCTCCTGCACCGCCTGGCCCGGTCAGCTGGTCCTGCTCGACGGGCCCAGCGGGGCCGGGAAGTCGA
The DNA here is from genome assembly GCF_041262165.1 of Streptacidiphilus sp. MAP12-16. Classification (NCBI taxonomy): domain Bacteria; kingdom Bacillati; phylum Actinomycetota; class Actinomycetes; order Kitasatosporales; family Streptomycetaceae; genus Streptacidiphilus; species Streptacidiphilus sp. MAP12-16. The sequence goes on from NZ_JBGCBY010000006.1 coordinate 258,411, forward strand.
CCCTGGCCAAGCTGCTGCTGCGGCTCTACGACCCGGCCGAGGGCAGAATCACCCTGGACGGCGTGGACCTCCGGGATCTGACGCTGCGTGAACTGCGGGACCAGGTGACGCTGGTGCCACAGGAGACCATGGTCTTCCACGGCACCATCCGCGAGAACATCGCCTACGGCAGGCCGGGCGCGACCGGCGCCGACGTGCGACAGGCCGCGGTGGACGCCGATCTGGACGGCTTCGTGTCCGACTTCCCGGACGGCTACGACACCGTGATCGGCCAGAACGGACGGCTGCTGTCCGGCGGCCAGCGGCAGCGGCTCGCGATCGCCCGCGCGATCATCAGGGACACACCTGTGCTCATCCTGGACGAACCGACCACCGGACTCGACGACGAGTCCGCAGCCCGGGTGATGGCCCCGCTGCGGCGGCTGATGGGGAGCAGGACGACCTTCCTGATCACCCATGACCAGGCGCTCGCGACCCAGGCCGACGTCGTGCTTCCGGTCACCCCCGGCGCCGGTCCGCACCCCCGGATCCCTGCTGCCGGTCCCAGTCGCGCCCGCGCGGCGGTGGACTACGTCCCCGACAGCTACTGGCGCTGATGATGACCAGGGACCTGACATCCGGCGGGCGGAGTCGCGAGTACCTGCGCCGCCCGGACGGCACGCCGGTCCGGGTGCTGGTCGTGGACGACGAACCGGCACTCGTGGAGCTGCTGACCATGGCGCTGCGCTACCAGACCTGCGACGTCGAATCCGCCGGCGACGCCGCCGGCGCACTGCGCGCCGCGCGCGAGTTCCACCCCGACGCGGTCGTCCTGGACGTCGGACTGCCGGATCTCAGCGGACTCGAGCTCTGCCGGCTGCTGCGCGAGGAGCTACCGGGGATCCCGGTGCTGTTCCTCACCGCCAGAGACGCCGTCGAGGACCGGATCGCGGGTCTGAACGCCGGTGGCGACGACTACGTGACCAAGCCGTTCAGCCTGGAGGAGGTGGTCGTACGGATGCGCCGCCTGCTCCGGCGCACGGGAGTGTACAGCCCCCGGCCGACCCCCTTGCTGGTCGCCGGAGACCTGACCCTGGACCAGGAAAGCCGCGAGGTTCGGCGGGCCGGGCACCTTCTGCCGCTGACCCGGACCGAGTTCGCGCTGCTCGGTTTGCTGATGCGCAATCAGCGGCGGGTCCTCACCCGCACCCAGATCCTCGACCAGGTCTGGCCGCACAACCCGGATGCCCGTGGCAACGTCGTGCCGCTCTACATCTCCTACCTGCGCCGCAAGGTGGACAGCGGACGGGCGCCCACGATCCACACCGTGCACGGCGTCGGGTACACGCTGCGCCCCGCGGACTGAAACGAACCGGGGGGAGCGGAAAGGTAGAGCGGAAAGATAGAGCGGAACCGGAGAGCGGAACCGGAGAACGGAAAGGCGGTGAGGTCCGGAGGGAAGTCACCTCCGGACCGCACCGCCTGGTCGGAGCCCCGTTCAGGGCGCCCCGGTCACGGCGTTCCGCTCGGGCCCGGCCCCGCTACCGGGCAGCGCGGTGCTGCTGCCCGGGCAGCGGCGGCGGGAGCTTCTTGTGGTGCTTCTTCGGCGGCGGCGGAGGGGGGAGAGCCTTCTTCGGCTTCCGGACGGGGATGAGAGGTGCGAAACCCATGGTTACTCCTTGCTGGGCCTGGATCCCGGGCGGGTTCCAGGGCTGTTTTCGAAACTCGGCGACGGGTGGATATTCACCTCCGAATGCAGTGGCGGATACCCGGGACAATGGGGTCTTCCGAAACCCCGTCGACCGAACGATTCGAATGTACCCCATTGCCAGCCGGGTTCGCGTTCACGATATTCGAAGGAATGCACCGGCATTGCCGTGGCCTGCGGTTATATGAGTCAGATGTGTGCGGATCATAGAAGCTTGATATCTTCGGGCAGAATGCCGGGGAAGCCTTCACGGCCCGATCACAACTCGAACTCGGAATCTGCTCGGTCGGACGCAGCCTGCAGGGTCGGTGGGGGAGCCGGAGTCGGTCCGTAACGCCGCCGGCTCCGTTCGCGGCAGCGGGAGCGGAGCTGCGGGCCCTGCCGACGGTGAAACACCCGTAGGGTTTCGGGGACGAGCCATCAGACCGGATCAGGAGCCTTGCCCATGCTGTCGTCCGCCCAGTCCTCCACCTCCCGTCGCGACGATTTCGGGACGCTACCGGACGGCCGCGACGTGCATCGCTGGACCCTCGCGGACGAGACCGGTCTGACGGCGTCCGTCCTCACCTACGGCGCGATCCTGCAGAGCCTGACCGTCCCCGGCACCGACGGCCGGGCGGTGAACGTCGCGCTCGGATACGACACGCTGGGCGGGTATCTGACCCGGGTCCCTTACTTCGGCGCCACCATCGGCCGGTTCGGAAACCGCATAGCCGGGGGCCGGTTCACGCTCGACGGGCGAGTGCACGAGGTTCCGCTCAGCGACGCCCCGCGGCCCAATTCGCTGCACGGCGGCGAGGAGGGGTTCGACACCCGGTTGTGGGAGGCCGAGCCGGTCGACGGCGGCGTCGAGTTGACGCTGGTGAGCGCGGACGGCGACCAGGGCTTCCCGGGAACCCTGCGCGTCTCCGTCCGCTACACCCTGACTGCGGGTCAGCTCCGCATCGACTACCGGGCGACCACCGACGCGCCCACCGTTGTGAACCTCACCAACCACTCCTACCTCAACCTCGCGGGCGAAGGCGCAGACACGGTCCTCGACCACGAGCTGGCGCTCGCCGCAGACGCGTTTCTGCCCGTCGATCCACAGCTGATCCCGCTCGGCGCCGCCGGGTCCGTGGCCGGTACGCCCTTCGACTTCACCACCCCGCGCGCGCTCGGGGAGCGCATCCACGAGGCCCACGAGCAGCTACGCCTGGCCGGGGGATACGACCACTGCTGGGTGCTCGACGGTGGCCGCACCGCGGAGCCCCGCCCGGTGGCATGGCTCGCCCACGCGCCGTCGGGTCGTGTCCTGACGGTGTCCACGACCGAACCCGGCATCCAGGTCTACAGCGGCAACGGCCTCGACGGCAGCCTCACCGGCCCGTCCGGGCGCCGTTACGGTCGCTACGCCGGAGTCGCCCTGGAGACCCAGCACTTCCCCGACTCGCCCAACCGTCCGGACTTTCCCTCCACCGAACTGCGCCCGGGCGCGGAGTACCGCTCGACCACGATCTACGGGTTCGGCGGGGAGGCCCCCCGGCAGTAGGGAGGCCCGCCGGGCAGGATCGGCGGACGCGGCTGCGCCCCGGTGGACCTGACGTCACCTCACCGGGGCGCGCGGGCCGGTGGAGTCGCGGATGACCAGACGGCAGGGCACCGGCTCGACGCCGTGGTGGGGATTGCCGTCGATCGCATCCATCAGGCGCAGCGCGGCGACGCGGCCCACCTCCAGGAGGTTGGTGTCGACCGTGGTCAGCGGGGGACGCGAGGCGAGTGCCATGACGTCCCAGTTGTCGTATCCGACCACGGCGATGTCCTGGGGTACGAGGTGTCCGGATTCGCGCAGGGCGTCGGCCACGCCTCGGGCTATCTGGTCGTTGCCGCAGAAGAAGGCGTCGCAGTCGGGATCCGCGCGCAGGACGATGTCCGTGGCCTGGCGCCCCCAGCTCTCGCTCCACTCGCCGTGGTGGACACGTCCCGCGGCGAGTTGGAGCCCGAACTCGGCCAGCTCGGAGCGGGTGTGCGCGGCGCGGGCCGTGGCTGCGGCGTGGTGCTCCGGGCCGGTGACGTGGGCGATGCGGGTACGCCCGCTGTCGGCGAGGTGCTGCACGGCCAGCCGAACTCCGTGCGCGTCGTCGGAGACCACGGAGCTGTCCTCCGGATCGGTGGAGGGACCCAGAGCGTAGACGACGGGCACCGAGATCGGTCCCGGCAGCGGCGGCCTGGGGTCGGTACGGCGGCCCGCGACGATGATGCCGTCCACGCCGCGCGCGGTCAGGGCTCGCAGATGGTGGCGTTCACGGATGGCGTCGCCGCGGGTGTCGCAGAGCAGCACGGAGATCTCGCCGGCGCCCAGCGCGTCCTCGGCGCCGAGCAGGACCGGCATGCCGAAGCGCCCGATGCTGTCCGTGGTGATCAGGCCGACGGTCCAACTGCGGCCCGACAGAAGGCTCTGGGCGATGGCGCTGGGCTGGAAGTTGAGCTGCTCGGCTGCGGCACGGACCCGTTCCCGGGTTTCGGGGCGAAGTCGGCCCCTCCCGTTGATCGCCTTGGACGCGGTGCCGGGGGTCACCCCGGCCAGCGCGGCCACGTCGGTGAGCGTGGCACGTGGCGCGGTGGATCCCCGTTCGGCGGTCGGCATGGGAAAACCTTTTCTCAAGTGACGGTCAACTGTCAATCCTTGCACAAAGACCAGGTGGGGGTTCACACAGGTCGCAGAAATCCCTTGTGTGCAACTCCTTGACGCGGGGCGGAGCGGGCTCTAGCTTCTGCGAAGGCAAAGGGTTTCCCACTGCGTTTCCTCTGATTCACGGAGCTGCTCCATGACCTACCCCGCACCCGACGATCCGCCCCGGACAGGCCGCTCCGGGCCTGTTCGCCCTGGACCCGATGCCCGTATCGCTCTGCAGCCGGCCACCGCCGCCCACATCAGTGACGGCTTCTGGTTCGCGCGTCGTCAGGTGAACGCTCACATGAGCATTCCACAGGGTCCGGGTCTGCTCGAGTCGGCAGGCAACCTGCACGACCTGCGCCTTGCCGCCGGCACGGCGAGCGGCGAGTACCAGGGCCACTACCCCTTCATGGACTCGGACGTCTACAAGTGGTTGGAGGCCGCCTCCTGGGAACTGGCTCACACGGCGCCTGAGGACGCGGGCCCCGAACTGCGCCGGCTGGCCGACGACGTGGAGCGCATCGTCACCCTGGTCGCCGAGGCCCAGCAGCCCGACGGATACCTCAACACCTGGTTCCAGGTGGCCAAGGGCGGCGAACGCTACCAGGACCTGCGCTGGGGGCACGAGCTCTACTGCGCGGGCCACCTGATCCAGGCGGCCGTCGCGCACCACCGCTCCACCGGCCGGGAGAACCTGCTCGAGGTGGCACGCCGGTTCGCCGACCACATCGACACCGTCTTCGGCGCCGACAAGCAGATCGACGGCATCGACGGGCACCCCGAGGTCGAGACCGCACTCGTCGAGCTCTTCCGTGAGACCGGCGAGCGCCGCTACCTCGACCTGGCCGCCTACTTCGTGGACCGCCACGGACACGGGCTGCTCGGCGGCGAGGCGTACTGCCAGGACCGCACGCCCCTGCGCGAGGCCGAGAACGTCGAGGGCCACGCGGTGCGCCAGCTCTACCTGCTTGCCGCAGCCGCGGACCTGGCCGCCGAGACCGGCGAGACCGAGCTGCGCGCGGCGAACGAGCGGCTGTGGCTCGCCATGACCGCAACCAAGACCCACCTGACCGGCGGCCTGGGCGCGCACCACGACCAGGAGGACTTCGGCGACCCCTACGAGCTGCCCAACGAGCGTGCCTACTGCGAGACCTGCGCCGCCGTCGCCTCGATCCAGTGGAGCTGGCGGATGGCCCTGCTCACCGGGCAGGCCCAGTACAGCGACCTGATCGAGCGGACCCTGTTCAACGGATTCCTGGCCGGGGTCTCCCTGGACGGCGAGAGCTGGCTGTACGTCAACCCGCTGCAGGTGCGCGACGGCCACACCGATCCGGGCGGTGACCAGTCCGCGCGGCGCACCCGCTGGTTCCGCTGCGCCTGCTGCCCGCCGAACGTGATGCGGCTGCTGGCCAGCCTGCAGCACTACCTGGCCTCCACCAACGGGGAAGGGTTGCAGCTGCACCAGTACGCGACCGGCCGGTACACCGGCGACGTCGCCGGCGCGCCAGTTGTTGTTAGCGTTAACACGAACTATCCCTGGGACGGCCGGATCACCCTGACCGTCGACCAGGCTCCTGGGGACCGGCCCTGGACACTGTCGCTGCGCATCCCGCAGTGGTGCGAGCAGTACGCCGTTCAGTGCGGCCCGGACACCCTGGAGGCGCAGGCCGCCGACGGCTGGCTGCGCCTGGAGCGCACCTGGCAGACCGGCGAACGCGTGGTCCTGGACCTGGACCTGGAGCCGCGTCTGACCCGGGCGGATCCTCGGGTGGACGCCGTGCGCGGCTGCGTGGCCATCGAACGCGGGCCGCTGGTCTACTGCCTGGAACAGGTCGACCACCCCGGTGGCGGTCTGGACGACGTGGTCCTGGACACCGGGCGTCCGCTGGCCGTCAAGCACCGTCCCGATCTGCTGGGCGGAGTCACCGTGGTCGCCGGCGCGGGATGGCGCCGCAGCCTGCCCGTGCCGCAGTGGTGGCCCTACCAGCGCACCGACCAGCAGCCTGACGCCGCCGACGAGACCGGCGAGCGCGTCGAACTCACCGCCGTCCCCTACTACGCGTGGGCGAATCGCCAGGACGGCAGCATGCGCGTCTGGCTCCCCACGGCGTAGTCGTTCCACGCCTCGACTCCTCAACCCCGACTCCTCAACCCCCGACCAGCGACACCTTCCCCGCGTTTCCCCGCCGGATCCCCTTCCGGCGTCCCACCCTCCCCGAAATCCTGAGGTCCTGACATGAGACGCCCCCGTCGTCACATCACACTCGCCGCCGTCGCCGCCGCGGTCGGCGTCCTGGCCACCACCAGCGCCTGCGCCGGCTCCAGCACCGCCACGGCCTCCTCCCCGGCGAAGGCCGGCAGCTACACCTTCTGGGACCCCTACCCGCAGTTCGACGGCACGTCCGCCTGGGCCAAGCTGGTGAGCTCGTGCGGGACCCAGGCCGGAGTCACCGTCAAGCGCACCGCCTTCGACACCACCGATCTGACCAACAAGGCGCTGCTGGCCGGGCAGCAGGGCAACTCGCCCGACGTCATGCTCGTGGACAACCCGGTCGTCTCCACGCTCCAGTCCGCCGGGATCCTCAACAGGACCAGCGACCTGAGCCTGGACACCTCGGCGATCCAGCCCAACATCATCGGTGCCGGAACCGTCGACAAGGCCGCCTACGGCGTGCCCATCGGCGCGAACACCCTGGCGCTCTACTACAACGCCGACGTCCTGTCGGCGGCCAAGGTGGATCCCGCGTCCATCACGGACTGGAAGTCCCTGACCGCGGCCCTGCAGAAGGTCAAGGCGGCCGGCAAGAAGGGCATCACGTTCTCCGCGATCGGCACCGAGGAGGGCAGCTTCCAGTTCCTGCCGTGGTTCTGGGGGGCGGGCGCGGACCTCACGAAGGTCAACTCGGCCCAGGGCGCAGCGGCCCTGAGCCTCTGGAAGGGCTGGATGACCGCCGGCTACGCCCCCAACGACGTGCTCAGCAACACCCAGACCACCAGCTGGCAGGAGTTCGCGACCGGTCAGTACGCCTTCGGCGAGAACGGCACCTGGCAGTTGGCGAACGCGGCCAAGGCCGGCTTCAAGTACGGCGTCATCAGCATCCCCGCCGAGTCCGGTGGTTCCGCGCCCGCCCCCACCGGCGGTGAGTTCGTCACCGTGCCGGTGCAGAAGGACACGTCGCGCTACGCGACCACCGAGAAGATCGTCTCCTGCTTGATCAGCAACACCAACCTCCTTGCCACCGACAGCACGCTGTCCTACATCGCGCCGGTCGCCGCGGTGCAGACCCAGCAGGTCCAGCAGAACGCGGCGCTGAAGCCGTGGGTCGCCGCCGTCGCTGCGGCGAAAGGCCGCACCAGCAACGGTCTGGGCACCAAGTACCCAGTGATCTCGGAGCAGTTGTGGACGGCGGTGCAGGCCGCGCTGTCCGGGTCGCAGAACCCGCGGGCGGCACTGGACGCCGCCCAGCAGGCCGCCGCGTCCAAGATCGGAAACTAAGACCGACCGGCAAGGACCGACCGGCAAGGACCGACCGGCAAGGGCCGGTTCGGCCGGCACCTCGCTCGACACCCCCACCCTCCCCACCCAAGAGAGCGGAGCTATGGTCCCCACCACGAGCCGCCAGTCCCGCAGATCCCTCACCCGCGCCGCCGCCGCGCTCGGCGCGCTGGCCCTGGCCGCGGCCCCGACCGTGCTGGCCGCCCCCGCCCACGCGGCGGCCACGGCGTCCACCACCCTGGTCGTCAACGCCAACCAGCCCTTCCGCACGGTCACCCACGCCGCCTCGGGCAGCCTGTACGGGCTGTCCAGCGCCACGACCCCGGCCGACAGCCTGGTCACCCCGCTGCACCCGAACACCTTCGTGCAGATGGCCCCGGGCGGCTCGCAGCTGCCCAACGGCGAGACCGCCCCCGGCGGCGACGCGCTGGTGGTGGCGGCCAAGGCTGCGAACGCCGGCGCCAAGGTGGTCGTCCGGATGCCGGACTGGTATCCCAACTTCCCCTACAAGTGGGTCAGCTGGAGCAACTGGCTGTCGGCCGTCGACACCCAGATCGGCTCGGTCAAGGCATCGGGCGCGGGCAACATCAGCGCCTACGAACTGTGGAACGAGCCCGACTGGACCTGGGACACGACTAACGCCGGTGCCTTCGACGCCGGCTGGGTCACCACCTACCAGGAGGTCCGCTCCAAGGACACGGCCACCCCGATCCAGGGCCCCAGTTACTCCGCCTGGAACCTGTCGTGGATGACGCAGTTCCTCACCTACGCCAAGGCCCACAACACGCTGCCGGACATCGTCAGCTGGCACGAACTGCAGGGCGACCAGAACATAGCCGCCGACGTGGCCGCCTACCGGAACCTGGAGTCCAGCCTGGGCATCAGCGCGCGGCCCGTCGCCATCGAGGAGTACGGCACCACCAGCGAGGTCGGCGTCCCCGGCGCGCTGGTCGGCTACGTCGCCAAGTTCGAGCGGGCCGGAGTCAACAACGCCGAACTGGCCTTCTGGAACCTGTACGGCACCCTGGGCGACACCCTGACCACCACGGGGGGCTCGCCCAACGGCTCCTACTGGCTCTACAAGTGGTACGGCGACATGACCGGGAACATGGTCAGCACGGTGCCTCCGGCCCAGACCGGAATCGACGGCGCCGCCTCGGTGAACAGCGCCGGAAACCAGGTCAGTGTCATCTTCGGCGGTGGCACCGGCGCCACTGCGGTGACGGTCAACGGCCTGGGCTCCCTGTCGGCCTTCGGCAGCACGGCCCATGTCCAGCTCCAGTACACCCCGTCGCCGGGCCGCACCAGCGGGGTGTCCGCTCCCATCACGATCTCCTCCAGCGACTACACCGTCGTCAACGGATCGATCACCGTCCCGGTGGCGATGAACGCCGCCGACGGATACCACCTGGTCATCACGCCCAGCGGCAGTTCGACCACGCTCAGCGGCACCTACCAGATCGTCAACTCCAACAGCGGCCTGGCCCTGGACACCCAGAACGCCGGCACCGCGCAGGGAACCCTGGTCGACCAGGCCACCTCCAGCACCGGCACCGACCAGTCCTGGACCCTCACCCCGGCAGGCTCCGGCCTCTACAAGATCGTGAACAAGGCCAGCGGCCTGCTCCTGGGCATCACCAACGCCTCCACCAACGCCGGGGCCACAGCCCTGATCTGGGGGGACAACGGCACCACCGACCACCTGTGGCAGCTCATCCCCACCAGCCGCGGCTCGTATCAGATCGCCAATGACAACAGCGGGCTGCTGCTGGGAGTCACCAACATGAGCACCGCCTCCGTCGCCCAGGTCCTGCAGTGGAACGACAACGGCACCGCCGACCACCTGTGGAACCTCGTGCCGCGCTGACCGACCGGCTGGGGCGACTGCGCCGCTCTCGACGCGGAGCCGCCCACCCGCGGCTCCCCGTCGAGCAGTTGCCCCAGCACGCTGCGCGCAGTCCAAGCCGCGAAGGGGCGTACCGGCGACAACCTGGGTGCCGCGTACTCCACGATCTCCCAGCGGCTCTCCAACGCCGTCCACCTCTCGCTCGGCGGAGAGACGTCGCCGCAGGCCGCGCTCGCGGCAGCCCAGTCCGCCGCAAAGTAGCAAGGATCCCGTTACCGTGAACCACACCGCACAGCTGCCACGACGCCGACCGGCCTCCGATCGCCGACCCGTGAAGGGCACCCCCACGTCGGCGCCTCCGCGTCGTCGCGCGAATCCTGAGCGCTGGGCTGCTTGGGGGTTCCTCGCCCCGGTACTCCTGTACCTGGCGGTGTTCTACGCCTATCCGCTGTACCGGAACCTGGATCTGAGCCTGCGTCACTACACGCTGCGCTCGTTTGTGCAGGGTGGTGCGCCGTTCTCGGGGCTGGCGAACTACCGCCAGGTGCTGGGTGATCCCACGTTCGTACCGGCGCTGCTGCACACGGTGGTGTTCACCGCGGTGAGTCTGGCGTTCCAGTACGGGATCGGGCTGGCGCTGGCGGTGTTCTTCACCCAGCACTTCCGGCTCTCGGCGACGCTGCGCGCGCTGTTCCTGGTGCCGTGGCTGCTGCCGCTGATCGTGTCGGCGTCGACCTGGTCGTGGATGCTCAACAGCGACTCAGGGGTGGTCAACGCGGTGCTGCACGGGCTGGGCATCGCCCCGGTGCACTGGCTGACCTCGCCCACCTGGTCGCTGGCGTCGGTGACGCTGGCGAACATCTGGATCGGCATCCCGTTCAACCTGGTGGTGCTCTACAGCGGGTTGCAGGCCATTCCGGGCAGTCTGTACGAGGCAGCCGCGCTGGACGGCGCGAACGCCTGGCAGCGGTTCTGGCGGATCACCTTCCCGCTGCTGCGGCCGGTCTCGGCGATCACCCTGCTGCTGGGACTGGTGTACACGCTCAAGGTGTTCGACATCATCTGGATCATGACCCGGGGCGGTCCGGCGGACTCCTCGACCACCTTCGCCACCTGGTCATACCGGCTGGGCTTCGGCAACCTGCTGCCCGCCTTCGGCCCCGGTGCGGCGGTGGGCAACCTGCTGGTGGTCGCCGCCCTGGGCTTCGGCCTGCTCTACATCCGCGTCCAGCGAAAGCAGAACACCCCGTGACCACACGATCGACGACCACGGCAGCCCGCACCACCTGGTGGAAGACCGCCCTGGGACTGGCCCTGACCGCGGTCATGCTGTTCCCGGTCTACTGGATGGTCAACGTCTCGCTGACCCGCGACCAGGACATGCGCCGCACCCCACCGGCCTGGTTCCCGCTGCACGGCACCCTGGACGGCTACCGCGCCGTCCTGCACGAGCAACTGCCCTACCTCGGAACCAGCCTGGGGATCGGACTGGGCACCGTGGCGCTGACCGTGGCGCTGGCCGCCCCGGCCGGCTACGCGCTGGCCAAGCTGCGCCCGCGCGGTGGCGGGGTGCTCAGCTTCCTGCTGCTGGTGGCGCAGATGATCCCGGGGATCATCATGGCGATGGGCTTCTACGCGATCTACCTGCGGTTGGGCCTGCTGCAGTCGGTGCCGGGGCTGATCGTGGCCGACTCCACCCTGGCGGTGCCGTTCGGCGTGCTGATCTTCACCGCGTTCATGTCCACCATCCCCGGCGAGTTGTTGCAGGCGGCCAGGACCGACGGCGCGGGCAGCGTGCGCACCTTCTGGTCCATCGTGCTGCCGATGAGCCGCAACGCGGTGGTCACCGTGTCGCTGTTCGCGTTCCTCTGGTCCTGGTCGGACTTCGTGTTCGCCAGCACCCTGGACGGCGGCGGCGCCCGCGAGCCGATCACCCTGGGCATCTACCACTACATCGGCAACAACAACCAGCAGTGGAACGCCATCATGGCCACGGCCGTCGTCGCCTCCCTCCCGGCCACCCTGATCCTGGTCCTCGCCCAGCGCTACATCGCCGCCGGCGTCACCACCGGAGCCGTCAAGGACTGACCCGGCGACCGGCCCGAACCAGAGTGGACAACGGAACGGTCGTGATCTAGTTTACCGGCGTACGAATCGTTGGGAGATTGGCCAGACCGTTGAATGATGTCGTGACCGGTGAGCTCGATGCCGTCGACCGGGAGATCCTCCGGATCCTGCAGGCGGACGGCCGCGCCACCCATGCCGCCATCGCCAAGACGGTCGGGCTGACCGGCCCGTCCGTCTACTCCCGGGTGCGGCGGATGGAGCGTGACGGCGTGATCCGCGGCTACACCACGCTCATCGACCCGCAGGCGCTCAACCAGGGCCTGGTCGCACACATGCGGGTGGTGACCCGTGCCGACGCCGACGAGCAGCAGCCGTTCGAGACCTTCGTCCACGGCGAGCCGCAGGTGCTGGAATGCCACGACGTCGACGGTGAGGACAGCTATGTGCTCAAGGTGCGTACCGGGTCCCCGCAGACCTTGCGCCTCCTCCTCGCGCGGATCCGGGCGATCCCCGGCGTCACCCGGACCGTGACCTCCATCGCGCTGGAGACCATCAAGGAGCCCACAGCCAGCGCACACCTCACCGCGCCGCAGCCGGTGCGGAACCAGGAGGTCCGGCCGTGACCGAGGCGCTCTGGCTCGGCGTGCTGCTCGGTGCGGGCGCGGCGCTGTCCGTCGGCCCGATCTTCGTGACGATCCTGCAGACCTCCGCGACCCAGGGATTCGCGGCCGGGCTCCGGGTCATCCTCGGCTCCGCCACCGCCGACCTGATCCTCATGGTCCCGGCGCTGGCCTTCGCCGGGGTCATCAGCGCGGTCGCCGGGGCGGCGGTATGGGTCGGCTCGGTCGGCGCGGCGTTCTTCCTCTACCTCGCCGCAGTGGCGGTGCGCGACGCCCGCCGGCTGTGGCGCCGTCAGGCCGCCTTTCCGGCGGCGGAGTCCTGGGCCTTCTGGAAGGGGGTCACGGCCAACCTGGTCAACCCGCTCTCCTGGACGTTCTGGCTTGCCACCGGCACGCCCACGATGCTGCAGGCCCGGCATGCGGCAGGCTGGGCCGGGCTGGTCCTCTTCACGGTGACCTGGTTCGCCGTCGCCTCAGGACTGGAAGCCGCCCTCGCCTTCGCCATCGCTCGTTCCGGCCGTGGATTCGGAATCCGCGGCCAGAGCCTGCTCAACGCCGCGTCCGGCGCTCTGTTCGTCGCCCTCGCCGCCGTCCTGCTCGCCCGCGACGTCCTCCCGCAGCTCTCATTCGCATGACCTGGCCCTTGACATCCTCGTGGACAGAACGGCGGTGAGAGAGGGTTCCTGGCTGTTGCCTGTGCGCGCTGTGTTGACTTTGGGTCAGCTGGCGGTTTGACTGCTCTCCAACACACATTTGGCAACGTTGTCACGCGGACCAGCGACCCCTGACAACGTTGTCTCCAGGCTGGGCGCATGCAGTGGCCGAGAAGACCGTCCCCGTCCCTTGGAGGCACGTGATGGCACGATCCGGGCGCCCTGGCGCGTCCGTCCTCCGCACAGCTCTCGCCGCGTTCTCCGCGGCCGCGCTGGTGGCGCTGCCGCTGCAGGCGCTGGCGGCTCCTGCCGCCCACGCGGTCGGCCTCGTCAACGACCCGGCCTCGCTGGTGAATCCCTTCATCGGGACGTCCGGCGCGGTCGACACCTTTCCCGGCGCGGACGCGCCCTTCGGCATGGTGCAGTGGAGCCCTGACACCACCAGCCGTCCGGACGGCGGCGGTTATGAGTACACCGACAAGAAGGTCTCGGGCTACAGCCTGACCCACATGTCCGGGCCGGGCTGCCCGGCCGCGGGCGATCTGCCCATCCTGCCCTTCACCGGCGCGATCAGCGGCAGTCTCGGTGCGACCACGGTCGGTTTTGACCACAGCAAGGAGAGCGCGCAGGCCGGGTACTACGCGCTGACCGACGCCGCCGGAGTGGCCACCCGACTGAGCGCCACCACCCGGGCCGGGATCGGCCAGTTCACCTTCCCCAGCGGGTCCGACGCCCATCTGCTCCTCAAGTTGAGCGGAGGCGCCACCAAGATCGACGGAACCCGGGCGCAGGTGGTCAACGACCACGAGGTGGTCGGCGCGATCGACAGCGGCCACTTCTGCGGCGCCAACAACACCTACACGCTGCACTTCGACATCAGCTTCGACCACCCCTTCAGCAGCAGCGGCACCTGGGTCGGCAGCACGGTGAACCCGAACGTCAAGACGTTGAAGCTGGGCGCCCCGGTGCAGCAGCCGACCCCCCGCTCGACCCGACCGGCCCAGCAGGAACCCCACTTCACCCTCCCGGAGCGGACACAGCCCACGACCCACGGCAGCAACGGGGCTCCGGCGACCAAGGCCCCCACCAACCCGCCGGTGGTCGGCGCCAACGGCGTCTACCTCGGCTTCGACACCTCCACGGCATCGACCGTCACCGCGAAGGTCGGCATCTCGTACACCTCGGACGCCAACGCCACGGGCAACCTCGCCGGCGAGATCCACGGCTGGGACTTCGACGCCGTGCGACAGGCCACCCACGACGCCTGGAACCGGACCCTCGACCGGATCCAGGTGGGCGGCGGAAGCAGCGACCAGCAGACCGAGTTCTACACGGCCCTCTACCACGCACTGCTGCACCCCAACGTGTTCTCCGACAGCAACGGGCAGTACATGGGGATGGACCGGCAGATCCACACCACCGCCAAGGGGCACGTCCAGTACGCCAACTACTCGGGCTGGGACACCTACCGCTCGCAGACCCAGCTGATGGCCGTGGTCGCCCCGCACGTGGTCTCGGACGTGGTCCGGTCCATGCTGAACGGCTACGACCAGACCGGGATACTGCCCAAGTGGGCGCAGAACAACGGGGAGAGCTACGTCATGGTCGGCGACCCCGCCGACGGCATCATCGCTGACGCCTACGCCTTCGGCGCCCGCGACTTCAGCACCGGCCACGCCCTGGATGCGATGACCTGGCAGGCCACCCACGCCAACAACGACCGTCCGGGCGAGTCCGTGCGGGACGCCAAGGGATACCTCCCGATCGACAACAGCACCTGGGGCTGCTGCAACTTCTACGGCCCGGTATCGACCCAGCAGGAGTACGACACCGCGGACTTCGCCATCGCCTCGCTCGCCAAGTCCCTCGGGAAGAAGGACCTTTACACCTCCTTCGCCGGCCGGGCCCAGGACTGGCAGAACGTCTTCGACCCGCAGACCGGCTACCTGCAGGCCAAGCTGGCGAGCGGCGAGTTCGCGACCGGCTTCACCCCCGGTACCTCCAACGGGTTCGTCGAGGGCACCTCGGCCCAGTACACGCCGATGGTCCCGTTCAACCTCCAGGCGCTGATCCGCTCGCGCGGCGGGGTCGACGCCTACGGCAGCTATCTGGACGACCTGCTGTCCAACCTGGCCAAGCCCGGCAGCACCAACGCCGACCTCAGCAACGAGCCCAGCCTGGAGATCCCCTGGGAGTACGCGTACCTGGGCCAACCCTGGAAGGCCCAGAAGGCGGTGCGGGACGTGCAGCAGCAGCTGTACTTCAACGCTCCGGTCGGCTCCTTCGGCAACGACGACCTGGGTGCGATGTCCTCCTGGTACGTGTGGTCCGAGCTGGGCATGTACCCGGAGACGCCCGGCACCGACACGCTCGTGCTCGGCAGCCCGGTCTTCCCGACCGCGCGCGTGCAGATCGGCAGCGGGCACGCGCTGACGATCAACGCTCCCGCCGCGGCCACCGGCAGCCCGTACGTGCAGGGCCTGAAGGTCGACGACAAGGCATGGAACCAGCCCTGGGTGAGTTTCGCCGAACTGTCGGGCGGCGCGACCCTGGACTACACCCTGGGCAGCACTCCCAACACCGCCTGGGGCTCGTCGGCTTCCGCCGCGCCGCCCTCCGACAGCACCGGTCAGCGCGACATCGTCGCCGCGACCGGCCCGTCAGGCGCCGGTCTGGTTCTGGCGCCCGGCGCGAGCGGAACCGGAACGCTGGACCTGGTCAACATCTCCGGTAGTCCGGTCAGCGTCTCCTGGTCGGCGAAGCCGCCCGCCGGGGTGACCCTGACCGCCACCGCCGGAAGCGTCACCGTCCCGGCCAACTCCCGCGCGGAGCAGCAGTTGCAGGTGACCGCGGGAGGCGCTGAGGGCGCCTACTCGGTGCCGATCAGTCTCAGCACGGGCGGTGTCGGCACCCTGCCGCCGACCGCGCTGCACGTCGCGGTGGCCACGGCGGGCTCGTTGTGGCCGTACGCCACCGGGACCGGCGTGTACGCCGACGGTGCCACCTTCGGCGGCGGCTTCGACGAGCAGGGCTGGGCCTACTCGCAGAACGCGCTGGACGCCGCCGGGGTGAAGACCGGGAGCACGGTCACCGCGGACGGCATCACCTATCCGTGGCCGGCCGGGGCGGGCAAACCGGACAACATCGCTGCGGCCGGCCAGACCATCCCGGTCTCCGCACCCGCGGGTGCCACCGCAGTCGGGTTCCTCGGCGCCGCGATCAACGCGCCCGCGAAGGGCACCAGTGGTGTCGTGACCGTCACGTACACCGACGGCTCCTCCGACAAGGTCACCCTGGCCCTGGCCGACTGGACCCTCGACGCCGGGTCCAGCAAGCCGGTCGCCGGGACCAGCACGGTCGTCACGACGCCGTACCGCAACGTCGCCGACGGCACCCGGGACAAGGTGACCACCTACGTGTTCAGCAGCAGGCTCCCGCTGACCGGGGGCAAGCAGGTCGCCAGCGTCACCCTGCCGGTGACCGCGGACGGGACCCTGCATCTGTTCGGCATCGGCTTCGCGAGCTGATCGCAACCGCTGACGCGCACACGGCGCGCGGGGTGGACGGCCGACCTCGGCCGTCCACCCCGCGTCGCATGCCGAACGAGCTCACAGCACCAGCGGCCGGTCCGACGGGCGGATGGGCGCAGGCATGGCGGCAGACCCGGTCAGCTTGCGGTCGACGGCGGCGGCGACCGCGCGGCCCTCGGCGATCGCCCAGACGACGAGCGACTGACCCCGGCCGGCGTCGCCCGCCACGAACACCCCGTCCGTTCCTGCGGTGAAGTCGTCAGCGCGGGCGAAGCTGCCGTCCGCGGCCAGCCGCAGGCCGAGCTGCTGCACCAGACCGCTGTCCGGCTCAGGCCCGGAGAATCCCAGGGCCAGCAGGGCCAGGTCCGCCGGCAGCATCCGCTCGGTGGCCCGCTCGGACTGCCACTCCTCCGGCTCCACCTCCAGGTGCAGCGCTCGCACGTGGCCGCTCGGGTCGCCCTCGAAGCGCAGCGTGGACGCCGAGAAGACCCGTACGTCTCCGTCCGCCCGCTCCCCGGCCTCCTGGTGGGCGCTGGAGGTCCGGAGGACCTTCGGGTACACCGGCCACGGTTCGTCGGCGGGCCGCTCCCGGCCGGGTGACGGGTGGATGTCCAACTGCACGACGGAGGCCGCGCCCTGGCGCAGCACGGTACCGAGGCAGTCCGCGCCGGTGTCGCCGCCGCCGACGATGGCCACGTGCCTGCCCTCGGCGCTGATGGGCGGCGGACCCGCGAAGTCGCCCGCGCAGGCGCGGTTGGCGAGCGGGAGGTACTCCATCGCCTGGTGGACACCGGCCAGCTCCCGACCGGGAACCGGCAGGTCCCGCCAGGCGGTGGCGCCGACGGCGACCACCACCGCGTCGCAGCGTTCGGCCAGTTCGGCGGCGTCCAGATCGCTACCGACGGCGACCCGGGTACGGAACCGGGTACCCTCCGCGCGCATCTGCTCCAGCCGCCGGTCCAGCCGCCGCTTCTCCAACCTGAACTCGGGAATGCCGTACCGCAGCAGCCCGCCGACCCGGTCGTCCCGCTCGTAGACGACGACCGTGTGCCCGGCCCGGGTGAGCTGCTGGGCGCAGGCCAGACCCGAGGGACCGGAGCCGATGACGGCGACGATCTTGCCGGACATCCGCTCCGGGGGCAGGGGCCTGACCCAGCCCTCCTCCCAGGCCCGGTCGGCGATGGAGACCTCGACGTTCTTGATCGTGACCGCGGGCTGGTTGATGGCCAGCACGCAGGCGCTCTCGCACGGCGCCGGGCACAACCGTCCGGTGAACTCCGGGAAGTTGTTGGTCGCGTGCAACCACTCGCCGGCGCTCGCCCAGTTGTTCCTGGAGACCAGGTCGTTCCAGTCGGGGATCAGATTGCCCAGCGGGCAGCCGTGATGGCAGAAGGGGATGCCGCAGGACATGCAGCGCCCCGCCTGCTTGTCGATGATCGGCAGGAGGCTCTGCCCGTCGTAGACCTCGTTCCAGTCCCGGACGCGTTCCTGGACCGGGCGCCGGACGGATTCCTGGCGGGGAGTGGTGAGAAATCCCTTGATGTCGGCCATGGCGAGCTCCAACGTCGGCGGCCCTCGGCAGAGGCCGCCGCCTGTTCTCGCCACGATACGTCTCCACCGACAGCGTGGCGCGATGTCGTCGCCCGGGATGCAGGTCGGTCTTGCCGGTCGGTCTTCAACGCAGGCACGCCGGACGCAGGCGCGCCATTCGGGCCGGCGCGGCCTACAGTCGCAGTGTGGGGGGCCGCATCGCCGCCATGGGAGCATCCGATGACCTCAACTCACCCTTCCAGCCACGTCGACGTCCTCCTCACCGGCTGCGACGCCCAGGACGCGGACGCCGTGTTCCACGCCCTTGAGGCCGTCTTCCCGCACGTGGAGCCGACCGCCCGGATGTCGGCCGGCCCGTCCAGCGGCAGGTCGAGCCACCCGACCGTGTGGTCCATGAGCGTCGACATGCACACCCACCACACCGGAGCGGGACCCGCCGCCCTGAGCGGCGCTGTGGACGCCGGTGTGAGCGGATGCCCGCACGACGTCCACGAGGTCCAGGACGCCCTCGCTGAGGCGTTCGCTGTGGAGTCGCGCGGCGCGGTCTCCGGTGACCAGGAACTGGAGGTCCGGCTGCGCCTGACGACGCTCGCCCATGCCTGAACTCAGCGCTCCTGCGCGCTCTTGGGCAGCGGCTGCTCGGCCCAGATGATCTTGCGGGTGGGCGTGTACCGGGTACCCCAGTGCTCGGCGAACTGGGCGACGAGGAACAGTCCGCGTCCGCCCTCGTCCATCGTGGCCGCGTAGCGCAGATGCGGGGAGGTGTTGCTGGTGTCCGAGACCTCGCAGATCAGGCTGCGGTCCCGGAGCAGGCGGACGTGGATGGGTCCGGTGGCGTAGCGGATGGCGTTGGTGACCAGCTCGCTGAGGATCAGCTCGGTGGTGAACACCAGGTCGTCCAGCCCCCACTCCTCGAGGTGCCGGCTGGCCGCGGCCCGCACACCGGCGACGGCGGACGGGTCCAAGGGCACGTCCCACTCGGCGATCCAGTCCTGCGGCAGCGCGCGGGTGCGGGCGACGAGAAGGGCGATGTCGTCCTTCGGGTAGGCGGGCAGCAGCGCGTCGAGCACCGCATCGCAGGTCTCCTCCGGGGGCCGGCCGGCCTTGGCCAGGGCCTCGCGCAGGAGGTCGAGTCCGAGGTCGATGTCGCGGCTGCGGTCCTCGACGAGTCCGTCGGTGTACAGGACCAGCTGGCTGCCCTCGGGCAGTTGCACTTGTACCGTCTCAAAGGGCAGGCCCCCCAGGCCCAGCGGCGGGCCGGCCGGCAGGTCGAGGTACTCCACTGTGCCGTCGGGATGGACCAGCGCGGGCGGGAGATGGCCGGCCCGGGCCAGTTCGCAGCAGCGCGAGACCGGGTCGTAGATCGCGTACAGGCAGGTCGCCCCGGCGATCGAGGCGTCGCCGCTCGCGCCGGCCTCGTCCTTGTCGATCCGGCTGACCAGCTCGTCGAGGTGCGCGAGAAGGTCGTCGGGGGGCAGGTCCAGCATGGAGAAGTTGTGCACGGCGGTCCGCAGCCGGCCCATCGTGGCAGCGGCGTGCATGCCGTGCCCGACGATGTCCCCGACGACCAGCGCGACCCGGGCGCCTGGCAGCGGAATCACGTCGAACCAGTCGCCGCCCACCCCCGCCTGCGCGGGCAGGTAGCGGTAGGCGACGTCGAGGGCGTCCTGTTCGGGCAGCCCGCGAGGAAGCAGGCTCTGCTGCAGGGTCACGGCCATGGCGTGGTTGCCGGTGATGGCCGAGATGATCTGCTCCTGGGTGGCGTACTTCGTGTCGAACACGCCGGTGATGCGGCCGAGCCGCAGCACCGCCACCCGGTCCGCGACCGCGCGCACGCTCTCCAGGTCGTGGCTGACCAGGAGCACGCCGAGGCGCTGGTCACGGAGGCGCTCGACCAGCTTGAGGATCAGGGCGGTCTGCCCGACGCCGAGGGCGGCGGTGGGCTCGTCCAGGACCACGATCCTGGGCTTGCCGATCAGCGCGCGGGCGATGGCGACGGTCTGGCGCTGGCCTCCGGAGAGCGAGCCGACCGGGACGCGCACGCTGGGGATCCGGGTCGAGAGGTCGGTCAGCAGCCTGCGACAGCGCTTCTCCATCTCGACCTGGTCGAGGAAGATGCCGAATTTGTGGAGCTCTCGGCCGAGGTAGAGATTGCTCACGGTGTCGAGGTTGTCGCAGAGCGACAGGTCCTGGTGGACGGTGGCGATGCCCAGGTCCTGGGCATCGCCAGGAGTGCTGAGGTCGACCGCCCGGCCCTCCCACTCGATCACCCCGCTGTCCGGCGGGGACACCCCGGCGATGGCCTTGACCAGGGTGGACTTCCCGGCACCGTTGTCCCCGACCAGAGCGACGACCTCTCCCTCGTTGATCTCGAGGTCGACGGCGCTCAAGGCCTGTACATTGCCGAACCGGGTGGAGACCCCACGCAGGGCGACCAGGGGAATACGTGCCACGGAAACCAACACCTTCCCTAGCGCGGTTCAACGGGGGACGGAACGGACCAGAAGGAGCGCGATGTCGTCGGTACGATGCTCGGCCTGCTTGATCTGGCCGATGAGCATATCGGCCAAGTGGTCCAGCGGTTCCCCGCCGTGGAGGGCGAGTTTGGCGCACAGGTCGGCCAATGCTTGGTCGAGGTCGACGCCGGGCGCCTCGATGAGGCCGTCGGTGTACAGCGCCAGAGTGGCGCCGATCGGCAGGTCGATACGGGTCAGCGGGTACTCGGCGGTGGGGTCGACGTTCAGCATCATGCCGCTGCGCGGCTCCAGCAGACTCGCCCGGCCGTCGGGGCTCCGCAGCAGCGGCGCAGGGTGCCCGGCATCGGCCAGCCACGCCTCCCGCCTGGTGAGGTCGACCCGCAGGTAGGCGCAGCTCGCCAGCAGGGTGGTGTCCAGGTCGGCCAGCAGGCGGTTGGTTCGGGCGAGCACGGTGCTGGGGTTGGCGTCGGCCGTCGCGAAGGCGCGTACGGCGGTGCGGATCTGGCCCATCAGGGCGGCGGCGTTGACGTTGTGGCCCTGGACGTCGCCGATGACGACGGCCACGGCGTCGCCGTCGACGCGGATGAGGTCGTAGAAGTCGCCGCCGATGTCCAGGCCCTCCGTGCCCGGCAGGTAGCGGGCGGTGGCCTCAAGTCCCGGGACTTTGGGCAGAGCCTGGGGCAGCAGGCTGTCCTGCAGACCGTGGGCGAGGCCGAGCTTGGTGTCGTACAGGCGGGCCCGGTCGAGGGCCTGGGCGACCAGGCCGCCGAGCGAGGTGAGGACGGTGCGTTCCTCCGTTCCGAACCGGTGCGGCGCGGCGAACGCCAGCACGCAGGTGCCGATCAGCCGGCCCGAGGTCACCAGCGGCAGGTAGGCCCAGGCGGACATCCCGTCCTGGGTCTCGCGGCGGCCGGGATAGAGCCGCTCCAGCTCGGCACGCGACTCGAAGAAAGCCGGCACCGGGCTGGTCGACGCTTGGACGCCCGGTGTGGGCTCGGTCAGCGGAGTTCCGTCGAACTTGTCGATCAGGCCGGGCGGGTAGCCGCGGTGGCCGACCTTGCGGAGCCGGCCGCCTTCGACCAGCAGTACCGCGACGGCCTGGCCGCCGAAGGCCGGTACGATCTGGTCGGCGATCATGCCCACCACGTCCTGCACGCTCACGGCCTCGGTCAGCGCGCTGGCGAGGTGGAGGATGTGGTACAGCGCTCCGGGCCGCGTGTGCACGACCGTGTCGGGGGGTGAGTCGGCGGCGGGCAGGTCGTGCTGGGAGGCCTCGGCGTCGCTGATCCGTACCGTGACCCCCGAGGGGTCCGGGTAGAGCTGGAAGTACAGCCAGCGGTCCGGCGGCCTTACTGCCACGAACGATGTGGACTGCCCGCTGATCACGGCAGCCCGGTAGTGGTACTCGTACACGGGATCGACGAGCCAGGGCAGCGCTGACCACGGCCGCTCGCCGAGCAGCTGTTCGACCGGTTCCCCGAGCAGCTCGGCCGCGGTCGGCGTGACGCAGGTCAGTCTGCCGTCCAGGTCGATGCCGCACATGCCCTCCGGCAGCCGCGCCACCGTCGCTGTGAGCGGGTCGGCGGCGGCGTACTCGGCGGTGATCGCCACCGAGCGCGGGCCGGGCCGGAGCGGTTTTCCCGTCCGCGCCGCCCGCTCCACCAGCTCGGCCAGATCCGCCGCGAGCAGGGCGAGCCCGTGTCGCTCGGCAGACGACAGCTCCGGCGGATGCGAGGCGGGCCAGAGAACGAAGACGGTCCCGAGCGTCACCCCGTGCGCGACGATCGGAGCCGCGGCGAGGCAGAACGCGTACGGCATGGCCACGGCCACCCGCGGATACCGGCGCGCCATCTCCTCCGCACCGCCCACCCACACCACGTGGCCGCCGCGCACCGCGTCGGCCACCGGAATCGGTGCCGCCAGGCCCACCCGCTGCCATGGTCGGGTGAACCCGCGCGCGGCCCCGAGCGTCAGCGCCAGTTCCAGCAGATGGCCGTCCTCGGACAGGAGGTAGAGCCCGCCGAGATGCGCGTCCAGCCGGTCGGGTATCGATCGCAGGACCTCCGCCAGCGGCTCGAGGTCGTCCTTGGCGGGCGGCTCGGCGCCCCCACGTCCGGGCCGCGAGGATGCGGGCCGTGACGCGCCCACCGCAACCACCTCATTCGAGCCGACGGGGTGCACCTGCAATGTCCACTTCCCATACTGGCCCGTCGGGGCACCACCTGTCCCGGTAGAGGCCGGAATGCCCGGCCGCGGGCCGGCCCGGTTCCACCGGCGCCGAACCACTGCTCGGTGCCGGTCAGCGCGCGGACGCCGTTCTCGGTGACCGTGGGAGTTCCGGTGGCACGATTCGACCAACTGGGCGAGCGACTCCCGGGGGAGCCCACAGCGCCGGAGAGCACGGTGGCGCCCGCGAGCCATTCCGGCTCGCGGGCGCCGCATCGGAGGGGGTCGGTGCCTGCGTGCGTCAGACGTGCAGCAGTCGCAGGTCGATCGCGTCGGCCATCACCTTCATGCCGATGTCGTCGGGGTGGAGGTGATCGCCCGAGTCGAAGAACGGGTTGAGAGCGGCTGGGTTCGCTGGGTTGCGCATGGCCTGGTCGAAGTCGATGACGCCGTCGAAGGCGCCGCCGGTGCGGATCCACTGGTTGACGCTCTGACGGATGGTCTCGGCTGCGGGCGTGTAGTACCCGTTGCCCTGGTCGGGCATCAGGGTGGCACCGATGACCCTGACGTGGGCCGCATGTGCCTCGTTGATCAGGGCGCGGTATCCGTTTTCGAGGTCCCCGGCCGTCAGCGGCGCGCCGTTGGGACCGGCGTTGTTGCCGATGTCGTTGATGCCCTCGAAGAGGATCACGTCCTTGACTCCTGGCTGGCCGAGGGCGTCGTGGCCGAAGCGCTTGAGGGCGCTGACGCCCTGCCAGAGATTGGGGACGTCGGTGAGCACCCGGTTGCCGCCGATCCCGGCGTCCACGACGCTGAGCTTCTGCGGGGTGCCTCCGGTGCCCAGCCGCCGGGCGAGGAAGTCGGGCCAGCGGGTGTAGGTGCCGGTGGACGAGTGGTAGCCGTCCGTGATGGAGTCCCCGAAGGCGACCACCGTTCCCTTCGCGGTCGGCGAGACCACGTCCAGCCCGGCCAGGTAGTACCAGGAGGTCGTGGTGGAGCCGAACGCGTCCACGAGGTCGTCGGCGGCATGGTTGCCTGGGGCTGTGTAGGTGGTGTCGAACGCGTCCGAGTGCCAGGTGGAGGCGCCCGTGCTGCCCGGCACGTAGAGGCTGACGAGCACGTTCTCCCCGGCGCTGAGCGAGATCGGGATGACGTCGCTGATCGCCTGCTCACCCGCGGGGATGGTGACCTGGCCGGAGTGACCGAACGTCACGTTCACCGTGGTCCCGCGCACGGCGTTTCCCCCGCTTGCCTGGACCGCGATGTCCACGGCGCTGACGTTGAGCGGGGTGCTGCTGTACCGGTTGGAGAGGGTGATGCGTGCGCCGGAGCCGGCGACACTGCTGTGGGCCACCATCCGGATGGTCTGGTCGTTGAAGGCCGGGCCGGCGGTGGTCATGCTGGGCGACCAGCTGCTGACCCAGGTCCCCGTGTGCTGTACCGAAGCCGCGGCGCTGCCCGCCGCATGCGCGGCGCCGAGTGGCACGAAGGACAGGGCCATGCCCGCCAACGCGGCGGCCACGGACACCAGTGCTCGGCGACGCGGTAGGCAGTCCACCCGCGGACGTCGAATATTTTGGAACATCGTTGTTCTCTCCACTCTTCTCGACTCGTCCGGCGCTTCTCAGAGGTTCCGCAGCGTGACGGACTGACCGGGCCTGACGCTGATCTGTCGCGAACTCCCGTTGGCGAGCAGGGTGGTGGCTCCGCCGCCGACGCTCCTCAGCGTGGCCTGGGTGACCTTGCCGTTCTTCCAGCTGAGGTCGGCGACGAAGCCGCCGCGCACGCCCACGCCGGATACCGAGCCGGAGGCCGCCCAGGCGGCCGGCAGCGCCGGCAGCAGCTCGACGTGTCCCGGCCGCGAGTAGACCAGCATCTCGACGACCGCCGAGGGGGTACCGAAGTTGGCCTCGATCTGGAAGATGCCGCGGCCCGGGTTGACCTCGTAGATGTCGAAGAGGTTCATCGCGCTGCCGTTGCTGCCGTTGACCGACGGCTTCAGGTTGGTGACGACGAGCTGGTACGCCTTCTCCGCGTTCTTCAGCCTCGCCCAGCACAGGCTGCGCCAGGCGTTGGCCCAGCCGAAGCTGTTCATGCCGCGCGCGGTGAGGAGGGCGGTCGCACCGGCGAGGATGTCCTTGGGCGTGGAGTCGTCCGGACGGATCCGGTCGCCGGGGAAGAGGCCGATGAGCGGGGAGAGGTGACGGTGGGTGGTTTCGCCGAGGTTGTCGGGCGACATCCACTCCTCCAGCCAGCCGGTCGTGGGGCTGACCACGGGCAGGTAGAGGCGCTCACGCAGACCGTCGATGGTCGCGCTGTAGGCGGTGTCCTTCCCGAGAGCCGTCGTCGTCGTGTGGTAGTGGCCGAACAGGTTCCACACCAACTCCTGGGCGTAGGTAATGCCCTTGGCATCCAGCGGGCCCTGCTCGGGCGACCAGTCGCTGTCGGCGATCAGGACCTCGCGGGACGCCCCGGACGCGTCCGTGACGGTGGTGGTGATGAGGCGCGCCTCCCAGAACTCCACGGCGCCCTTGATGAGGGGGTAGATCTTCTCGAGGTAGGCGCGGTCCTGGGTGTACTCGTAGTGCTCGAACAGGTTCAGGCAGAGCCAAGCGTTGCCTGCCGGGTGCCACCACCAGCCGCCTCCGCCATACGGGTTGGTGGAGATGGCCACGGTCCAGCCGGCGATCCTGCCGCTGGAGTTGCGGTACCTGTTGGTCGAGGCGTTGAAGAGCCGCTGGGTGACGTCCGTCCAGGAGGGCAGCTGCGCCAGGCAGTAGTCCGCGAAGGCGTCGAAACACTGGGACAGGCCCGCGCGGTCGGCCATCCAGTAGTTCATCTGGATGTTGATGTCGGTGTGGTAGTCGGCCATCCAGTCGGGGTTGTTGCCGTCCAGCCACAGCCCCTGCAGGTTCAGCGGCAGGCTGCCCCGCGAGCCCGAGACCATCAGGTAGCGGCCGAACTGCACATAGGCGGCCTCGAGTTCCGGGTCGGGGAGGTTGTCCCGCCACCGGGCCTGCACCCGTCCCCAGGTGTCCAGTGCCCGCTGCGCGGCGGACGACGTACCCAGGTCGATGGCGAACTGGCCGAACGCGGCGCGGAAGTCGGCGACATGGGTGTGCAGCAGGGTGGTCGCGGACTGGCCGGACGCGACGAGGACCTTCGTCCGGGCGAGGTGCTCGGGGTCGACGGTCGGGTCGCGGAACTGCGCGGCGGCGTTGGGCGCGTAGTTGGTGCCGCCGCTGACGACGACGGTGAGGTCCGTGCAGCCGCTGAAGGAGATCGACGTGCCGGCGGCGCCGACCTTGCCGCTGCTGCTGTACGCGGTGACGGCGGCGCCGTACTTCAGACCGTTGGCGAAGGCAGCCCCGAACGACACAGTGGGACCGGCGCTGTTGGCGGTGGACTCACCGTGGGTGCCGGCGAGCGAGACGGTGCCGGTGTAGGCTCCGCCGCCGCGCTGGGAGAAGTGCAGGACGATGACGTCGTCGGGGCGGCTGGCGAAGATCTGCCGCTCGTAAGTGACTCCGGAGACCTCGTACGAGGCGCTGACCAGGCCCTGGGCCAGGTCCAGGGTACGGCGGTAGTTGTCGACGGAACTCAGGTCGTGGCCGGGGATGTCGACGGTGAGTTGGGCGAGCAGGGTGTAGGACCCGAAGTCGTCCCGGCCGTAGGGGAACTGACCGTCGCTCTGCAAGGTGTCGTTGAGACCACCGGTCCACAGGGTGTCGTCGGTGATCGTCAGGAACTCGCTGGCGGGGTCATTGCTCGCGAGCGCTCCCAGGCGCCCGTTCCCGACCGGCAGGCCCTGCTGGATCATCGAGTTGGGAGAACCGGGGGCCTGCCACCACAGCTGGTTCTTCGCGGCGTCGGCCGCCGACAGCAGGGGAGACCCGGTGGGGCGGAGGGGGGCCGCCGACGCTGTGAAGGCCGACATGGTGCCCATGGTGGTGGCCACGCCGGCAGCGGCGGCGAGAGTGAGGAAGTTCCTACGGCTGGGGCGGTTGTTGCCTGATTCGGTGTGCTGGATGTCCACGGCTCTGCACTCCACAGATTCAGGGCCTGTCAGACAAGCCCTAGCGAACGGCAAGGGTGGGAACGCCGGTTGCGCGCGGGGCCCGGGTGGTGTCGCCGGGCCCCGCGGCGCACGTCAGACGGAGAGCGGTACGTCGATCTTGTCGATGTCGGGTGCGTATCCGCTGCCGCTGTCGAAGGTGATGGTGTTGGAGCCCGCCTTCAGGGCCAACTGGATGCTGACGGTGTCGACCGTGTTCCAGTCGCCGGTGGACGGGAACGGCAGGCTGGTGCCGTTACCGCTGTTGGAGTAGACCGTCACCGGGCGGGGGTCGCCGCTGATGTAGGCGACCTTGACGGTGTAGATCCCGTCCTTCTTCACCGTGATGTCGTTGAACTGCAGCTTGCCGCCGAGGTAGAGGTTGCCGACCTTCAGATTGTCCGAGCAGGCGGCGCAGCCGACGATGGAGGCGCCGCCACTCAGCGTGTTACTCAGGGACTCGGCCTCGTAGCTCGTGGTGGCCAGCTGGCTTCCACCGGGCTTGATGGTGAACAGCCGCGAACCGTGCGCGGGCAGAGCCTCGGTGATCTTGTCCTGGTAGGACCCGAGGTCCCGCTTGTTCCACAGGTCGCGCACGGAGGCACTGCCCTTGAAGCCGAAGGACGCCCAGTCGGCGGTCACCGAGGCCGGCGAGTCGGCAAGGTTGAACAGGGCTACGGTGTAGCTGCCGTCAGCCTTCCTGGTTCCCCAGACCTGCTGGTCGCCGACCGGGGTGACCGGGCGCGCCACCGGCGAGTTGTTCTGGTCGACGGCGATGACTTCCTGGTTGGTCAGCAGGGAGACGCCGTAGCTGTCCAGCTTGGTGAGGTCGTCACCGGTGAAGAGCGGCGACTTGTTGATGGCCCACAGGGTCATGTAGCTCTGACGCTCGGCGTTGCTGAGCCCGTCCATCTGCCCGTTGCCGACATCGAGCGAGTCGAGGTCGTTCCAACCACCCGGGCCTGCCTTGTTGCTCCACGCGGGCGCGTCGTTCCAGCGCCCCTTCACCGAGTTGTTCCAGGTGACCAGCGTGCTGCAGTAGCACTCGACGTCGGTCTCGATGCGCCAGCCGTTGGAGTACTCCTGCCAGTCGGCGGCGTGCGCGATGTCGAGCGACCACGACAGCTCGAAGTGGATGGGGCGCCCGGTGGCGGCGATGGCCTGGTGCCAAGCGGCCACGTCGGGGACGTTGTTGTAGTTGTCACCGGACTTGAACGAGCCCGGGCCCACGCCGTCCAGCTTGAGGAAGTCGTAGCCCCAGCCGGCGAGCATCTGCGCCTGCGAGTCGATGTACTTCTGCGCGCAGGGGTTGCCGAAGTTCACCTTGTAGGAGCTGTCCCAGCCGTTGGTGGTGCGCAGGTCCGGGTAGACGATGTCGGCAGTGGTGCAGCCGGGGGCGTTCCAGATCGGCACCTTGCCGCCGCCGTAGGCCTCCTTCTCCAGGCCGACGGGCAGGTAGATGCCGGCCTTGAGACCCTTGGAGTGGATGTAGTCGGCGACCGACTTCATCCCGTCGGGGAAGCGGGTCGGGTCGGCCGCCTGCCTGCCGTACTGGTCGTACCCCGGCTTCCAGGAGTTGTCGCGCCACCAACCGGCATCGATGTTGACGTAGTTGTAGCCGTACTGCTTCAGCTTGGAGGCGAGGGCATCCGTCTGCTTCACTACCTGCGCCTCGGTGAGGTAGCTGTAGCTGCCGTTCGGGTTGAGGCCCGGGTACGAGGAGGACTGCATGCTCCAGCTGGACCAGCCCATGTAGGGCGTGGCGGCGATGGCCGAGGTGGCGTTCGCCGGGGCGGCGGGAGCGGTGGAGGGGGCGGTTGTGGACGCGGTGGGGTCGGCGTTCGCCTGGGTGGAGCCGCTGACGGCGGTGGCGAAGCCGGCCGTGACGGCCAGGGCCAGCATGGCTCTTGCGGTGCGGCGCCAGGCGCCGGCCGGGATTCCGGACAGGGGGGAGTACGAGGATGACCGCATGGGTCGAACCTCCAGTGGTGGGGTCATGGGGATTAGGCAGGGGAACCGGGCAGGGCACGTGCGTTCCGGACGCCGACGGTCGGTCGCCGGGGGCGACCGTCGGAGGCGTTCAGGTCGGCGGCTCAGCCCTTGCCCGGGCCGATGGTGGGGCCGATGGTGGGGCCGCTGATGAACTGGCGCTGGAGCGCGGAGTAGTTCGGCAACGCGGGGACCGCGGTCATGAGGGCGTCGGCCGCGATCAGGTCGGGGTTGGTCACGTACTGTGGCGTCGCCGCCGAGCGGCGGCCCCGATGCCGAACAGCCCTTGGAGCACCGTTCTGTACTGAGGATCTGAGAGGGTCTGACGGGTGCGGCTCTGCGGCGTCATTGCTACTCCTCGTACGTGTCTGATCCGATGAAGGACTGGATCGCGGTGGCCGCGGCCCCGCGCGCCCACTCCTCGAAAGGCAGTGGACGTGTCATCACGTCGCACTGCACGGCGGTGCCGAAGGCGGACGCGGCGAAAGCGTCGCGGATACCCTCGGCGAACAGGTCGTAGGCGGCGAGCCCCTCGCCCGAGATGATCACTCGCTGCGGACCGAAGAGGTTGACCACCGAACCGATGGCCTTCCCGATGGCCTGGCCGGCCCGCGCGTAGACCTCCCGTGCCCCGGGGTCGCCACTGCGGGCCAGGTCCAGCGCTTCGGCTACGGTGGCCACGGGCTTGCCGGTGACCTCGCGGACTCCCCGCAGGATGGCGGGATCCGCCGCGATGGCCTCGACGCATCCGTTGTTGCCGCAGTGGCAGCGCGGACCGAGCGGGTCGATGGACAGATGTCCGATCTCGCCGGCCACCCCGTACGCTCCGGACACCACCCGGCCGTGCACCACCAGGCCACAGCCGACGCCGGCGCCCACAGTCACCAGGGCGAAGTTGGAGAGTCCCACTCCAGCTCCAAACCACTGCTCGGCGACGGTGAGCGCCCGTACGTCGTTGTCGACCGTGACCGGCAGTCCGGTGGCGGTCCCGATGATCTCGGCCAGCGGCAGGTCCCGCCACTCCAGGAAGGGCGAGTAACGCACCACGCCGTCCGCGCGGTCGACATCACCCGAGACAGCGACTCCCAGACCCCGCACCGGCGCACCGAATCCGTCGGCCTCCGTGAGGAGTTCCTGCACCAGCGCGGTGATCGCGGGAAGCACTGCCTCCGGCTCGCGGTTCGTCAGTCCGAGGTGCCGGGCGACCCGGACGCGGCAGCACAGATCGGCCAGGACGGCGATGATCTCGTCGCCGGTGACCTTGACCCCGATGAAGAACGCCCTGCCCCCGTCCACCCGCACGGGATTGGCCGGACGCCCGAGAGCAGACCGCGCACCCTCGTTCGGGTCTTCGACCACGTAGCCGAGCTCCATCAGCGGGCGCACGGCTTTGGTCACCGCGGCCGCGGACAGCCTGGTCCGCCGCGCTATCTCGGCCCGGGTGAGAGGGCCGTGGGAGAGCACGGTCGTGAAGACCAGGGAAGCGGCCGGCGTCGTCGCCAGGACCGCCTCGTGAGCAGAGGCCGAGGGCATGGCCGGAAACCTAGGGTCGTTCTTTTCCGCTGTCAATGAAAGAAGCATGATCCTTTTGAAGATCCTGAGAAAACGACGCTGGATCTGCAAAGCCAAGACAAGATCGGGCTATTGACAGCCAATCAAAGGCGCGCTTGGCTGCTCCTTGCTCCTGTGGCGCTAGCGGAACGCGAGGCAGCACCCGCGTCCAGGCACCGGACCTGTGGAAAGGACTCAGTTGATGCCCACCATCCCCGCGCGGATCGTCTCCCTGCGCGCGGCCGGCGCCGCCCTCGTCGTGGAACTCACCGAGCCGGTGCCCCGGGTCCTCCACTGGGGCGCGGACCTCGGCGCTCTCTCGGACGCGGACCACGCCGCGCTGAGTCTGACCGCCGAGGCGGCCGTGCTGCACAACTCCCTCGACACGCCGCGCCGGTTCACCATCTGGCCGACCGAGGCGGACGGTTGGTCCGGAACCCCCGCCCAGCAGGGGCACCGGGCGGGCACCGCGACCACCCCGCGGCTCGCCACCACAGGCGTCGACCACCGCGAACTGTCCGAGGGCGGCGGGGAACTGGTCGTCGAGCTCCGCGACAGCGTCGCGGAGCTCGATATCGCCATGACCTTTCGCCTGGAACCGTCGGGCGTGTTGGGCGTGCAGACCCAGGTCACCAGTCGGCCCGGCACGACTGGCGCGGCGCCGTACGATCTCGCGGGCCTCCAGACACTGCTGCCGTTGCCCGAACGGGCCGCCGAGGTGCTGGACTTCACCGGGAAGTGGAGCCGCGAACGGTCGCCGCAGCGCCGGCCGTTGGGCTTCGGCACGTACAGCCGGGAGGTTCGGCGGGGCAAGCCGGGGGTGGACTCGCCGTATCTGCTCGCGGTCGGTGTGCCGGGATTCGGCTTCCGGGACGGCGAGTTGTGGGGGCTGCACGTCGGCTGGAGCGGTGACCAGCGGTATGCAGTGGAGCGCCTGCCGGAGGGCGCCGGAACGCACGCCGCCGTTCTGGGCGGCGGCGAGTTGCTGCGGGCCGGTGAGGTTCGGCTCGGCCCGGGGGAGTCGTATCGCACGCCGGTCTGCTACTTCGCCTGGTCCCGGCACGGCCTGGACGGACTTGCCGACCGTTTCCACACCCTGCTGCGGTCTCGTCCGTCCCACCCGGCCGGTCCGTGCCCGCTGATCCTCAACAGCTGGGAGGCCGTCTACTTCGACCACGGCTTCGACCGTCTGCGACAGCTCGCCGACCGGGCCGCCGACGTCGGCGTGGAGCGCTTCGTCCTGGACGACGGCTGGTTCGTCGGGCGCCGCGACGACACCGCCGGACTGGGCGACTGGACGGTGGACGAAAAGGTGTGGCCCGACGGCCTGTCCCCTCTGGTCGACCATGTGCGGTCGCTCGGCATGGAGTTCGGGCTGTGGGTCGAGCCGGAGATGGTCAATCCCGACTCCGAGCTGGCCCGCAGCCACCCCGAGTGGATCCTCGGCCCGTCGCAGGGGCTCGGCCCGAGCGCCCGCCACCAGTACGTGCTGGACCTGGGGAACGAGGACGCCTGGCAGCACCTGCTGGCCCGCCTCGACGCCCTGGTCGGGCAGTACGCGATCGACTTCCTGAAGTGGGACCACAACCGTGAGCTGCATGAAGCGGTGCAGCGCGGGCCGGGCGGCGTGGACCGGCCGGGCGGACACGCCCAGGTGGTCGCGGTGTACCGGCTGATCGACACCTTGAAGGAACGACACCCGGGACTGGAGATCGAATCCTGCGCCAGCGGCGGCGGCCGGATCGACCTCGGAATCCTGTCGCGGACCGACCGGGTCTGGCCCTCCGACTGCAACGACGCCCTGGAGCGCCAGTCGATCCAGCGCTGGACCGGCCAGCTGCTGCCCCCCGAACTCGTCGGCACGCACGTCGGACCCTCGCCCAGCCACACCACAGGCCGCCCCGGGTCCGACAGCTTCCGCCTCACCACCGCCCTGTTCGGACACGCGGGCATCGAACAGGACCTCACCCGCTGCACGCCGGAGGAACTCGCGCGCCTGACCGCGTG
The DNA here is from genome assembly GCF_041262165.1 of Streptacidiphilus sp. MAP12-16. Lineage (NCBI taxonomy): Bacteria > Bacillati > Actinomycetota > Actinomycetes > Kitasatosporales > Streptomycetaceae > Streptacidiphilus > Streptacidiphilus sp. MAP12-16. Next base: position 290,761 of record NZ_JBGCBY010000006.1, read on the forward strand.
GGCCGCGCTCTACCGGGAGTTCCGCCCGCTGCTGCACACCGGGCGGGTGGTCCGGGCGGACCTGGACGGCGAGGCGACACTGCTGCACGGCGTGGTCGCCCAGGACGGGGCGGCCGCCCTGTTCTGCTGGACCCGCCTGACCACCTCTGCCGAGGGCCAGTCGGGCCGGATACGCCTACCGGGCCTCGCCCCGGACGCCGCGTACCGGGTCCGGGTCCGTACCGAACTGGGCCTGCCTTCGTTCCACCAGACGACCGGTCCTGCGTGGACCTGTCGCGCCCTGGACGGCTGGGTCGATCTGCCGGGCGCGGTCCTCACCCTGGCGGGGCTGCCGATGCCGACGCTCGACCCGGAGCAGGCCATGCTCATCGAGGTGCGGCGGCTGCCCCCGGCGGCTCAGAGTCCGTTGGTCCAGGCGTAGCTGGTGGGCACCGAGACCGTGGCGTTCTCGGAGGCGGTCCCGTAGACCAGCGCTATCTCGTCGTGGGCACCGAGGACGATCGAGGCGGGGTCGCCGGTGACCTTCTTGCCGTCGACGTACGCGGTGAGGGTGTGGGTCGCGTCGGTCTTGGCGTCGCCGAGCTGGGTGCCGCTCAGCGTGACCTGCCATTCCTTCATGAACTGGCCGAGCGAGTAGCTCTTGACCGTGGGCGACTCGATGTGGACCACGCCCGTGGTGTCGTGGGTGTGCAGGGGGGAGAGCTGGTTCGCGGACTCGTCGATGCCGACCAGAGCGGGGACGGTGACCTGCTTGCCGTCGACGTAGACGTCGAGGTGGGCGTGGATGTGCTCGGCGGTGCCCTCGGCGGCGAGCATCGGCAGGCCCGCGGCCTTGACCGCGCCGGCGGCGTCGGCGGGGGCGCTCCACCGGGCGGTGCCGGAGGCCGACGTGGAGGAGTGGTTGCTGTTGACCGCGACCGTGACGATGCCGCCGACCACCGCGAGCGCGGCCACCGCGACACCGCTGCGGAGCAGCAGCTTGTTGCGGCGCTCGCGGGCACGCTCAGCTGCCTGCTGGGCGGCGATGCGCGCCTTGCGCTCGGCGGACTTGGGCTTGGCGGCCATGGCGGGGGCTCCTGAACAGAACTGGCTGAATCGGACACTTCGACCGTAAGCCAAGTAGTAGTTCAAAAGGGAATGTCTGTGACGTACGCCTCCCGCGCTTCTCCCGGCCTCGGGCCTTTCCGACCGGTCTTATGCCGGGTCGATCGGCGTGGTTCCCCGGAGCCGACGGCTGACCTCGCCGAGTCCCTGGGCGAGGTGGTCGCGCTGCTCGGCGGTGAGGACGTCGATCAGAGCCTCGCGGACGGCCTGGACGTGACCCGGTGCCGCCCGCCGCAGCACGTCCATGCCCTCGTCGGTCAGCTCGGCGAAGACCCCGCGGACGTCGCTGGGACAGGAGCGCCGGGTGACCAGGCCGGCCCGCTCGAGCTGGGTGATCTGGTAGGTCAGCCCGCTCTTGGAGGTGACCAGCCGGTCGGCCAGCTCGGTCATCCGCAGCGCGCGGCCCTCGGTGGCAGAGAGCTGGACCAGCACCTCGTACTGGGTGTGCGACAGTCCCGCCTCGTCCTTGAGCTGCTGTTCGAGCTTTCGGGTCACGAGGTTGCTGGCGGTCAGAAAGGCCGTCCAGGCAGCCTTCTCCTGGTCGTCCAGCCATCTGGGTTCAGCGGTCATGCTCGTAGCATAACGCCGTTGTTCAAATTTGAATCGTGGTGTAGCGTCGATCCCGTTCAGCTGGTTCAAATTCGAACCAAAGCGGATCGAACGGAGTACCAAGAAGATGTCGCAGAACCTCCCCGCCGCCACCGTGCGCACCCGCGTCCGAGTTCCGCTGCGCTTCGGCGACGGCTACTCCGTGGACGCCGAGCTGGTCACCTTCCACGGCCTGGTCGACGGCGCGGAGCACATCGCCGTCGTGCTCGGCGACCCCGCGGCGGCGTCGGCCCCGCTGGTGCGGCTGCACTCCGAGTGCCTGACCGGCGACGTCTTCGGATCGGCTCGCTGCGACTGCGGTCCGCAGCTGCGTGAGGCCGTCGAGCGCATCGCCGAGACCGGCGGATACCTGCTCTACCTGCGCCAGGAGGGCCGGGGAATCGGCCTCTACAACAAGCTGGACGCCTACGCGCTGCAGGACCAGGGCCTGGACACCTACCAGGCGAACGCCGCCCTGGGCCTTCCCGAGGACGGCCGGGACTACAGCGCAGCCGCACAGATGCTGGCCGCGCTCGGTGTGGACACACTGGACCTGCTGTCCAACAACCCGGACAAGGCCGACCAGCTCACCGCCCTCGGCATCGACGTCGCCGAACACGTCCCCACCGGGGCGCACGTCACCGACTCCAACCTGCGCTACCTGCGCGCCAAGGTCGAGCACACCAACCACACCATCCAGCTCGCCACGCTGGCCGGCTGATCCGGAAAGGAACCGACCCGATGACGACCGCGGCCCCGGAGCGCATGCCGGCCCTCTACCTGAGCCACGGCGCGCCGCCGCTCGCCGACGACCCGATCTGGCCCGGCCAGTTGGCCGCCTGGTCGGCCGACCTGCCCCGGCCCAAGGCCATCCTGGTGGTCTCGGCCCACTGGGAGGAGGCTCCGCTGGCCCTGGGCGCGACCACGACCACCCCGCTGGTCTACGACTTCTGGGGCTTCCCGCAGCACTACTACGAGGTCACCTACGCCGCCCCCGGCGCGCCCGCGCTGGCCGAGACCGTCCGCAAGCTGCTGCGCGCCCCTGGCACCCCGGTCCAGGACATCCCGGACCGCGGCCTGGACCACGGCGCCTACGTGCCGCTCGTGGAGATGTTCCCTGACGCGGACGTACCGGTGCTGCAGGTCTCCATGCCCACGCTGGACCCGCAGCGGCTGCTGGAGATCGGCCGCAGGCTCGCTCCGCTCCGCGACGAGGGCGTGCTGATCATCGGCAGCGGCTTCTTCACACACAACCTGCGGGCGCTGAACACGGACGGCACGGTGCACTCGATCATGTCCGAGTTCGACGACTGGGGCAGGCACGCCCTGGAGGCGCAGGACCTGGACGCGCTGCTGGACTTCGAGCGCAAGGCCCCGGCCGGACGGCTGGCCCACCCGCGTACCGAGCACTTCGCTCCGCTGTTCGTCACGCTCGGTGCGGCGCACGAGGAGCTGTCCTCGCAGCGCAGCGTGATCGACGGCTTCTGGATGGGCCTGGCCAAGCGCTCGATCCAGTTCGGCTGATCGGCAGGTCGCAAGTCCCTGCCACGTCGCCCTTCCCTGCCACGTCGCCTTTCCCTGCCACGTCGCCTTTCCATGTACGGCGATGCCATGGATAGACGCTCCTCTCCCGCTCCGCGCGAGGTGTGGCGATAGTGGCTGTGACAGATGCCGCAGGGTCAACCGTGAAGGACCAGATCATGGCTACCGAGACATGGACTCCCGCCCCGCTTCCCGACCTGGCCGGACGCACCGCGGTGGTGACCGGAGCCTCCAGCGGGCTCGGCGCGTTCACCGCCCGCGAGCTCGCCCGAGCCGGGGCGCGAGTGGTACTGGCCGTACGTGACCCGGCGAAGGGGAAGACGGTCGCCGGCGCCATCGCCGGTGACACCGAGGTGCGCGCGCTGGACCTGGGCGACCTGGCCTCGGTACGGGCCTTCGCCGACACCTGGTCCGGGACCTTGGACATCCTGGTCAACAATGCCGGGATCATGGCCGTGCCGCAGGGCCGAACCGCCGACGGCTTCGAGCTGCACATCGGCACCAACCACCTGGGCCACTTCGCGCTCACCACCCTGCTGCTGCCGCACATCAGCGACCGGATCGTGACCGTGTCCTCGGGGCTGGCCCGGATCGGGCGCATCGACCTGGACGACCTGAACTGGGAGCACCGCCGCTACAAGCCCATGCGCGCCTACGGGCAGTCCAAGCTCGCCAACCTGCTGTTCACCCTCGAACTGCAACGCCGCCTCACCGAGGCGGGAAGCCCCGTGCGTGCCCTGAGCGCCCACCCAGGGGTGGCCGCCACCCCGCTCGACCGGCACGTCGGCGGCCTGCAGGCCGTCTTCACCCGCATCGGGTACCGCTTCATCGGCCAGAAGCAGCCCGAGTTCGGCGCGCTGCCCACGCTGTACGCCGCCACCCAGGACCTGCCGGGCGACTCCTACGTCGGGCCCGGCGGCCGCAGCGGGGAACGTCCGCGCGTCGAGAAGCGCACCGCGCGCGACAGCGACACCGCCGTCGCCCGCCGCCTGTGGGATCTGTCCGAAGAGATGACGGGTGCTCGGTATCCGCGCTGACCGGGCTGCCACGCCCACGACAGGACACACCGTGCCCGGGTCACACCTGCACCGGCGGAATAATGGAGATGTGGACCGATCCCAACTGGCCGACTTCCTGCGCCGCCGACGCGAGGCGCTGCAACCCGAGGACGTCGGACTGGTCAAGGGCCCGCGCCGCCGTACCCCGGGCCTGCGCCGCGAGGACGTCGCCGCGCTGACCGGCATGTCGGTGGACTACTACGTCCGCCTCGAACAGGAACGTGGCCCGCAACCATCCGAACAGATGACCGCAGCGCTTGCTCGCGGCTTGCGCCTGTCCCTGGACGAACGCGACCACCTGTTCCGCCTGGCCGGCCACCCGACGCCGGGCCGCCTCACCCGCACCGACCACGTCAGTCCCGCCATGATGCGCGTCCTGGACCGTCTCGAGGACACTCCCGCCCAGGTCGTCACGGACCTCGCCGAAACCCTCGCCCAGACCCGCCCGGCCACGGCGCTGCTCGGCGACCAGACCCGCTTCACCGGCCCGGCCCGAAGCATGATCTACCGCTGGTTCACCGACCTTCGCTCCCGGTCCCTCTACCCCGAGGCCGACCACGACCTGCACGGCCGCATCTTCGTCTCCCAGCTGCGCACGGCTCACGTCCGCAGCGCCCAGAGCCCGCGCAGCACTGCCCTGGTCCGGCAACTCCAGGCTGCCAGCCCGGAGTTCGCCCAGCTGTGGGACCAGCACGAGGTCGGCTTCCAGCACGACGACCGCAAGGCGCTCATCCACCCCGAGCTCGGAGAGCTGCACCTGCACTGCCAGGTCCTGCTCGCCCCCGACCAGGCCCAGGCCCTGCTCATCTTCACCGCGACCCCCGGCACCGACAGCTATGACAAGCTCAAGCTCCTGGCCGTCATGGGCGCCCGGACCATGTGACGGCGCCCTCCATGTGCCGGCGGGGGCCGCGCAGTACCGGCCAGACGACCCTGGGGTGGAACAGGGCGGTGGGCGGTGTCAGCAGCGCCATCACCTCGGCGAAGGCGGCGCAGACCGCCTCGTCGCGGGTGGCGCGGCTGATGACCTGGTCGAGGTAGCGGTGCTGCCAGCGGACCAGGGCGCCGGAGGGGCCGCCGATCGTGCTCGGGAACCGTACGTCCTCGGCGGAGGAAATCAGCCAGGCGTCCTTGGCGGTGGCGGCGATCCGGGACTGGGCCTGCCGCGCGGTTCCTGGGCGCAGCCCGCGCTGCCGCAGGGTGTCGCGAAGCGCCACCGCTCCCAAGGCGGCGATGGAAATGCCCTGCCCGTACACGGGGTTGAAGGTGCAGGCGGCGTCGCCGAGAACGACGAGACCCTCGGGAGCGATGCGCTCGTAGTGCCGTCGGATGCTCGCGCCGGGGCGGAAGCCGCGCACCTCCCCGGCGGGCTCGGCCCCGTCGAGGAAGTCGCGCAGGGCCGGATCACGGAGCAGCCCGAGGTGCTTGTCGAATCCCGCCTCGCCCGGTTCCGGTTCCGCCCCGCGCATCCCGCCGACGCTGACGATCCATCGGTCGTCCTCCACGGGGAGCAGCACGCCCATCCGGGGGTGGTCCGGGGCCTTGGTCTGGATGTAGAGGGCGGTGGGGTCGGCGCCGGCGGCGCGGCGGAACAAGCGGCTGGAATAGGCGATCCCGGCGTCGACGCGCTCCTCGGCGACCTCGGGAAGTCCGAGAGTCCGTAGCCACTTCGGCATCCCGGACGACCGGCCCGAGGCGTCGACGACCAGTTCGGCGGGCAGGTCCTCGACCGGGGCCCCAGTGACTCCGCGGGCCCTGACCTGAACACCTGACACGGCGGAGCCGACGCCGAGCAGGCCGACGACTTCGGTCCCCTCCAGGAACTCCACGGAGGGCTCGCTCCGCAGGCGTCGGAGCACGGCGTCGTCAAGCGCTGGTCGGGTGCAGGAGAGGAAGGTCAGATCGCTGCTGAAGCGGGGCATCCATCCGGCGGCGCTGAGCCAGCGGAGTCCGCCCGGCAGCGCGACCGGGACCGCTCCCCGCGCGAGCAACTCGTCGGGCAGGCCCGGCAGGAGGTCCTGCAGGGCCCGGCGTCCGCCCTCCATCAGCAGATGGGCGTGACGGCCCTGCGGTGTGCCCGCGCGGAAGCCCGGTTGGCCGGGACAGCGGTCGCGTTCCACCACCACGATCCGGTCGACCTGACCGACCAGCGCCCGTGCCGCGAAGCATCCGGCGAGGCTGCCGCCGATGACAACTGCCGTCCTCTGCCTGTCTGCCGTCATGCCCGGTGAGCGTAGCGGCGGCGCGCGGTCGCTGGTGAGTGTTCCCCGCGACCGTCCGGCCGCCCGGTGGAGGGTCGCCGGGCAGAGCCCGCAGCGCATACGCTGACCAGGCAGGACGTCAGCAAGGCAGTCACGGACGGAGCAGCAGGGAATGACGGCGCAACAGCTTCCCTATCTCACCCTCTCCGCCTCCGGCGGTCCGCTTCTGCACGAGACCGAGGTGAAGAAGTCCCGCTTCCTCTGTTCCCTCGCCCGGGTCGAGGACGAGGCGCAGGCACAGGCGTTCATCGCCTCCGTCCGCAAGCAGTACTGGGACGCCCGGCACAACTGCACTGCCTTCATCGTCGGCGACCAGCCGCGCCGGGAACGCTCGAACGACGACGCCGAGCCTGCGGGCACCGCCGGCGCGCCGATGCTGGAGGTCCTGCGACGGCGCGGACTGACCGACACCGTCGCCGTGGTGACCCGCTACTTCGGCGGGGTGCTGCTGGGCGCGGGTGGCCTGGTCCGGGCGTACGGGGGCGCGGTCTCGGCGGCGCTGGGCCAGGCGGTCGTGGTGGAGCGCCGGTCTGTCGCTCTGCTCGCCGTCACCGCCGACCACACCCGCGCGGGCCGGTTGGAGAACGACCTGCGAGCTGCGGGACATGTCGTCCGGCAGGTCGAGTACACGGCGGAGGGCGTCCGCTTCGACGTGGGTGTCCCCGACGCGGACGTTCCGGGCTTCCGGGAGTGGCTGGCAGCGGCGAGTACTGGCACAGCCGGTGTCGAGCGGGTCGGCTCGGATCATATGGACGTGCCCTGGGTGTGATGACGGTGACCCGTCCGGCCGCGGCGGGTGGCGGATCCCGCCGGGGCTGGGTGAGAGTGGATGCAGCGCTGGTCCCTGGTGGAGCGGTCGACCGCGCGAGCCGGGCTGTCGCCCGCCCGGCGCACCGGGAGCCCCCGCAGCAGCATGCGGGGGCTCCCGCGTTCCGCCGGCGTACCGGTCCACGCTGCGGATCTCCTGCGACGCGCGCAGGCTGGTGGTATGGACACACCGACTCCGGCGCTGTTCGCGCGCCGCACCCTGGTCGTGGTGGAGGGCGTGGTTCCGGGCGATCCTCCGCACCGCCCCGTGGACATCCGCGGGCATCCTGCCGGCGAGGCCTACGGCCCCGAGGACATCCGGGAACTGTGCCGCGCCCGCGGCTTCCCGGACGTGGACCTGGACAACCCCGCGGTCGTGACCTGGAACGGCGGTGGCCCGGACGTCTGGGCCTAGGAGGGCGGGCCCGTCCCGCCCCGGGCCTCGGGCCGCGGTCGCCCGCGGCCCGTCGGCCGATCCGATCCGCCTCCCACCCTCGGGAGGCCGTTCATGAAGCCTTAGACCGACCGGCACATGGGGGGCGGCGTCGTGGGCAAGGGGGCACCTCCCGCCCGAAGGGTGGGGGAGGCTTTCGCCTGGCCGGGGGGACCCCCTTCTTCACCCACCCCCTATGTGCCGGTCGGTCCGACTCAGGAAGCCACCTCCAGCTCTCCCAGCAGGCGGCTGCGCAGGGCCAGGTCGATCTCGAATCGCGAGTGCGGGTCCGTGAGCGCGTCGCCGAACAGTTCCTCCAGGCGGCGCATCCGCTGCCGCACCGTCTGCGGGTGCAGACCCAGACTGCCCGCCACCTCCGGCGCGCTGCCGCTGCTGGCCTCCAGCCAGGCCAGCAGAGTCTCCTCCAGTCGGCGGCGGCGATTGGGGGTGAGCCCGCTCAGCGGGGCGAGACAGCGTTCGGTGACGAGTCGGATGAGGGCCTGGTCGCTGAGGAGCAGGACCGCCGACAGGTTCTCGTCGCAGTAGATCGGTCCGGGCGTGGTGGCGAGGATCCTGCTGGGCAGGCGTTCCGCTACGGTCCGGGCCCATCGCAGCGACTCGGCGGCCTGCGCCCACGGCACGCTCGGGCCGACCACGGCAGGCTGGCCGCCCAGCACCTCCGCGAGGCGCTCGCGCGAGCCGCGGTCGTCGGGCTGCGGCAGCATCAGGTATCCGTCGGTGCCGTCCAGGTGTGCGAGCACCTCCGGCCACTGCCGCAGCTGGGCCGCACCGGTGGCGCTTGCCGAGGCAGGGGTCCTGGGGGAGTCCTCGACCACGGACGGTAGCAGTACGACCGCGGAGAGCGTCTCGGGAAGCTCCCACTGGGCTTCCCGCGCGGCTGCGGCGACCACGTCCGCGGGCTCGCTCGACACCAGTAACTTCAGCAGTCGCTGCCGGCGCGACCGCAGTGTTCCGGTCGCGTTCGCTCGCGCCTCGGCATAGCCGGCGACGGAGGCGACCACCATCTGGTCGGTGTACGCGAAGATCGCCTCGGCGAGCACGGCCATCGTCCCCATGGACATCCCCGCATGGCGCGCGACCTGTGCGTACCGACGCCAGGCCAGGCGCGCCCCGAGCCGGTACGCGGCCTGGAGTGGGTCCAGGCCGCGGCCCACGCGCCACTCACCCCGCCCGAGGGCGCGGTAGACGATGGCGGAGTCGGCGGTCACCGTGCGGTTGTCGCCGATCAGATCGACGAAGTGTCCGAGCGCACGGGTCGCCGCGTGACTGATCCCCGCGCTCGAGCCCGCGTCGGCGAGCCCGGCGTACTCGGGGATCTGACGCCGTATCTCCTGGAGGATCTCGGGGACCAGCCGGGAGTTCTCGGCCCGCACCATCCTGGCGAAGCCTGGCGGCAGGGCTACCCACGGGCGGTCGTGCGGCACCGTCCGGGGGGCGGCCACCCGGTGTCCGAGGGTCGCGGATGCGGCTGCAGTGTCGCGATGGACGGGGGCCGAAGCGGCGCGCGACGGGCGGGACGAGTCGGTCCGCTGCGGTGCGAAGCCCGTGCTGCGGTGAGTTGCGGTGGACATGCAACCTCCTTGGCTGGTCCGGCGGGTGTCTCAGCGCCGAGGGAATGCGCTGAAGGCCCCCGCCGACCATGGGGGGTGACGTGACAGCCAGGACCTGGCGTGCCGGTCGAGGCGGCGGGGCCTGGAGTCGACTGGAGTCAACCTGTGGTGCGGCCGAGCCAAGGCGAGCATATGGCGAGTCTGACGCTCCGAACGGAACCAGGGACTTTCGTTAGGATTTGATAAGAGGGTCCTCATCATGGTCCTCACAACAGCGTTGTCCCATGGCTGCTGACCCGGAGGCAGACGCCTCCGGGTCAGCAGCCATGGGACAACCGGGTCAGGACGTGCTGGCTACGGTGCTCGGCTGGGGAGCCTTGTCTCCCGGCTTGCTGGGCGCCGGGGTCGGGCTTGTCGTCGGGTTCGTCGTCGGGCTCGGGCTTGTGCTCGCGCTTGTACTCGGCGTCGGGGTCTGGGCCTGCGTCTGGCTCGGGGTGGGCGTCGGAGAAGCGATCCTGGTCGGCAGAACGGCCTGGCGGCACTGGAGATCGACCAGGGAGATGGTCAGCCGCGTACTGAGGAACGTGAACAGGTTCGCGGCGCGGTCGGGGGAGACCGCGGCGAGGAGGAGCTTCCGGTCGAAGTTGAGGCGCCAGGTGCTCAGGCTGGCGAGCCTGGCGCAGTAGGCGGCGGGGTCGCCGTCCTTGGCCGTCCAGCCGACGAGGGGTTGGCCGACGCCGAGGCGGTAGAGGTCGGTTCGGGACCGGCTCTGGTGCTGGTCCATCAGCGCCATCGGGGCGTTGAGCGGAACGAGTGCCATCGGGGCGTGCTGGCGTCGGGCGGCCTGCAGCTCGTCGAGGGCGAGTGAGGTGGTGTGGTGGCCGGGGTTGGCCAGATCCGGTGCGCGCCACGGGGAGCAGCCGAGCGCAGGGTCGATGAAGGAGTTCAGCAGCGGGACGTCGCCGCCGTTCGTCAGGGTGGCGACGGTGTCCAGCCGGGTGGAGTTGCGCTGCGTCCACTGGGCGATGCGGCCGTTGCGGTCGACCAGGTAGACGGCGGTCACCCCGGTGCTGGGGTTCTGGTCGGCGAATCCGAAGTCGCGGGTAGTCGGACAGGGAGCGCCGTCTCGACCGGTGCCGAGCGCGGGAACGGTCAGTGTGCCGGTGCGCACCGCGCTGCCGGCCGCGTTGAAGAAGGCCGATGCGTTGCAGTAGGCGAAGCGTCCGAACCGGGCGTCGGAGGAGCCGTCGGTGCACCGGCCGGCGCGGAGGCTGTCGTCCTGACCGCGAAGTGTGAGCGATCGTCCGTTGAACCCGAACCAGATCCCGACCACGGCGTGGTGCGGCAACCAGGGGACCACCGGCGCTGCCGCGGGTCGGCTGCCGCGGTCCACCACGACCGGGTTGTAGACGTACACGGCTCCGCTGGCCGGGTCGACCACGGTCGCCTGCACGAAGGCTGCCTGACGTGCGTTCGCCTCGTGGCACGGCCCCTGGCCGCGCCCGGAGGCGACCAACTGGTAGGGCGTCGCCAGCCCCCGCGCGCTGAGCGGGTTCTCGGGCACGATGAGCGTGCAGTCGGATCCCAGCCCCGCCGGGAAGGCCGCCGCGGAGAGGGCGGTTCCGATCGAGGATCGCTTGGCCCCGCTGCCGGTGGAGGCGAGGGCGAGGCTCAGCAGTGCCGCGACTGCGGCGAAGCCGCCGACGAGGGCGGCGAGCAGGGTTAGTCGCCGACGATGCAGACGAGGAATCCCGGAGGACCGGTGCTGACGCTGATGCTGGGAAGTGAGCACGCAGGCTCCTCTGTCGCAGGTCGCCGTCATCGGAGTGAAATCGAGAGAAGGGCTGCCACTCCGGGCGCTGACGGCAGGAGTCTAGGCACGCGGTGCCTACCGGCGAACGTGATCCACGGCTGCTACCCGCCATTCCTTAAAGGCTGCGGCCGAGGCTGGTGTTTCTCGGTGGGATCGCTCACCTGCGCGCGGGTATGTGCGTTGTGGCGGCGGTAGATTGGATGCGAACAGTGGTCGGTCGAGGCGGTGGTCATGGCCGCACGAGAGCGGGCGCGCCGGAAATGGCGCGCCCGCGGGGCGACTCGGGCGGTGGACCTCCTGTCAGCCAGGCCGCCTCGTCGGCCGGGTCAACCGGCGTTCAGGAAGTGCTCACCCGGCCTGCTTGACTCCAGTGCCGCCGACGATGCTGCTGCCCTCCTCGCCAACTCGTTGGCCTGGCGGCCCTGTTCGACTGGGGGAGTGGTGCCGACAGCTGCAGGAGGTCGCTGCGGGGTCTCGGTCTGACCCTGACCCTGGGCCGGTGTCGCGGACTGGGGTTGGGCGCTCAACCTGTGGCTGGCGGCCTCGTCGAGGCTGACCGTGCGCTGCATCGCGGTGGCCAGGCGGCTGGCCTCCCTGCCGAGGGCGGCGATGTCACTCCAGCTCAGCCGGACCACGAGGCGGAGCTCGGCCCTCCCGTCCGGGGTCGCCAGGAGAAGGGGCTCGGGGTGATCGTTCACGGGACCGTCCTTGGGGAGTCGAGGGCCGGCGGACGCTTTGCGCGGGAACGAGCGGGCGCCGCTGCGGAACTGACGGAGTGCCGGTCGGCATCTTCGAGTGGCCTATTGGGCTCAGGATGACGACGGTCAGGAGTATATGCATGCGATGTGGCACCGAACCGGCGCGATGAGCCGCGGTTGTTTCGATCCGGGAAATCACGTCGGTGGGTCCGGGATTGGACGCTCAATTCGCTCATGCGGGTCACTGCGTCGGGTCGGCTGCCGAGGTGACCGGAGAAGCACTGCGTACCTGTCACGGGTGAGTGCTTTCCGCGCGGAAACCCTCGCCCGGAGGCGGTCTTTACCCGACATCGGGTGAGACTTCCCGATAAGGGCGGTGCGACCGTGCGACCTGCCTAGACTCCCGCTGTCATTGTCTGTCGTCGTCCCGAGCTGCTGGCAGTTCCGGTTCCGAAAGAGGGGGGCCGCGCCCATGGACGAGAGGACCGGTGGGACCGGCGGTACCGGCGGGTCGGATCCGTCCGACGCCGAAGCGGTCCGACGGATCCGCGCGGGGACGGAGGTGGGGGGCCGGGTCGCGGTCAAGGCCGCCGAGAAGGCCCTCCGCGAGTTCCAGGACCGCCACTACGCCGCTGTGTTCGCCCTGGCGCGCGTCTACTGCGGCTCGTCCCAGGCCGCGGCCAACCTGGCGGCCGAGGCCTTCACACGTGCTCTGAGCGAAGCACCGAACGATGACGACGCGGAGGCGAACTGGCGGGCCCGCGTCCTGGCTGCCGTGAGCGGTACGGCGGAGAGCTGGTACCTGCGCGGTCGTCGCAACGAGCTCCGCGAGGACTTCCAGCCCTGGCGGCCACATCCGAGCCGTCCGGGGGACCTGCCCGCGCCCGGGGCCGTGCCCGCCGCCGGTACCGTGCCCGGGAGCGAGGAGACGGTCGTCCTCGACCCCACCGCGTGGGCCGAGGGCGGTGCGGCGGGTGCCGGCTCCGGGCCGGCGGCTCCGATGTGGGCCGAACCGGTCGCCGGCGGCCCGCGGCGCCTCCGCTCCCTCGCCGGCCTGGCCCTGATGGTTCGTTCGCTCGGCGGCCGCACAACCCGGCACCGCCGGTTTCCCAGCCGCGCCGTCCTGCCCGCCATCGCCGTCGCGGTGCTGTGCGCAGCCGTCGTGGCCGGGATACCCCTCGAAGGCGCCCTCCACAAGAACACGACCGGCAGGGCGACCGGCAGCTCGACTCCGCGCCCCGGCCGCCCGACCCCCCCGCCGTCGGCGGTCGCGCTCGGCGGCGGGCCCGTGGCTTCCGCCTCGGCCGCGTCGCCTTCAGCTGCGTCTCCTGTTCCTTCCGCCAGCACGTCGCCACTCGCGTCCGGGACGCCCACGTCGAGCGCTCCTCCGAGCCCCACCGCCACCGCGCCGGCGACGCATGGCATCGCGCTGAGCGACCTCCGCTGGGCCTCCTCCGTGAACGGCGAGGGTCCGGTGGAGCGGGACGAGAGCAACGGCGGCCGTGCGGCCGGGGACGGGCAACCGCTGAGCATCCGGGGCGTCGTCTACCGCAAGGGCCTCGGCGTCAGCGCGCCCAGCGACGTCACGTACTACCTCGGCGGTACCTGCACGACCCTCCGGGTGGACGTGGGCATCGACGACGAGGCGGGGCGAGGTGGATCGGTGGTCTTCGTGGTCTACCGGGATGACACGCAGGTCGCCCAGAGCGGGACACTGACCGGGAACGACCCCGCGGTGCACCTCACCGCCGATCTCACCGGCGGCAGCGTCCTGCGGCTCGTGGTCGTCGACGGCGGCGGGAACGGCTTGGACCACGCCGACTGGGCGGCCCCCCTGCTCACCTGCGGCTGAAGGTGACGAGGAGGGCCGATGAGGGGTCGGTCAGGGCAGGGTCCAGTTCTGCGCGTTGGTGCCGTTGCAGGTGTAGATCTGCAGTTGGGTGCCGGCAGTGGTGGACGACCCGGGGTCGTCCAGGCACTTGCCCGACTCCGGGTTGACCAGTGAGTTGTTCGCGCCCGGCTTCCACTGCTGCGCGCCGGTGCCGTTGCACTGGTACCACTGGGTCTTCGTGCCGTTCGCGGTACCGCTGGAGGTGACGTCCAGGCAGCCGCCGGCGACCTGGAGTGTGCCGTCGGCTTCGACCGTCCACCGCTGGGCGGCGCCTCCGTTGCAGGTCCAGATCTGGATGTGACTGCCGTTGGTCGCCGCGCCGTTGTTGTCGTCGGCGCAGAGGCTCGACGAAACCCCGGAGACGATCGGCCCGTTGGGCGCGGCGACCGCGGCCGTGAACCCGATGGCGAAGACGTGCAGCCCGCCGGTGTCGGTGTCGGACGGCAGGCGCACGTCGGAGACCGTCCTGCCGGCGCTCAGGTTCACCGGAGCCGTGGCGAAGACATAGGTCTTGACGTTGTCAGAGGCTGCGCCGGCCTGATTGCGGTAGGCGGCGGTCACCGCGACCGCACTCCCCGGGAGGGCCGAGCCGCTGCCGCCGCCCAGGGTCCAGTCGGAGAAGGCGAGCGGGACCGACTGGCTGGTGCCGTCGGTGAAGTCCACCGTGGCGGTGCCGCTCGAAGGCCCGTTGTTGGCCGAACCGAGGAAGGAGATCGCCCCCGATCCGGAGACCGGGACCGTCTCGCCGTTCGCCTCGTAGTTGTCGCGCTGGCCCGCCGCCGCGCCGGGCCAGGAGAAGGACACCCCGTTGGCGGTGATCGTGGAGCCGGGACTCACACCGGCGGTGGCGAGGGCGTTCGCGGAGTAGCTGTAGCCGTTGCCGTCGAAGTTCGCGGACGAGGATGCCGAGTCGGTGGATATGCCGACGTCCGAGTAGCCGGGGGCGCCGGGGTAGGAGGGGGGCGCCGCGGAGGCGGCCGAGGCCCAGGAGGTGTTGGCGGAGGTCCCGAGCGTGTAGGTCAGGGTGCCGCCGCTGGTGATGCTGCCGCTGGGCGCGTACGCGGCGTCCCACGCGGAACCGTTCCAGGTGGCCGACTGCACGTACGGCGCGTTGTCAGCGGCGTTGTCGCCGTTGACGGTCAGGCTGTTGCCGGAGGGCAACGAGATCACGGTCTGGGTGAACAGCGGGCTCCCCAGAGCCAGATCGGCGGTGCCGGGAGTCTCGGGGTACATCCCGAGGGCGGACCACACGTACCAGGAGCTCATCTGGCCGAGGTCGTCGTTGCCCGCCAGCCCGGACGGGCTGTCGGTCCAGATCTGGTCCTGGACCTGCCGCACGACGTGTTGGGTCTGGGACGGCTGGCCGATGTAGTCGTACTCCCAGGGGATGTTCAGGCTCGGCTCGTTGCTCAGGTCGGTGTGTCCGCCTGCGCCGGTGAGCGAGGAGAGGTCGGTGTTCAGGAAGCCGGCCATCGCCGCGTTGCCGCCCATGGCGGTGGCCAGACCGTGCAGGTCGAACGGCACCATCGGGGTGTACTGCCAGGAGTCGCCCTCGACGAAGTTCGTGCCGGAGGTCGCCGAGAACCCCGAGGTCCACGAGCCGGACCTGTCACGCGGCTGGACGAAGCCGGTGCCGAAGTGGAAGAGGTTCCGCCAGTCCTGCGCGCGGTTGGCGAAGGCCGTCTGGTGCGTGCTGTCTCCCAGAGCTCCGGCCAGCGCGGAGACGGCGAAGTCGGCGGAGTTGTACTCGAGCGTGGTGGAGGCGGGGCCGTAGAAGTTGCAGCAGCCGTAGCTGCCGTTGCTGGGCAGGTAGCCGAGCTGTTCGAGGTAGTCGAGCCCGGGGCGGTTGTTGTTGGCGCCGGTCGCCTCCGCGATCATGTCGGTCAGAGCGGTCGCGCTGTCGAAGTTCGTCGCGCCGAAGGCGTGGTAGTCGGCGAGGATCGCGTCGGCGGGGTCGCCGACCATGACGTAGGTCTCGCCGTTGTTCTCGGACCACTTGGGGAAGCGGCCGGTCTGGCTGTAGTCGTCGACCATCGACTGTGCGGTGTCCGAGGCGGCCTGCGGGTCGACCAGGGCTTCGAGTTGGGCCTGGGAGCGGTAGATGTCCCAGCCCGAGTAGTTGGCGTAGGCGGCGCTGTGGCCCGGGTCGACGGTGTGGGTGGCGGAGTCGAAGCCGTAGTACTGGCCGTTGCTGTCGCTGATCACGTTCGGGTGCAGCAGGGAGTGGTAGAGCGCGGTGTAGAAGACCGCCTGCTGGGCGGCCGTCCCACCCGCGATCTGGACCCGGCCGAGCACGGAGTTCCACGCGCTCTGCGCGGCGCCCTGGACGCCGCCGAAGTTCCAGCTCGGGTTCTCGGCGGTCCGGTTCGCCACCGCGTTGGCGGTGGAGACGTAGGAGATCCCGACCTTGGCCTGGACCACCTGGGTGCCGGTGGTGTTGAAGGTGACATAGCCGTCGCTCGCGGCGGCCTTCGGGGTGGCAGCCCTGGTCGTCTTCGGCGGCACGCCGTGCAGGGTGGGCTTGTTGACCCCTTCGGGGGCGCTCTGCGAGGCGCCGGGCGAGGCCGTGGCGGGCGGGGGCGCGGTGACGGCCGCCGTGCCGTTGGAGCTGAACGGCTGGTCGAAGACCATGTCGAAGTACACGGTGTAGCTGTTGCCGGCGCCGCAGAACTTGCCGCTGGTGACCTGCCCGCTCACCTCGGTGCTGTTGACCGCGGTGAACTGCGTGTTGGAGTCCCCGTTCTGACTGCCCGCCAGCTTGAAGACCAGATTGGCCTGGGTGGTGGACGGGAAGGTGAACCTGGCCATGCCGCTGCGGGTGGTGGCGGTGAGCTCGGTCTTCACGCCGTTGTTCAGGGCGACCGTGTACGAGCCGGGGGAGGCGGACTCGCCCGAGTGGGAGAACGCGTCCGTCGCTGCGGTGTTGACGGAACCGACAGTCGGCAGGATCGGGATGTCCCCCGCGGCGCCGCAGCCGGGACCGGCGATGTGGGTGAGGCTGAAGCCGGTGATCGACGAGTCCTTGTACTCGTATCCGCCGCCGTCCGGCCGGGACGGGGTGTCCGGGCTCCACTGCACCATGCCGAACGGGAGGTCGGCGCCGGGAAAGTCGTCCGCGCTGTTCGAGGTGCCGATGAACGGGTTGACCAGCGCGGCCGGCGCGGTGACCAGAGCTGCCCTGGCGTTCCGGGCGGACGCCGAGGCTGCCGAGGGGGCGGCGGCTGAGGCGCCGGTCGTGGCGAGGGTCGCCAGCAGGGCGCCGACGGCCAGGAGGGGTAACCCAGGTCGTAGGGCCTGTCGGTCCCAGGAGCGTCCGTACCTTCTGCTCAGTCTTGCCATCGTTTGATCTCCCCTTCGCTGTGCGAGCGGGTGGGCGGGTGGATCGTTTCGGGTGGCGCGCCAGTCAGGTACATGACAACGTTGTCATCGCAGGTCAGCCCTGCCCTCGTGAGGATCGGCAGTCGGATGCGCGGCTTGACAACGATGTCTGGATTCAGGAGGACCATGGCTCCACGGGCGCGAGGTGTCAAGAGACTGGGCCGAATCGGGACGGAGCGGCCGCGTGGCGATCACCGGAGCACGTTCGCGCGCACACCACCGACCCCCTGCTCACCGGCACTGTGACGTGCGGCACTAATCGCCTGGTTAACCTGCCGTTCACAATTGAGCAACAGCCGGGAAATTGCAGCCTGTGATCCTCACTGCTCAGCAGGACAGCGGACCTCCCCACCGACGCGGAGCACCGCGACCGCGCGACCGCTCTGTTCCCACCCCACCGCGAGGAATGCCGCCCGTGAGCTTCAAGGCTGAGTACATCTGGATCGACGGCACCGAGCCGACCGCCAAGCTTCGTTCGAAGACGCGGATCCTGGCTGACGGTGCCGAGCTGGCGACCTGGGGCTTCGACGGCTCCAGCACCAACCAGGCCGAGGGCCACGCTTCGGACCGTGTGCTCAAGCCGGTCTTCTCCTGCCCGGACCCGATCCGTGGCGGCGACAACGTGCTGGTGCTGTGCGAGGTCTTCAACATCGACGGCACCGCCCATGAGACCAACACCCGCGCGCTGCTGCGCCCCATCGCCGAGCAGTTCGAGGCGCAGGAGGCCATCTTCGGCATCGAGCAGGAGTACACCTTCTTCAAGGGCGAGCGCCCGCTCGGCTTCCCGGTCGGCGGCTTCCCCGCCGCCCAGGGCGGTTACTACTGCGGCGTCGGCGCCGACGAGGTCTTCGGCCGCGAGGTCGTCGAGCTCCACATGGACCGCTGCATGGAGGCCGGCCTGGCCATCTGCGGCATCAACGCCGAGGTCATGCCCGGCCAGTGGGAGTTCCAGATCGGCCCGGTCGACGCGCTGACCGTCTCGGACCACCTGTGGGTCGCCCGCTGGCTGCTCTACCGCACCGCCGAGGAGTTCGACATCTCGGCCACGCTCGACGCCAAGCCGGTGAAGGGCGACTGGAACGGCGCGGGCGCGCACACCAACTTCTCCACCAAGGCCATGCGTGAGGGCTACGACGCCATCATCACCGCCTGCGAGTCGCTCGGCACGGACCAGGACAAGGTCCTGGAGCACGTCAAGCAGTACGGCTTCGGCATCGAGGACCGCCTCACCGGCCTGCACGAGACCGCCCCGTGGAACGTCTACAGCTACGGCGTCTCCGACCGCGGCGCCTCGGTGCGCATCCCGTGGCAGGTCGAGGTCGAGAAGAAGGGCTACATCGAGGACCGTCGCCCCAACGCGAACGTCGACCCGTACGTGGTGACCCGCCTGCTGGTCAACACCTGCTGCTCGGCGCTGGAGAAGGCCGACCAGGTCTGATCCGCCCTCGCTGAGAACCAGTGACGCGGCCCCCGCCGGATCTTCCGGCGGGGGCCGCGTCTTTGTCATCCCGTCCCGTCCAGCAGAGGTTGCAGCAGTGGTTGCAGCAGGGGGACGTAGCGCTCGGCGACGTCCGACGGGGCGAGCCGGCGCAGCTCGTCCGCCTGGACCATCGCATACAGCGCCCCCAGGCCGAGCAGCACGCCGACCGCCATCTCCGCGCGCAGCGGGGCGTCCGGGCCCGGCAGGCGCGCCGCCAACCGGGCCACGACCCGGGCCTTGAAGTTCGCGCGCACCGACGCCCCCTGTTCCTCGTGCAGGCGGGAGAAGGCGATCCGCAGGATCGGGTCGCGGCCCTGCTCGTTCTGCGTCGCCAGGACCTGCAGCACCATGTGGTGGGCCAGGGACTCCAGCGGCGCGGCGAACAGGGCGTCGATCTCCTCGTCGTCGAAGGTGAAGACGTGGGCGAAGAGCTGCTCCTTGCTGCCGAAGTACTTCATCACCAGGGCCGGACTGACCCCTGCTCGCTGGGCCACGGCGGCGATGGTCGCGTCGGCGTAGGCGTGCCGTCCGAAGCAGTGCCGGGCGGCACGGAGGATCTCGGTCCTGCGGGCGTCCGCGTCGCGCGGACGCGAGGATGACGGGCTGTCAGCGAGCGGCCGGTCGGCAACCGGGGTGTCAGTGAACGGGTCGTCGGCGAGCGGGGCGTCGGTCACGAGGGTTCACCGGCCTTGGCTGTCGTTCGGGACGATTCGAGGGGCAGGTCGAAGTCTCCCCGTCGGCGTGGGATCGCGCAGGCAGCCACGCAGGCGAGCAGGGCGACTCCGCCGGCCATGGCGAAGGCCGTCCGGTAGCCGTCCAGGGCCGGGGCGGTGACACCTCCGCTGGTGACGAGGTTCCGGGTGAGGACGGCAGCCACCGCCGCGCTGCAGACGGCCTGGCCGATGGTGCGCATCAGCACGTTCAGGCCGTTGGCGGCGGCGGTCTGCTGCTGCGGGACGGCCTGCATGATCAGGGTGGGCAGTGCCGAGTACGCCAGTGCCGTGCCGGTGGAGACGACGGCCGCACCGACGATGACGGCGACCAGTTGCCTGCTGTCCGCGATGCGCAGCAGATACCCGGAGGCGATGACCAGCGCGCCGAGGGCGAGTGTCGTGCGCGCGCCCCGGGCGGCCGAGATGCGGGCGGACAGCGGAGCGAACGCCACCATCAGCACGCCGCTCGGCAGCAGGCACAGGCCCGCCGCGGCGACACCGAGGCCCAGCCCGTAGCCGGTCGCCCGGGGCGCCTGCACCAGCTGCGCGGTGACGAGGGAGTTGGCGTAGAAGGCGAATCCGGCCAGCAGCGCCGCCAGGTTCGGCAGCGCCACCGCCGGGCGCGCCGTCAGCCTGAGGTCGACCAGCGGTTCGGCGGTATGCAGTTGGCGGCGGACCCATCCGGCACCCACCGCCAGGGACAGGACGACGAGCGCACAGACGCGTGGGCTGGTCCAGCCCCAGTCGCCGCCCTTGGACACCGCGAGCAACGCGCCGGTCAGGGCGACGGCGAGGCCGAGGGCGCCGAGCAGGTCGAAGCGGCGGGCGGCGGAGTCGCGTGTCGAGCCGCTCGTGGGCGTCTCCTGGACCACCCGCCAGGCCAGCGCCAGCGCCAGCGCGGCCAACGCCGTGGTCGCCCAGAACATCAGGTGCCAGTCCGCGTACTGCACCAGCAGCGCCGCCAGCGGGAGGCCGACGGCGGCGCCGATGCCCACGGTCGAGCTCATCAGCGCGACAGCGGAGCCGATCCGCTCCCGGGGGAGAATGTCGCGCAGCACGCTGACGGAGAGCGGGATCACGGCGGCGCCCACGCCCTGCAGCGCCCGCGCGGCGATCAGCACGCCCAGGTTCGAGGTGAGCGCGCAGACCAGCGAGCCCAGGGTGAGCGCGGTCAGCGCGGCCAGCAGCATCCGGCGCTTGCCGAACATGTCTCCGGCCCGGCCGAGCACCGGCGTGGCTATCGCCCCGGCGAGCAGGGTCACGGTCACCACCCAGCCGACGTCGGCGGGGGAGGAGCGGGTCAGCCGCGGGAGATCCGGCAGCAGCGGCACCACGGCGGTCTGGACGAGTGTCGCGGTGATGCCGCCGAAGCCGAGGACGGCCAGGACTGAGCGGCCGGCGGGATGCTGCGGCATAGGTGCCCCTCTGCAGGTGAATAAGCGTTCACCAGGCTAGGTGAATGGGTGTTCACCTGGCAAGACGATGCGGGTGGCGGGGGACCAGCTGGCGTGTTCGCCGGAGGCCCGCGCAGGTCAGGGCGTAGGGTGGCGACTCGGCCTAGTGGTGCTCCGCGAAAGTAGTGCGAGGGTACGAGCGGCGTCTGGTGCGGTGCATGGGACCGACGACAACGCGGCCAGGTGCCGTGCCGGACGCCGCGAGCCTCGCAGGACTCCGCGGGGTACCAGTGGCGTGTGCGTGTTGCCAAGGGCGGTGGGGAGAACCTATGGACCGTCGGCGGTTTCTCGGAGCTGCGGTAGCGGTCGCCGCGAGCGCGGCCGGTACGGCGGTGCTGGCGCTGCGCTCCCTGGGCGGTTCGCCGGCAGCCGGGAGGGTCCAGGCTGCCCGGGCCACGCGGACGTCCGCTCATCCGTCGGCGTCGGCGTCGGCGTCCGCGTCCCTGTCGCTGGAGCTCGCCGAGCAGCAGCGGGCCGGGAACCCGGACTGGAGACTTCGCTCCGAAGGACCGCCGGAGGCCGTGGAGGGCTACGCCGACCGGATCAGCGTGCTCCCGGGGGAGCCGTTCTCCCTGCACGTCTCCACTACGGCGTCCGCGTTCACCGTGTCCGCCTACCGCGTGGGCTGGTACGGCGGCGCGCAGGCACGGCTGGTGTGGCGGTCGCCGTCGCAGCGGGGCCGGCGGCAGGCGGCCGCGAGCTTCACCTCGGCGACCCGGACGGCGTACGCACGCTGGGACCCGTCGCTGACCGTCGCGACGGACGGTTGGCCGCCCGGTGCCTATCTGCTCCGCCTCGACGCCTCGAACGGCCACCAGCGCTATCTTCCGCTGGTGCTGCGCTCGCCCAGTGCGGCGGGCCGGACCGTGCTGATGCACGGGGTCGCGACCTGGCAGGCGTACAACCTCTGGGGCGGCTACAGCCTCTACCAGGGAAGTGACGGCGCGTACGGCAACCGATCGCTCGTCGTGTCCTTCGACCGGCCGTACGACGGCAGCGGAGCGGAGAAGTTCCTGGTGTACGAGCGTGCCCTGGTGGTGCTGGCCGAGCGCCTCGGCATCCCGCTCGCCTACACCACCGGACTGGACGTGCACCTCAGCCCGGCCGCGCTGGACGGGGCGAGCGCGGTGCTGTCACTGGGCCACGACGAGTACTGGTCCCCGCAGCAGCGGGCCCGGGTCACCCGAGCCCGGGACGCCGGGGCCAACCTGGCCTTCCTCGGCGCCAACGCCTGCTTCCGGAGGATCCGCTGGCAGGCCGGCAACCGGCAGGTCGTCTGCTTCAAGTCGGACTTCCGGGACGATCCCGCGTACTGGCAGCACCCGGCGGAGGTCACCACGGATTTCCGCGCGAATCCGGGCGCCGACCCGGAGTCCTCGCTCATCGGTGTGCTCTACGAGGGCTTTCCGACCGACGCCCCCTACCGGGTGCACGCCGCCGACCACTGGCTGTTCGCCGGGACGGGCGTGGCGGCCGGGGACACGTTCGCGCATCTGGTCGGCGTCGAGTACGACCGGGTCACCCCGGGCTCGCCGACGCCGCGCCCGATCGAGATCCTGGCCCACTCCCCGCTGGTGTGTGCCGGTGCCCAGAGCCACTCGGACACGGCCTACTACACGGTGCCGAGCGGGGCCGGGGTCTTCGCCTCGGGAACGATGCGCTGGGTCGAGGGCCTGATGGCGGGCACGGGCGACGACGGGGGCGCGCACGGGATGGACGCGCGCACCGGGGCCCTGGTCACCAGGGTGACGGAGAACCTGTTGACGGCGTTCGCCCAGGGACCGGCCGCGCGGAACCGACCGGCGCCCCGGGACAACATGCACGCGGTCTACGGCTGATGCCGCGGCCGAACCGGCCGCACGCGGACAGCGGACCGGGGAACAGCCGGTCAGACGTTCTTGATCAGCGAGATGTCGAACTCGAGCACGATCTTGTCGCTGACCAGGACGCCGCCGGACTCCAGCGGGGCGTTCCAGGTGATGCCGTAGTCCTTGCGGCTGATCGCGTGCGAGCCTTCGAAGCCGAGGCGCTGGTTGCCGAAGGGGTCGGTGGCCGCGCCCTGGAACTCGAAGTCGATGGTGACGGGGCGGGTGACACCCTTGATCTTCAGGTCGCCGGTGACCTTGACGGTCTCGTCGTCGGCCAGGGTGACCCCGGTCGAGACGAAGTGGATCTCCGGGTAGGTCGCGATCTCGAGGAAGTCGTTGCTGCGCAGGTGGCCGTCGCGGTCGCTGTTGCCCGTGTCGATGCTGTCGACCTTGATGGTGAGGGTGGCCGAGGACTGCTCGGGCTTCTCGGCGTCGACGACGACGCTGCCGGTGAACTCGTGGAAGGCACCGCGGACCTTGGTGACCATCGCGTGCCGGGCGACGAATCCGATCCGGGTGTGGGCGGGGTCGGGGGTGTACGTACCGGAGAGCTCAGGGGTGATGGCGGTGGTCATGGTTTCTCCCTGTGGTTGATGTGTCATCAACAGCGTAGCAAATGTGGGTGATGCGTCAACCATCTCTTGTAGGATGAAGCCATGGACGACATCGACCCCCGCTGGCTGGACGACACCGAGCAGCGCGCCTGGCGCGCATTCCTGCGGATGCAGGCGCAGCTCACGGCCCGGCTGGGGCGAGAGCTCCAGGCCGATTCGGAGCTGTCGCTCGCGGACTACGACGTGCTGGTGCACCTCACGGACCCGGCAGGGGGGCGGCTGCGCATCCTGGAACTCGCTCGCGAGCTGGACTGGGAGAAGAGCCGGATGTCCCACCATCTCTCGCGCATGGTCAAACGTGGGCTGATATGCCGTGAGGAGTGCCCAGCCGACGGGCGTGGCGCTTTCATCGCCATCACCCCGGCCGGGCGAGCCGCGATAGAGGCGGCGGCGCCCCGGCACGTCGAGACGGTTCGCCGTCTCGTGTTCGATGCGCTGAGTCCTGACCAGGTCTCGGCGCTGGCGGAGGTGTCCGAGCGGATCCTGGAGCAGCTCGACTCGCCCTGCCGTACCCCGGTCTGAGCCACGCCCGACCCGAGGCCGACCTGACGCAGACGCGGCGGTCAGCGAGGATGTGGGGTCATGGCGAACATTTCCGAACTGGTCACGCTGCTCGGTCTCGAGCCGCACATCGAAGGCGGATGGTTCCGGGAGACCTGGAAGGCACCGGGCGAGGTGGTCCCTGACGGGTACCCGGGGCCGCGGGCCTTCGCTACCGGCATCTACTTCCTGCTTCACCCGGGTGAGATCTCGCGCTGGCACCGGGTCCGTTCGGACGAGCTGTGGCTGTGGCACCGCGGTGGGCCGATGCGGATGCGCCTGGGCGGGGCCGATGCGGCTCCGGACGAGTCCCGGGCGGTCGACTCGGTTCTCGGACCCCGGGTCGAGGACGGGGAGCTGCCGCAGTTCGTCGTTCCCGGCGGCGTCTGGCAGTCCGCCGAACCCGCCGGCGCCGAGCCGGTGCTGGTCACCTGCATCGTCGCGCCCGGTTTCGACTTCGCCGACTTCACCATGGCCTGAGGGACGGGCCTGAAGGACGGGCCTGAGGGATGCCCTGAGACGACCGCCCGCCAGGTCCCCTGTGCCTGGCGGACGGTGGTCTCGCTGCGCTGCACTGGGGTAGACGCCCCGGCGCGCCGAAACTCATCGGCCTCGGCGCTGTTCTCCGATCTGACCTGTCAGTGCGCCGTCCTAGGCTTGCGGTGCGGTCGAAGGAAGCAGTCCTGAGAGGGGATCTTGAATGGTCGAGCTGAGGACGACAGTGACGGCGGAGCCGACGCCGGAACCGACGCCTGCGCCGCCCGATGCCCTCGCTGAGCGGCTGGAGCAGCACCGGGTCGAGCTGACCGGCTACTGCTACCGGATGCTGGGTTCCCTGTTCGAGGCGGAGGACGCCGTGCAGGAGACCATGGTCCGCGCCTGGCGGGGATATGAGGGCTTCGAGGGGCGGGCGTCGCTGCGGTCATGGATGTACCGGATCGCGACCAACACCTGCCTGGACATGGCCGAAAGCCGGGCGCGCCGGGCCCGTCCGATGGACCTGAGCGCGCCGGTGCCCTCGTCCACGCCCCTGTGCGCCCCCTTGCCGGAACAGATCTGGCTGGGACCCGCCCCGGACGCCCGGGTGGTGCCGGAGAGCGGCGATCCGGCGGAGATCGCCGCGTTACGGGACACGGTCCGGCTCGCCTTCGTCGCGGCCCTGCAGCACCTCGCGCCGCGCCAGCGGGCAGTGCTGATCCTCCGTGAGGTCCTGGCCTGGAGGGCGAGCGAGGTCGCGGACCTGCTGGGCACCACGGTCGCCTCGGTCAACAGCGCGCTGCAGCGGGCGCGGGCCACGCTGGCCGCGAGCGGGGTCTCGGGCGGCAGGACGCCGGACAGGTCCGGCGCCGCCAACGCCGCGCGCCCCATGGACCCGGCGCAGCAGGTCCTGCTCGCACGGTATCTGGACGCCTTCGAACGTTACGACGTCGACTCGCTGACGACGCTGCTTCGCGAGGACGCCGTCCTCTCGATGCCGCCGTTCCCGCTCTGGCTGCGCGGTCCCGCGGACATTCGGGGGTGGCTGCTCGGCACCGGCATCGGCTGCCGCGGGTCGCGACTGGTACCGGTGGCCGTCAACGGCGGCCCCGGGTTCGGGCAGTACCGCTCCGCCGGCCCCGGCGGAGGTTTCGTGCCGTGGTCGCTCCAGGTGATCGAGGTGTCGGGAGGACTGATCGCGGGGATCAACGCGTTCCTCGACACGGAGTCCCTGTTCCCGCTCTTCGGCCTGCCCCCGCGGCTCGACGCGTAGCCCGCGCCGGCGCAAGCGTTTGTGCCTAGGACACGACGTCCTTGGCTCGGAAGTGGCGGAAGGCCAGCGCGAACAGCACCAGGGCGTAGGTCGCCGAGATCGCCGTCCCCTTGATCATTCCACTCCACTGGAGCTGCGTCTGGAGCGCGTCGATCCATGAGTAGGCCCAGTAGGTGGGAAGGAAGTCCCGCGCCCCGCCCAGGGCGGTGATCGCGCCCAGGATGTTGCCCAGGATGGTGAGGCCGAGCGCCCCGCCGACCGCGCCCAGCGGGGCGTCGGTGACCGTGGAGAGCCAGAACGCCAGCGCGGCGGTGACCAGTTGGCTGGCCAGTACGAAGGCGATGGCCACCAGCAGCCGAGGGACCGCCTCCCCGGCGGCCAGCGAGCCGCCGGTGGGGAGTTGCAGCGCGCCCCAGCCGTAGACGGCCGAGCCTGCCGCCAGCGCGACCAGCGGTACCAGGACCGTCGTTGTGGCGCTGAACAGCAGGGCCACGGTGAGCTTGCTGACCAGGAGCCTGGTGCGCGGCACCGGGGCCGCGAGCAGGTAGCGGAGCGAGGCCCAACTCGCCTCGGAGGCGATGGTGTCGCCGAAGAACAGCGCAACCGGGACGATCATGAAGAAGCCGGAGCACAGGAAGAGGCAGGTGGCGGTGAAGTTGGCGCCGGAGGCGGTGGACACGCTCAGAAAGGTGACCTGGTTGCGGTCGTTGGCGGGTGCTCCGCCGATCTGGAAGGCCACCAGGATGATCAGTGGCAGTGCGACCACCAGCGCCGCCATCGCCAGCGTCCTGCGCCGGCGCAGCTGGCGGACGGCTTCGACGCGGAGAGGCAGGGTGCGGCCCGCCGGGTTGCTGGTGCTCACCGGGAGGCACCTCCGATCAGGGTGAGGAAGGCGTCCTCGAGGCGGCGGTGCGGTCCGACGCTGTGCACCGGGATCTCCAGCCGGACGAGTTCGACGAGCAGGTCGGGGACGGTGGTTCCGGCGAGCCCGAGCAGGAGGCCGCCGTCGGTCGGCAGTGCGGAGACGACCCCGGGGAGTGCCGCGACCTTGTCGAGCAGGGTGTCGGACAGGGGGAGCGGTGTGCCGACGAGCACGGTGTCGCCGGAGCCGGTGATCTCGGCGACCGGACCGGCCTGGGCCAGTTCGCCGTGGTCCATGACGACCAGGTGGGTGCAGGTCTGTTCGACCTCCGCCAGCAGGTGGCTGGACACGATGACGGTCCGTCCGGCGGCTGCGTAGCGGATGATGACGTCGCGCATCTCCCGGATCTGCGGTGGGTCGAGGCCGTTCAGCGGCTCGTCCAGGATCAGCAGGTCGGGCAGCCCCAGCATGGCCTGGGCGATGGCCAGGCGCTGGCGCATGCCCTGGGAGTAGGTGCGCACGGCCCGCTCCACGGCGTCGCCCAGCCCGGCGATGTCCAGAGCCTCCGTCAGGTGGGCCTCAGCGAGGGGCCGCCCGGTGGCCCTCCAGTACAGGTCGAGGTTGGCCTGTCCGGACAGGTGCGGGAGGAAGCCCGGACCCTCCACGAACGCGCCGACCCTGGACAGCACGAGGGATCCGGGCCGGACGGCCTCACCGAAGACGTGGATCTCGCCGCCGTCGGGCCGGATCAGTCCCATCAGCATCCGCAGGGTGGTGGTCTTGCCGGCCCCGTTGGGGCCGAGCAGACCCAGGACCTGCCCGCGCTCCACCCGGAACGACAGGTCACGCACCGCGTAGCGGTCCTCGGAGCGTGCGTAACGCTTGGTCAGGCCGGTGATCTGGAGCGGAACGTCGGCCAGGTCCGCTCGCGGCGCCGGTGGCAGGGTACGGCGCCGCCCGGTGAGCAGCAGGGCGGCCGCCGCCAGTACTCCCAGCAGCGGCAGCCCCCAGACCCACCAGGGCAGCGGGACTGCGACGGCCCGCAGGTCCGGATCGGTCGGGACGCTCAGGTCGTTTCCGGTGAGGGACACGGTGTAGGTGGCGGGTGCGTTCGGCGAGGCGTATCCGAGGTCGGTCGAGGCCAGCACGAGTCGCAGCCGGTGCCCCGCCTGGACGCCGTAGTCGACGGCAGGCAGCCGCACCAGGACGTCCGTGCCAGCTCTGGCGCCGGTGACGCGCAGCGGCGTGACGAGTTGCGAGGGCAGCACCTGGGTGCCGCCGGTGCCCGGGCTGACGTCGTAGAGCTTCGCGAACAGCACGGCCTCGTCGCTGTCCGCGCGGACATGGACCAGGACGGTGGGGGAGCCGGTGATCCGAAGCGCACGCGTCAGCGGCGCGGAGTCGAACTTGGCGTACTGGCCCGGGAAATCGAGGGAGATCCCCAGCCCGAGTCCGGACAGCTGTCCCAGCGCGCCGAGCCCCGGTACCGAGGAGATCGCGGGCGGGGCGGCCCCCGCCGGGTTGTTGACGGACTGTGCCCCACCGGTGAGCGGGATCGCCCGGAGGATGCCGTCGAGCCCGGGGTAGCGGGTCGCGCTCGCGCCGCTCAGCTGGACCGTGGCGGTGGTGCTGTCGATGCCGCCGGTGCGGGTGACCCGGAAAGCGGGGCCGGCGTCGGCGGACGCGTCACCCTTCAGATAGCGGTCGAACCAGCTCACAGTGCGCTGTTCGACGCGCTTGGCCTCCAGGTCGCCGCCGTCGTGGCCGCCGGAGATCCAGTCCATCGAGACCGGCGCGCCGTTGGCGCGGATGGCGCGGGCCGCCTGGTCGGCCTGGTCCAGTGGGAACAGCGAGTCGGTCTGGCCCTGCAGCAGCAGCGTGGGCACCTTGATCCTGGTGGCGACGGCCGAAGGGCTGCGGGCCTCGAGCATCTGCCGCGCCGCGTCGTCGGGCCGGCCGGCGACGGCGACGCGCTGGTACATCGCGCAGAGGTCCGGCGTGAAGCGCCCGCAGCCGGAACCGGCGCTCTGCGTAGGCGGCGCGGCGGTGCCGGCCGGGGCGCCGGCGGTGCTGGAGCCTGTGGTTGCGGGACCGTTGGTTGCGGGACCGGCGGTGGTGGAGCCGGTGGTGAAGAAGATCCCCGACCAGAGCTTCTTGAACACCCCGTCAGGAAACAGCGAGTCCGCGAGGTTCCAGTAGGTGATCTCCGGGGCGATGGCATCGACCCGCTTGTCGTATCCGGCGGCCAGCAGCGACACAGCGCCGCCGTAGGAGGCGCCTGCGATCCCCACCCGGGGGTCGCCGGGGGCGTCCAGCTTCACCTCGGGGCGCCGGGCCAGCCAGTCGATGAGACGGCTGACGTCGGCGACCTCACCGCTGGGGTCGTTGAGTCCGATCTGCCCGGTGGAGGCGCCGAATCCCCGCGCGGACCAGGTCAGCACGGCGTAGCCGTCCCTGGCCAGATCCTGCGCCTCCCCGCGAACGTCGTCCTTGCTGCCGCCGAAGCCGTGCGCGAGCAGAACGGCGGGACGGCGCAGGTCCGGGCTGCCGGTGGTGAAGTACGACGTGTCGATGCGCACGACGTGGCTGCTGCCCGGGGACTCGGGGAAGTCCAGCACCTGGTCGGACTGATGGACGGAGGCCGGCTGCTGCGAAGCGACCGCCGTCCAGGTGCCGACCCCCAGCAGCAGGGCTACGGCGGCTGCGCTCGCGAGCAGAGCGCGCCGCGGGCGGAGCAGTCGAAAACCCATGCGGGTTGCCTTTCGGAGGAGCGGGGAGCCGGTGCCCGGAGGGCGGAAATCGGTGCGGGACGGTCAGTCCTGGGCGAATGAGCCCAGGTAGGCGCTCGCGCCCTCCGGGCTGAAGAACCAGGAGGGGAGGTCCGAGGGGTTGTCGAAGGCGTTGGCGAAGCGGTCGGCGACCGGCTGGATCTGCCCGGCCGCGCCGATGAGCTGAAGCACGTGCTCCGGCGGCGGCGCGAGCATCGCGTTGGACCAGCCGGTGACGACGTCCGTGCCGCCGCTCCAGAAGGCGTCGAAGGCCGCCTCCATGAAGGCGCGGTCGAAGGGCTGGTCGCCGTGGGCGCGGATCGCGTCGAGGTAGCTCGCGGCGCACTTGGCCGCCGCGTTGGACCCCTGGCCGGTGATCGGGTCGTTGGTCACGACCGCGTCGGCGACGCCCAGCACCAGCCCGCCGCCCGGGAACTCGCCGACTGGCCGGCGCACCACCGGGGTGAAGCGACCGGCCAGCGTTGCCCGACCGTCCGTCAGCTCCACCCCTCCCGCCGCGCGCTCGTACTCCCAGGGGGTGTACTGGCGCATCAGCTCCAGGGTGCGCTTCAGCTGGTCCGCCGGGTCGAGCGCGGGCTCGAAGACGTCGAGCGGACCGCCCGGCACGCCTTCCCAGAAGAGGATGTCGCACGGTCCCGAGGCGGTGAGCGCCGGGATGACGAACAGCTCGCCGATGCCGGGAACGAGATTGCAGCGCACCGCAGGGAAGTCGTGTTCGGGGCGCGGTGCGAGGCCGTGCACATAGGAGACGGCGAGGGCGCGCTGCGGCGCCGCGTACGGGGAGCGCTCGGCGTCGCGGGTGAAGAGCGACGCCAGCTCACCCTTCCCCGTGGCCACCAGAGTCAGGTCGTGATCGCGCGCCAGCAGCTCCAGGCCGGGCACGGTCACGCTCGCGACGGACACCGTGCCGCCGCGCTCGGCGAAGAGCTCAAGCCAGGCGGGCATCTTCAGGCGCTGGTCCACGGACTGGGCCGCACCGTCGAGGTGGCCGACCCAGTCGATGACCCGCGCGGCCTCCGGGCCGCTGACCGAGACGCCCAGCCCCTCGACGGCGGGGGCCTGCCCGTCCCACAGGTTCAGGCCCAGGTCGCTCTCGTGCCGCAACGCCGTGCGGAACATGCACTGGGTCGAGAGGACCCGGCCGCCGCGGATCTCGTCGGGTGTGCGGTCCGTGGTCACGCTGACGTCGTGACCGTCCGCCTGCAGCCCGAGCGCGAGCTGCAGCCCGGCCTGACCTGCACCGACGATGAGTATCTTCGCCAAAGGAGGCTCCTTGGAAGGGAAATGATGAAGGATGAGGCAATCCCGCGAGAGGGGCCGCGCCGCCCGTACCGCCACCCGTGCACGGGAGTCATCAGTCGCGGCCAATCAGATCACACGGCGCATCCCGATCTCCAGCGAGCCCGCCTCCCGACAGGGCAAGCTCCCCTCATGACCGTCTCCCTGCACCACATCGTCGTCGACGCCCGCGACCTGCCGGCCCAAGCCCGGTTCTGGGCCGGGGTACTGGACTGGCGGATCCTCTCCGAGCGCGAGCGTGAGGTCGTCATCGGCCCCGAGGAGACCGCTCCGGTGGGCATCTGCTTCATGCCGGTGACGGAGGGGAAGACGCTCAA
Organism: Streptacidiphilus sp. MAP12-16; assembly: GCF_041262165.1. NCBI lineage: Bacteria > Bacillati > Actinomycetota > Actinomycetes > Kitasatosporales > Streptomycetaceae > Streptacidiphilus > Streptacidiphilus sp. MAP12-16. Next base: position 321,591 of record NZ_JBGCBY010000006.1, read on the forward strand.
GAACCGGCTGCACCTCGACCTCAACCCCGGCCCCGACGAGCGCGACGCGGAGATCGAGCGCATTCTCGCTCTCGGCGCGCGCAGGGTGGACATCGGGCAGACCGGCAGCGAGTCCTGGACCGTTCTCGCCGACCCGGAGGGCAACGAGTTCTGCGTACTGCGCCCCAAGACCACACTCATCAGGTGACGGCCGCGGGCCATGCGACATCCGCGTGATGTCCCGACATCCAGACCGGTCGGAGTCGCCGACGGTAAGATCGTGTACCGAGAGCAGCTTGTCGGCCGTGCGAAGATCACCGATTCCCAGGAGGACAGATGCGCGACGAAGAGATCCGCACCCACATCCGCTCCCTGATCGACGAGGAGCACGCGCTGCGCGGCGCCTCCACCGAGACCGACCCGGCCCGTCTCGCCGCCGTGGAGTCGGAGCTCGACCAGTGCTGGGACCTGTTGCGGCAACGCCAGGCCCGGCGCGAGTACGGCGAGAATCCGGACGACGCCGAGGCCCGTCCGGTGCGCACGGTGGAGACCTATCAGCAGTAGCGCGGCAGCTCGCACACCTGGCAGCGACGGCGGGGTGTTCGGCGCTCAAGCGCGGGCAGGCGTACGAACGAAGCACCGGGCGCCCCCAGCGCCGCCGGACCCTGTGAGCGAATGAGGTCGGATGAACTCGAGCCAGCCTCACCAGGGCTCCACCGGAGAGGGAGCGCTGCCGCAGGCTTCCGCGGACGGCCGGGTCCCGGACGGCCAGATCCGCCGGCTGGCGCTGTTCGGCAGCAAGGGCGTGGTCGGCCGATGCCGGGACTTCGCCCGCGACGGCCTGCGTGACTGGGGCTGGCTCCCCGCCACCGGCGACCCCGACCGGCAGGCGTCGGCCGACGACGTGCTCCTCGTGGTCTCCGAGCTGGTCACCAACGCCTGCCTGCACGCCGGAGGCCCGACCTCGCTCCAACTGCGCGGCTCGGCCGGCCTGATCAGGGTCGAGGTGCACGACGCCAGCACCAATCGCCCCCGACCGCGCACCCCGCAGGACCTCGCAGGCCCCGGAGGCCACGGCCTGTACGTGATCGACCGCCTCGCCCGCCGCTGGGGCGTCACCGTGCACGAGGACGGCACCGGCAAGTCCGTCTGGGCCGAAGTGGCGCAGCCCTGACCGGACGGGCCGTTCCCCTCCAGATCAGGGGGCATCGAGCCCTTCGTCGGCGAGCGCCCTGACGGTGGCGATGGTGTCGGCCTCCGCCGCGCTCTTGTCGTCTCGGTACCGCAGTACCCGGGCGAAGCGCAGCGTCAGCCCGGCCGGGTAGCGGGGGCTTCGCTGCAGGCCGTCGAAGGCGATCTCCACGACGAGCTCGGGCCGGACGTGGACCACCCAGCTGTCGCGCCGGACCTCCCGCCGCAGCAGCTCCCTGGTCTGGAAGGCCAGGGTCTCGTCGGTGAGCCCCTTGAAGGTCTTGCCGAGCATCACCCACTCCCCGAGGCCCTCCGCACCGTCTCCCCGCGCTCCGAGGTGCAGGTTGCTCAACAACCCCTCGCGCCGCCCGCTGCCCCACTCGGCCGCCAGAACGACCAGGTCGAGCGTGTGCCGTGGCTTGACCTTGATCCACCCGGCTCCGCGCCGCCCTGCGGCGTAGGGGGCGCTCGGGTCCTTGACCACGACGCCTTCGTGGCCGTGGGCGAGGGCGTCGCGGAAGAACGCGCCGGCGGCCGCGTCGTCGTCGGTGACCAGGCGTGGCACCCGCAGATCCGGGGGCACGGTGGCCGCCAGCTCCTCGAAGCGCCGCTCGCCGGGCAGGTCGAGCAGGTCGGTGCCGTCGCGGTGCAGCAGGTCGAAGAAGAAGACGCTCAGCGGGACCTCCGAGCGCAGCTTCTCCGCGTCCTGGCGTGAGGCCGCGCGGGCGGCCGTGACCTGGAAGGGCCGGGGCCTGCCGTCCGCGCCGAGGGCGATGGCCTCGCCGTCCAGGACGGCCGAGCGCACCGGCAGCGCGCGGGCCGCTTCGACGACCTCCGGCACACGGGAGGTGATGTCGTCCAGGCTGCGGGTGTAGACACCGATCCGGTCGCCGTCCCGGTGCACCTGCACCCGGATTCCGTCGAGCTTCCACTCCAGCGCAGCGGGGCGGACCCGCTCCAGCGCCGCGGCGACATGCGGTGCGGAGGCCGCGAGCATCGGCCGGACCGGCCGTCCCACCTCCAGCCCGAACGCGCGCAGCGCGTCGGCACCGCCGTTCATCGCGGCGGCGGCCACCGCGGCGGCGGAGCCCCGGAACATCAGGGCCCGCCGGACGTCCGTCGTGCGGACACCGAAGGCCTTGGCGACGGCGTCCCCCATGACCGCGTCCAGTGCCCCCTGACGCAGGTCACCGCCCAGCACCCCGCGCAGGAGCGCCTGTTCCTCGGCCGTGGCCCGGGAGAAGAGGTCGGTCACCAGGCGGTGCCGCTCGGCCTGCGAGCCGGTGCCCTGGACGTCCGCGATGGCCTGCAGCGCCCGTTCGGTCTCGGCGATGCCGAGTCCCGGCTGCTGGGCCGGGGGCGGGAGGTCCCGCAGCGCCGCCGGGCCGACGCCGACCCGCATCCGCTTGGACTCCCCGGACAGCAGCACGACCGCCGCGCGCAGATCGTCCGGCCCGAGGTCGCGCAGCAGGGCGGCGAGCAGCGCCACCTTGGCATTGCGGGCCGGCTCGGCGGCCAGGGCTCGCGACGTGGCCGCGACCTGCTGCAGCAGCATGGGTCCCATTCTGGCCCGGCCACCCCGGTGGCGCAGCGGGGCTCTGCCGTCCGTGGCTCAGTACGGGTCCGCGGATATCACGCGGGCGGTGAGATGACGCCTCTGCGCCGCGATCACGGCGCCCTTGCGACGAGCCGCGGCGTCCTCGGTGTTCGCCCGGGCCCAGGCGGCCTCGATCGCCTCCTGCAGGGACGTCGCGCGAATGATGAAGGTGTGCGTGCCCGAGCCGCCCGACCTGGTGTGGAACGGGATGTCGACCGACCAACGAGGTCTTTCTTCCCGGGCACTGGACGTCAGCAGCATCGGACTCTTCCTTGACATCGGTGGGTGGACGCCGATGCCGATTTTCAGGTAATGGAGTCATGAGCGGCCCGGCGCGCTGCATTACATAAAGCCAGGGGCGTGACACGCCGTCAAGGGGAAAACAAGGATTCAAAGATTGAACGCAGCGATGATTCCCGACCCGGTCAGGCCTTGGCCGGCTTGGAGGGGTCGACCTCGAGTCGTCGATCGTCCGACTCCGGGACGACTGTACTCGGCCCCGACTCGAACAGTCCGCGGACGTATGCCTCGACCAGGTCCTTCGGCCCCGCTTCCCCCGACAGCTCGACCACGACCGTGTCGCTCCCGGCCCGGGCAAGAGCTACTTCCGCGCTGCCGGGCGGAGTGACCTGAACACTGGTGTCGACCCAGAGCATGAGACCTGGGATCGGCTCCCTCCGTCTGGCCTCCACGTCGGATTTCATCCTCGTGGTCAGCGCGGGAGGCGGAAAGGCCGACTCGATGGCGGTCGCCACGCTCGTCGTCGCGGCCGCGTGGCCAGTGAGCTCGACCCGCACGAACGGATCGGGAGCCTGGTCTGGCGTAGCCATCGTCCTTACCTCCAGCGGTCGCCCCACCACCAAGAGTGCGCCCGAGCCGGGCACACCGCACCCGCCGGGTGTCACCCTGGTGACCAGGCGCCCGGACAGGCTGCGGCCCATCGTCCAGGGCGGGCGGGCGGAGGGCGATCGGGGCGGCGGCGGATGCGTCCGGACGGGCGAAAGTGCCGGCTCCTCGGCGTGCGGCGGACCGCAGGCGCGGGCGGGCCCCTCCCTCGCCGTGGTGAAGGCCGAGGAAGGGGCCCGGATGGGGGACCGGCGGTCCGGTCGGCGGTCACTGGATCTTGTGCGAGACCTCGCAGCCGCCGGCTCCGTTGTTGAAGTCGTTGGCCCAGGTCGACTGGACCGCGAACTTCCCAGTGCCCAGGGTGATGTTCTGCGAGGCCCCCTGGCCGGAGGAGATCCAGGCGCAGAGGTCACCGTTCTCCGCGCCGGAGGAGTCGGTCCAACCGCCGGCCGGGTTCTGGTCGGTGATGGTCTCGGCGTACTCGTGGCCGCCGACGATGGTCACACCGTCAAGATTTCCGGGGGAGTTGACGAAGCCCTGCCCGCAGCTGGCTCCGGCGTCCGGGAGGTAGGGCATGTTGGTGAACGCGATGTCCCCGTACGGAGAGGTCGCGGCGCCACCCGAGAGAGTCGTGTCCTTGTTGTAGTCGTGCCAGGCGCAGAATCCCTGGTTCTGGTAGTCGTCCGGGTTGGTTCCGGTCGGGAAGGTGATCACGTACTGGGCGTTGCGGTTGGTCGCCGCGGTGGTGTTGAGGAAGTGCTTGGCCGCCTTGATCGCCTCGAGGGCGATCTGGTGTCCGTTGGCGGCGGCCGGGGCGGCACCGGTGTTGTCGACCCACACGCCGGCCAACGCGCCGGCGGTCGTCGGGTGGCCCACATGGGCTGCGCTCGCCGGACAGCTCTGGGCCCCGGTCGCGACTCCCTGGCAGTACTGGGTCATGACTCCTGACCAGGTCTCACCGCCGGTGCCCAGTCCCTTGAAGAAGGCCTGCTGGTCGGGCGCCATCCCGGCCTTGTCGCCGGACAGGTGGTACAGCCCCTTGCTGTCCTTCGTGGCCTTGCCCCACTGGGTGCCCCAGTAGATCACGTAGACCTTCGGAGCGCCGGTGGTGACGCCGATGCCGTCGATCGCACCGCCGTAGTTGAGGTCGGCGGCGGAGGCGGCTACCGCGGCGGGACGTGATATCCCGTGCCGAGCAGCCGAGTTGAGCATGGGCACGGCACCGTGGCGGTAGGCGTGGCCGGCTGCCGGGCCGGCGGTGGTCTGCGCCTGAGCGAGACCGCTTCCGCCGAGGATCCCGGTGGCCAGGGCGAGTGAGGAAACCGCTGCGAGCGTCGCGGACGCGGCCCGGCGCGATGAGCCGGCACGAATGATGCGTGGCATACGGAGGAGGGTCCTTCCGTGCAGTCGTGTGGGGCGGAGAGGACGGCCGGATCCGTGAGAGCTCGTACCCGGCCGATCGCACGGTTCACTCGGTGGGCAGCAACAGCCCCATTGGATCACCACGATGCGTGGTGGCAGACTCATGATGACGTACAGTCAAAAATTGCGCTACACCCGGCTGGTCCGCGTGCCGCCCCGTGCCGCTGTCCGGGTGAGGGGCTGCCCCCGGACAGCCGCGTCCGGCGGCGCCGTCGCGTCTCGTGAGCGAGGATCGTCGGAAACATCACCTGACTGGGGAGCCCACGGTCATGCTGGAGCGCAAGAACCGCAAGAACACCACCGAGGTCACCTTCGTCCTGCCCGCCGAGCATCCGTGCGGCGAGGTCAGCGTCGTGGGCGACTTCAACGACTGGAAGCCCGGCGCCCACCCGCTTGCCGCGCGCAAGGACGGGGCCCGCGCAGTGACCGTCACCCTGCCGCTCGAGCAGCGCGTCCACTTCCGCTACCTGGCCCATGGCGACTACTGGTTCGACGACCACGACGCCGACGGCCACGACGGCCGCAACAGCTACCTGCACACCTGACGGGACCGCACTACCGTGGAAGCGACCAGGCCCGCCTACCGGGGCCACGTCGGCGAGGGGGCTTCCCGTGGTGGTCTGGAACGGTGTCAACTTCACAGCGGACGGGCGTGAGCCCACCACGGGCGAGGAGTTCTACCAGATCGGCCTGTACTGCTGGAACAGCGGGCAGTACAGGCCGGCGGCCGCGTTCTTCCTGGAGCACGCGGCGGTCGGCGGGCACGCCGTCGCGGCCGAGCTGCTGGGCCATGTGCTCTACCTGCAGGGGGACTACGCGAGGGCCGTCCCCTGGTTGCTGCAGAGCCCTGCATCGCGCAGGGCCGCCTACTACCTCGGGACCCTGTACCAGCAGGGCTGTCCCCAGGCCGGCTTCGTGCAGTCCTACGACGCCGCAGCCGAGTGGTACCGGAAGTCCGCCGCGCTCGGCGAACCGGAGGCGATGCTCGCGCTCGGCGAGCTCTATCTCGATCGGCTTCTGCCGATCACCCGGGCTCCGGTGGACCACGCGCTGGAGTACCTCCTCCGCGCCGCCCAGGGCGGCCACCCCTATGCCCAGTACCGCGTGGCCGAGCTGTACCGGACCCTCGACGCGGACCTGGAACGTGCCGCTGCCTTCTACGAGCAGTGCCTGGCCAATCCGGCCAGGGAAGGTCACTCCCTGGGCTCGCTGATGACGCTGCAGAGCGAGGCCGCGCTGCGCGAGATCCGGTCGACCCAGGCGTCGCGCGGGTGGGAGCAGCGGCGCCGGGCGGTCAATCCGACACGGCCTCAGAGTCCTTCCGGCTGAACCCGTTCATCCGGTGCGACGGAGGGTCTCGGCGGCACTCGCGGAGGTCAGGGCGCGGCAGGCGCTGGGGCGGCGCGGGGCCTGGTGGCCGCCGGTGGCGAGCATGCGCACCTCCCCGAGGTCGCTGATCTCCGCGCGGACGGTGCCGGTGACGTCACGGTAGACGGGATGCCCGCCGGGCCCGGTCTCCTTCGTGCGGTACACGACGAGGACATCGGACTCAGGTGTCTCGCCCCACACCGCGGCCGGCGCGAAGGTCAGCTCAAAGGCCGGACTGTCTCTGTGCATCATCACTGCCACCGTCCAGAGGTCGGTCGGGATCTCCGCAAGCGCGCCCGAATCCCGGGCGACCGCGAGCCGTGCTCACCCTTCGTCGTACCACCACCGGGCAAAAGCCGCAAAAGGTACCGAGGGCCTGTCCGGTCGATCTTCGCGGGGCGCCCACCGCCGCAGTGACACCACGCGACGGAGCCGCATGGTGTCACTGCGACGGCGCGCGCCCCGCGGCGGAGCCGCTGACGCCCGCAGCGCGAAGATCGGCCGGACCGGCCCCAGTGGTGGCAGCGTCCGGTCAGGCCGGGCTGATCAGCGAGAACACCGCTCCCTGCGGATCGCACAGACCGGCCGCCGTCCCGTAGGGCCCTTCGGTCGCCGGGCCGACCGGTTCCGCACCCAGGTTCAGTGCCCGTTCGACGGCGCGGTCGAGGTCGGGGACCGCGAAGGAGATGTGCCAGTGCGGGCGTATCGGCACCGGAGGGTAGGCATCGGCGGTGCGCATGGCCGCGACCTTGCGGCCCTGCACGCGCAGGACGACGCGTTCGTGCTCCCAGGACACGTCCAGCTCCGCCGGGTCGAGCGCGGCCCAGTCCAGCACGGTTCCGTAGAACAGCGCGGCGGCGAACGCGTCGCTGCTCAGTTCGATCCACACCGGCGCACCGGCATGCTGCATCCGCCGGGCCGGCCCGGGCCGGCCCTGCCACAGACCGAACACGGCGCCGTCCGGGTCGGTGGCGATCGCGACGCGCCCGGAGGGGAAGTCCACCGGCCCCAGGCCCACTGTGCCGGCGCGCTCGCGCACCCGCCGGGCCGCCACGTCGATGTCGCCCACCCCGAAGAACGTGGTCCACACCGCGGCGGAGGGCCAGCCCTCGGGCAGCGCCCCGATCCCGGCCGTCCGCACTCCCCGCACGGCGGCGTGCACGTACGGGCGCGGATGTCCGGGTGCGGCTTCGAACTCCCAGCCGAGCAGCGGACCGTAGAACGCCTGGGCGGCATCCAGGTCGGGGGTCAGCAGGCTCACCCAACTGGGGGCGCCGGGAACGCAGGGCACGCGCTCGCGTTCCAGCTTTTCTGCCTGCTCCAGTACTGTCATCGCCACCTCGGTTCCATGCAGCCCATCATGCCCCCAGGGCCTCGCGCGGTGCCCTTCCGGCAGGGCGGGGCGGGCTGGCGCATGGACGCGTGTACATGACATGATTGGGGCGCGCGCCTTCCCCCCGGACGCGCAACGGCGCCCCGGGTCGCGTGGATGCGGGGCGCCGTCGGCCGGTGTTCGACCCCGGCGCTTGACCCCTCGCTGCCTGCCCCCCAGCGTCGGCCGTCCCGGTGCGTCGCGCGGTCGGGCTCAGCGGATGGCGAGCAGACGCTCGGCGTTGTCGTGGCAGACCGCCCGCAGCCAGTCGTCGCCCAGGTCGAGGCGGGCCAGGGCCTCGAGAGCGTGCGCGTAGTTGTAGGGGATGTTGGGGAAGTCGCTGCCGAGAAGGATCCGGTCGCCCAGATCGATGAGGCGGGGCCGCTCGTCCCTGGACTGGTCCTTGGGAAACGGCGCCCGCTGCTCGCTGAAGTCGGTGAAGGCCATCGTGGTGTCCAGCAGGACTCCCGGGTGGTTGACCGCCAGGTCGAGGAAGTCGGTGTACTCGGGCATGCCCATGTGCGCGACGATCAGCCGCAGTCGCGGGTGGCGGGAGAGCAGCCGCGCGATCGGTTCGGGTCCGGTGTGCTTGCCGGGGACCGGGCCCGAGCCGCAGTGGGTCACCACTGGGATCCCGGTGTCGGCCAGCAGGCCCCAGACCGGGTCCAGCTGGGCATCGTTGGGGTCGTAGTCGCCGACCTGCAGGTGGGACTTGAAGATCCGGGCACCTCCGTCGACCGCTGCGCGGACGTACTCGGCGGCCTCCGGCTCCGGGAAGAAGGTCGCGGTGTGCAGGCAGTCAGGGGTGCGGGAGGCGAAGTCCGCGGCCCAGGAGTTGAGCCAGGCGGCCATCCCCGGCTTGTGCGGGTAGAGCATCGAGGTGAAGGCCCGCACGCCCAGGGCGCGCAGGGTGGCCACGCGCTCGTCCTCCTGCTGCCGGTAGGCGATGGGCCAGGTGCGGCCGACCATCGGTCCGGCGGCGTCGAAGTACGCCCAGACCTTGGCGAGCACCCGCTCGGGCATGAAGTGCGTGTGTACGTCGATCAGCCCGGGCAGACCCAGGTCGCGCCAGAACGCGGTCACCTGCTCGTCGTCGGCGGGTATCGCCATGGGTAGGACCACCTCCACCAGGAGATGGTGCCAGAGCGGTGGTCGGCTGACCGCTGGTCAGGGTCCTGGATACCAGGCCAGGGCGTGGGCCTCGGCGAGAGTGTCGCGCACCTGGATGCGGTAGCGGGACGCCTGAGCGGGGTCGCTCTCGGAGAGCGCCGCCGCGGCGAGGGCGGCCGCGGAGGTGGCCCAGGCGAGCAGACGGACGGCGTCCTGGCGAGAGGTGTCGCTGAGCGTGTCGTCGGGTAAGTCGGCGGCATGCCGGGCGAGGAGAGTCGACAGCACACGCAGATGGGTGCGTGTGGTTGTCGGGCTGGGCAGGGGGTCTGGTGCGTGACGGCCCACAGCGATCTCCCGGCGGCTTCGGCGTCTACCGACGCCATCCTCGCGCATATGCGCTTGGCATGTTCATGGATCCGAAAGAAAGTGTGCAAACGATCAGTTGCACGCCTGAGCCAGAGGGGGGACCACCCGTGCCCATCGACTACGTCAAGCGCCCGTCGCATCCCGAGCCCGGACCCGGAATCAGTCTGGAAAAGGTCCAGGCTGCCGCGCCCGGCTTGGTCACCTTCTACAAGCAGGCGGCGGTGAGCCTGAGCAAGCACGGCCTGGGCGCGCAGCGTGCCGCCGTCTACCTGGTCCTCGACCGCTCCGGCAGCATGCGTCCGTACTATCAGGACGGCAGCGTCCAGCACCTCGCCGAACAGGTGCTGGCGCTGTCCGCGCACCTGGACGACGACGGCGTGGTGCCGGTGGTGTTCTTCTCCACGGCGGTCGACGGGGTGGACGAGATCTCGCTCGACGAGCATCGCGGGCGGATCAACGCCCTGCACGAGTCCTACGGTCACATGGGTCGGACCAGCTACCACCTGGCGATGGAGGCGGTGATCGAGCACTACCTCGCGTCCGGTGCCGCCGCCCCCGCCTTCGTGGTGTTCCAGACCGACGGCGGCCCGATCAACAAGGGCGCGGCGGAGCAGATCCTGTGCCGGGCGGCCGGGTTGCCGATGTTCTGGCAGTTCGTCGGTTTCGGCGATGACGAGTTCCGCTTCCTGCGGCGTCTCGACGACCTTCCCGTCCCGGGCCGCCGGGCCGTCGACAACGCCGGGTTCTTCCCCGCAGGGAAGGATCCGACGCTGATCCCGGACACGCAGCTCTACGACCGCCTGATGGCCGAGTTCCCGCTGTGGCTTGCGGCAGCACGTGCCGCAGGCATCCTGCGCTGAGCGGCGACGCGGCGGGGAGGTCATGGCAGAGGGCGGGATACGATACTGCATACGACGTTCGCAGAAAAGGAGGGTCCGTGACCGAAGCGTCCGGCCACAGCATCTGGCTACGACCCGAACGCGCGGGACGAGGTCCTGCGCCTGCGTTCGACCGCGACCGGATCGCGGCGGTGGGGGTCGCCCTTGCCGACGCGGACGGGCTCGCGGCCGTCACCATGCGGGCCGTGGCGGTCGTCCTGGGGGCTGCTCCCGCGTCCCTTTATCGCTATGTCGCCACGCGCGACGAACTACTGGAACTGATGATCGACCGGGTCAACGGCGAGCTCTCCTATGCCGCACTCGGCTCCGGACGATGGCTCGACGACCTGCTCGCTCTGGCCCGCCAGAGCAGGAGCGTCTACCTCGCCCACCCCTGGCTGCTCGACGCGACCGCGACAAGGGTCCCGCTGGGACCGAAGGCTGTCGACTACCTGGAACATGCCCTGGCCGCTCTCGCCGAGCTCGACGTCAGCCCGAGGACCAAGCTGGAGGCGATCGGGACCTACGGCGCGATCGTCCGCTCGATGGTGCGCATGGAGGTCACCCAGCGCCTCGCTGGGCAGAGCGTCCCGCAGTGGCAGCAGGCACAGGCCGAGTACCTCACCCGGGTTGCCTCGGCAGGCCACCACCCGCACCTGGCCACCGCCCTGGCGACACCGCCCCCCGGAGCCGAGAAGCAGCAGCCGGAACCGCTGTTCGACCGGGTCGTCACCCGCGTCCTGACCGGGCTGCTCCAGACGGCCTGCCCAACCTCCGCCGTCTGAGCTGCGTGGATGTCAAGCTCCCGGCTTTCGGCGCAGACGGTGGCCACCGTGAACGGCTTCCTGCCGTTCGTGGCGATGTTCCTCGTCGTCACCTGGACCATCCGCTAACGCCGGTGAGCCGCGGCCCGCGCCGCCGCCGCTCAGAGCGGCTGCTCTCCGGAGCCACGGGGGAGCAGGCGGGTGGGCAGTTCGATCCGCTGGGGCTCGCCCCGGTCGCCCTCGATCCGGCGGAACAGCAACTCGGCGGCGGTTCGGCCCATCCGTACCGGGTCCTGCGCCACCACGGTGACCGGAACCGCCAGCAGGTCGGCCAGCTCGAAGTCGTCGAAGCCCACCAGCGCGGGACGCCGCTCCATGGACGCCAACTCCCGTAGCACGGCCACGGTGGTGCGGTTGTTGCCGCACATCAGCGCCGTCACCGGCCAGCGGCCGACGAGCATCCGCCCGAGCGCCAGACGGATGCGCACCGGGTCCGGCGGCCCCATCGAGACCCAGTCGTCCTGCACCGCGTACCCGGCGCCGGCCATGGCGCCGCGGTAGCCGTGCAGCCGCTCGGCCGCGGTGAAGATGTCCGCCGAGTCGCCGAGGTAGCCGATCCGGCGGTGCCCCTGGCGCAGCAGGTGGTCCACCCCGGTACGGCTGCCGCCCACGTTGTCGCAGAGCACCGTGTCGACGTCGAGGCCGTGGACCGGCCGGTCCACGGTGACCACGGTCGTGCCCGCCGCCAACTCCGCGGCCAGGTAGCCGTGGTCGGCCGCGGTGGGCACGACGATCAGCCCGTCCACCCGGCGCGAGGTGAAGGCCAGGGCGAGTTCACGCTCGCGGGAGGGGTCCTCGGCGGACGAACCGGTGAAGAGCAGCGAGTCGTGTGCCCTGGCCACCTCCTCCACCGCGCGGCTGAGCAGGGAGTAGAACGGGTCCGCGAGGTCTTCGAGGATGATCCCGATGCAACCGGCGCGGCGGCCCTCGCGAAGCAGCCGGGCGCTGTCGTTGCGGCGGAAGCCCAACTGGTCGATGGCTTTGCGGACGCGGTCGGCGGTGGCCGCCTTGACCCCGGGCTCGCCGTTGACCACGCGCGAGACGGTCTTGAAGCCGACCCCGGCGACGGCCGCCACGTCCTTGATCGTCGGGCGCCCAGCCGTCGCGGGCTGCTCCGTGCGGTCTGGCATCGGTGCCGCCTTTCCGGATGCCGTCGACGTCGGCGGGTCTCGTGGGGATCGGGATGGGCAACGTCGGGGTGGAGCGCGGGGGCACCGTGGACAACGTTGCCGGATTATAGCCGTCCGTCCGATCCGAATGCGCCGTCGGCCCGCATTCCGCGCTCGGTGCGGGCGGGAAGGACAACGTTGTCATCTCGCCCGGCGTCGGGCGTGCCGAAGCCGACTGCAGGTGCCGTCCGGGCTGTGGTCGGGGCAGTTTTGGACAACGTTGGCACACATCACAGCCGCTCCGCTAGCGTCCGTGCCGGATGACTTCCGGCGGCCAGGGTCGGTATCGCGCCCGGCCGGTGACTGCGTCCCAGGTCCTTTCGGGTGCACTGATGTTGGGCCTTTCCGGTCCAGCGCGGTGCGGTCGGCGCGGAGGCGCGAACGGGCCTGTTGGCGAGGCTCCGCAAGTTGTGAAAGAAGCCTTGACAGTGCACGTGGAGCCGTGAGTGGATGCCAACCGCGACAACGTTGTCTGCGAGCGGGGGCAAGGAGGAGACGTGTCAGAACCGCTGCTCGACGCACGCGGCCTGAAGAAGACCTACGGTCAGGTGGAGGCGCTGCGAGGGGCCAACTTCACCGTGTATCCGGGTGAGGTGGTGGCCCTCATCGGCGACAACGGCGCCGGGAAGTCGACCCTGGTCAGGAATCTGGTGGGGGCGGCGACTCCGGACAGCGGAGAGATCCTGCTGGACGGGAGCCCGGTCTCCTTCGCCAGTCCCAGGGACGCGCAGCGGCTGGGGATCGAGACCGTCTACCAGGATCTGGCGCTCGCCGCCGACCTGGACGCGGCGGCCAACCTGTTCCTCGGCCGGGAGCAGGTGCGCCGGGGACTGCTCGGCGCGTTCGGCGTGCTGGACAAGCAGGGCATGCGCGAGCGGTCAGTGACGGCCTTCGCCGAACTAGGCGTCGAGCTCAAGGACATCGACGCACCTGTCGCCACCCTGTCCGGCGGCCAGCGGCAGAGCGTCGCCATCGCCCGCTCGGTTGCCTGGGCCTCGCGGGTGGTGTTCATGGACGAGCCGACGGCGGCCCTGGGCGTGCTCCAGCGCGAGCGGGTGCTCGACCTGATCCGGCGGGTCCGGGACCGGGGCGTGTCCACGGTGCTGATCAGCCACAACATGCCCGAGGTGCTGTCGGTCGCCGACCGCGTCGAGGTGCTGCGGCTCGGCCGCCGCGTCGCGCGCTTCAAGGCGTCGGAGACCTCGCTGGAGGAGTTGGTCGGCGCGATGACCGGCGCCCTGGTGCACGAGGAGGAGTCGGCGTGAGCGACGCACGTGAAGCAGCTCCGCTGCAGCCGCTGGACGACGGCCCTGCCGCGGCCGCGCCGGCGAAGTCGCTGCCGGCGGCGCCCAGACCGACCGCCGCGCTGCTCTGGCAGCGGGCCCGTGGCCAGAACACCGTCTGGACCTTCCTGGTCCTGCTCGTACTCGTCGCCGCCTTCTCGGCGTTGAGCCCGAACGCGTTCGCCACCACCTTCGAGTTCAAGAGCATCGCGATCGAGTCGGCGATCCTCGTGGTCCTCGCGGTGGGGCAGACCTTCGTGATCGTCACCTCCGGAATCGACCTGTCGGTCGGCTCGGTGCTGATCTTCTCCGGCGTGGTCGCGGTGAAGACGATGAACGCGCTGGACGCGAACTCCAACGCCGCCTGGTGGGTGGTCGTCCTCGGCGCGCTCGCGGGCATGGCCGCCGGCCTGCTCTGGGGCATCTTCAACGGGATCTGGGTGGCCAAGGCGAAGGTGCCGCCGCTCATCGTCACCCTGGGCACGCTCGGCATGGCCCTCGGCTTCGGGCAGATCCTGACCCACGGCGTGGACGTGGGCAACATCCCCGACTCGCTGGCCAACACGGTGGGCAGCGGCAGCATCCTCGGCGTGCCGTGGCTGATCGTGATCGCCGTGCTCATCGTCGTGCTCGCCGCCCTGGCCCTGAACATCACCCGCTTCGGCAGGTACACCCGGGCCGTCGGCTCCAACGAGGAGGCCGCTTCGAGGGTCGGCATCCGGGTGGACCGGCACCTCATCAAGGTCTACGCACTGTCCGGCCTGCTCGCCGGGCTGGCCGGCGTACTCAACCTGGCCCACTACAGCAGCACCACGCTGACCAGCGGCGCCCAGGACAACCTCAACGCCATCGCCGCGGTGGTGCTGGGCGGCACCAGCCTCTTCGGCGGTGTCGGCACCGTGATCGGCACCGTCATCGGGGTCTTCATCCCGGCGGTCCTGCAGAGCGGATTCACCATTCTCCAGGTCCAGTCCTTCTGGCAGACAGTCGCGGTGGGCGCGGTGCTCATCCTGGCCGTCTTCTTCGACCAACTCAGACGGCGCGGACGGAACAACAGATGACCCGCACTCGGCCCACGACGCGCAGGCGCACCGGCCGTCGAGAGCGGACCCACCAAGGAGGAAGTCACGTGAACACCAAGGTTCTGGCGACCGGCGCGACCACTCTGCTCGTTCTCGCCGCGGCAACCGGCTGCAGCAGTTCGAGCGGTTCGACCGGTTCGAGTGGCAACGACGGCAAGGTAGCGGGAAAGTCCATCACCTTCGTGGCCGGGAAGACCGGCGACCCGTTCTACATCACCATGAAGTGCGGTGCGCAGGCCGAGTCGCAGAAGTGGGGAGTGCAGTTCACCGCGACGGGCTCGGTCGACTGGAGCGTGCCCGAGCAGGTGGCCTCGGTCAGCAGCGTCACCAGCTACCACCCCAGCGGGGTACTGATCTCGCCGGTCGACCCGCACTCGCTCGAGGGGCCGATCAAGACCCTGCAGGGCAACGGCACCAAGGTGGCGATCGTCGACACCACGCTCGCCGACTCCTCGATCGGGATCACCCGCATCTCTTCCAACAACCTGCAGGGCGGCGAGAAGGCCGCCGACACCATGGCCGGGCTGGTGAGCAGCACCGGCGAGGTGGTGGTCCTCACCCCGGACCTGACCACGACGACGACCAACTCACGGATCCAGGGCTTCAAGCAGGAGCTGGCCGCCAAGTTCCCCAACGTCAAGATCGACGACGTGCGGCAGGTGGGCGACACCGCGCAGGGGGCGGCATCCGCGGTGACCGACGAGCTCTCCGCGCACCCCGGTCTGGTCGGTATCTTCACCGCCAACTCGCAGACCGGCGAGGGCGTCGGCACCGGCCTCAAGAACTCAGGCAAGCAGGGGAAGATCAAGGTCGTGTCCTTCGACGCCGGGCCGCAGCAGGTCGCGGCGCTGCAGAGCGGCGCGGTGGACGCGCTCATCTCCCAGGACCCGTACGGCATCGGGCAGCAGGCGGTCGACCAGTTGGTGGCGTCGCTCACCGGGAAGCCGGTCAACGGCGGCATCCAGACCGACCTGGCCAGCATCACCCGGGACAACGTGAGCAGCCCGACGGTGGCCCGATTCCTCTACAAGACCGACTGCGGCTCCTGACCCCCCAGCTCAACGGCGCTCCCCAACAGGGCAACTGACGAAGCAACCTGTCCCGGACGCCCCCACCCGTCCCGTGACGGCGGCGCGGGCGGCATCACCCCCATCACGGTCGCGACCGACACGGCAGGACCGCTGATCCCGACCGGACCGGGCGCCTGCGCGGTGGGCTTCAGCCCGGACGGCCCCACCGCCTGGCTTGGGTGATCGACTCCACCGTGAACGAGTCCGGCCGATCACCGTCGCCAGGGCACCGCCGGCGCCGCGGTCACGGTCGGCAACGTCCCCGACGGGGTGACGGTCACCGGCTGACCCGCACGCGCGACAACACGACTCCTGCCCGGCGCGCCTTCCTCCCCCGACAGCGCGCCGGGCAGGGCCCTGTCAGCCCGTCAGTGAACGCCCGTCAGTGAATGCCCGTCAGTGAATGCCCGTCAGGGACCGCTCGTCAGAGAATGGATCGCGGACTACCTGATGTTGCACAACCCGCGGACCAGGGTGGTCGGTAGAGTGCGTGGCTGTGCGCGCTCCCGCGACCCGGGCGCACGGGGCGTGGAATGGCATCGGCCCGGGAGAGCTCCGTGCCCCCTCAACGGCAGAGAAGAGCAGCGAGATGACCTCCATCGAACAGCACACGGTGCCGGACGGACCGGGTGCCACCCTCCCGCTGCGCGGCGACACCCGCATCCCCGTGCTGGGGCTGGGCGTCTTCCGCGCCCCCGCCGGCGGGGCCACCCAGACGGCCGTCACCGCCGCCCTGAAGGCCGGCTACCGGCACATCGACACGGCGGCCGTGTACGGCAACGAGGCCGACGTCGGCCGCGCGCTGCGCTCCGGTGTCGTGGACCGCGACCAGGTCTTCCTCACCACGAAGCTCTGGAACGCGGACCACGGCTACGAGCGGGCCCTGGCCGCCTTCGAGCGCAGTCGGCGCCTCCTCGACGTCGACCACGTCGACCTCTACCTCGTGCACTGGCCGGTTCCCGCGCTGCGGCCGGAGACCTGGCGGGCGATGGAGCACCTGCTGGAGTCAGGCCGGGCGAAGGCGATCGGCGTGAGCAACTACATGCCGCGCCATCTGGAGGAACTACTGCGTAGCGCCAACCACGTTCCGGCGGTCAACCAGATCGAGCTGAGCCCCTACAACTACCGCTCCCGCCTCGACACCATCGAGCTCTGCCGGGCCAACGGCATCCAGGTCGAGGCGTACAGCCCGCTCACCAAGGGCCTGAAGCTGGCGGACCCGCCGCTGGTCCGGATCGCCGGCGCGCACGGCCGCAGCACCGCGCAGGTGCTGATCCGCTGGGCGCTGCAGAAGGGAGTGGTCGTGCTGCCGAAGTCCACCCGCGCGGAGCGCATCGCGGCCAACGCCGACGTCTTCGACTTCGCTCTGACCGACGCCGAGATGGCGACCCTGGACGCGCTCGACGAGAACCTCGCCACCGGCTGGGACCCCACCACGGCCCCCTGACCTCACCAGTGGTCCTTGCCTCCGCCACGCCACTCGACCTCGGCCGAGTCGTCCAGGTCGACGGTGACGCCGAGGAATCCGAGCTCGCGCTCCAGATCCTCGACCGAGCGGGCGGCGAACGAGAGAGGACCCGAGGTCTTCCACGCGGTGACCGGCCGGTACCGGTCCTCGGTCTCCACCGCCACCGGCCCGACGACTACCCTCGGCGCTGCCGCTCTGCTTCCGGAACTGCTGCTTCCGGAACTTCTGCTGGTCGAACTGCTGCTGGTCATAGCTCCAGGGTGCGGCGGGCCGGAACCATCCGCATGCTCAGCAGGCCCCCGCCAGGGCCGCCGGACGGAGCAGCGACCCGTGGTTCACCTCGTTCTGCCCACGCGTCTGCGCGGCTCGCTCGCCGGGATCTCGGTACGTACGCCCGTCCGCTCCGCCAGAGGTGTCTTGCCAGGGCGGTGCGCGGAGGCGGACGATCGGAGGCACAGTCGCGTACGCGCTGTCGTCCACGGAGGTGAGCGGTGTCCGTCGCAACGGAGCTGTCCGACGCAGACCCGATGAAACCCCGGGTCGGTCGCGCTCCTGTTCCCGACGGCCTCGACCTCGGCCTGTTCGGTCCCGACTCGGTGACCTGGCGCGTTCATGCGGACCCGACGATGCTGCTGGCCGGGATCCGCGCGTTGCTGCTGCAGGCGCTCCACCCGCTGGCGATGGCCGGGGTGGCCGAGCACTCCGCGTTCCGGCAGGACCCCTGGGGCCGGCTCCGCCGCACCGCCGAGTACCTGGGCGCCGTCACCTACGGGACGACGGCCGAAGCCGAGGCGGCCATCGCCCGCGTTCGGGCCGTCCACCGCTGGGTGCGCGGCACCGACCCGCACACCGGGGCCGCCTACAGCGCCGAGGAGCCCGCGCTGCTGCTCTGGGTGCACTGCTGTGAGGTCGACTCCTTCCTCGACGTGACCCGGCGGGCCGGGCTGCGCCTCACGTCGGCCGAAGCCGACCGTTATGTGACGGAGCAACAGACGGTCGTCCGGCGTCTCGGCGTACCCCGGACCACGGCCGTACCAGGTAGCACCGGCGAGCTGGCGGCCTACTTCCGGGACGTACGGCCCCAGTTGCAGGTCGGCCCGGCTGCCCGGGAGGCCGCCCGGTTCGCGCTGCTGCCGCCGCTGCCCGGCTGGGTCGCCCTGCTCACGCCGGCGCGCCCCACCTGGACCGGCCTGTCCTGCACGGCGATGGGGATGCTGCCGTCCTGGGCCCGCCGGATGTACGGCCTGCCCACCCCGCCGGGCGCGGACCTCGCCGCCACGCTGTCGGCCCGCGCCTGGCGGTCCGGTCTCGTACTGCTGCCCGGCGCGCTCCGCGAGGGACCGCATCTCAAGGCGGCCAGAACCCGGATGCGCGGGACGACGCCGTAACGGATCGCCCTTGGCAGGTGCAAGGGAGGGCGTCACCGGATTGGCCGCGCCGTGTCGCGCCGGCTCCGGACCGCCCGCAGGCTGGTGGCGGACATGCGGGCCTTGTCGCTCACCTCCCCGAGGAGGAATCCCCATGAACGCACCGTCTCCGGTCAAGGCCGGAACCTCGTCCCCGGCAGGGAAGTCCGCCGAGGAAGAGTCCCCGATCCACATTCTCTGGATCAACGCCGGGCTGAGCTGTGACGGCGATTCGGTCTCACTGACCGCCGCGACCCAGCCGAGCATCGAGGAGATCGCACTCAGCGTGCTGCCCGGCCTTCCCAAGATCGCCGTTCACTGGCCGCTGATCGACTTCGAGTGCGGTCCGGTCCAGGGAGCGGACACCTTCATCGAGTGGTTCTTCAAGGGGGAACGGGGCGAGATCGACCCGTTCGTCCTGGTGATCGAGGGGTCGATCCCCAACGAGGCGATCAAGCCCGAGGGCTACTGGTGCGGGTTCGGTGACGATCCCGAGACCGGCCAGCCGATCACCACCAGCGAGTGGATCGACCGGCTCGCTCCCAAGGCCCTGGCAGTCGTCGCCATCGGCACCTGCGCCACCTACGGCGGCATCCACGCGATGGCGGGGAACCCGACCGGAGCGATGGGCGTACCCGACTACCTCGGCTGGGACTGGAAGTCCAAGGCCGGCATCCCGATCGTCTGCGTCCCGGGCTGCCCGATCCAGCCGGACAACTTCTCCGAGACGCTGGTGTACCTGCTCTACCAGGCGACGGGCGCCGCACCGATGATCCCGCTGGACGAGCACCTCCGCCCGACCTGGCTGTTCGGCGCCACGGTGCACGAGGGCTGCGACCGGGCCGGCTACTACGAGCAGGGGCAGTTCGCCACCACCTACGACTCGCCCAAATGCCTGGTCAAGCTCGGCTGCTGGGGCCCGGTGGTGAAGTGCAACGTGCCCAAGCGCGGTTGGATGAACGGCATCGGCGGCTGCCCCAACGTCGGCGGCATCTGCATCGCCTGCACGATGCCCGGCTTCCCGGACAAGTTCATGCCGTTCATGGACGAGCCTCCCGGCGGCAAGGTGTCCAGCACAGCCAGCGCCGCGTACGGGTCGGTGATCCGCAGGCTGCGGTCGGTCACCGCGAAGACCGTGGACAAGGAGCCCAAGTGGCGCCGTCGGGGGGAGAAGCTCAGCACCGGCTACCAGCCGCCGTGGTGAGCATCCGACAGGGGCGCGACCGGCGTTCCCCGTCCCCGCGTACGTAGACCTCCCGCACCGAAGAAGGGCACGGCAGAAACGATGGCACCGACGACGAAGGCGGCCGGCGACGGCAGCGGCCTGGTGGAGATGTCCTGGGATCCGATCACCCGGATCGTGGGCAGCCTCGGCATTCACACGAAGATCGACTTCAAACAGAAGCGGGTCGCCGAGTGCTACAGCACCTCGTCGGTGTTCCGCGGCTACAGCGTGTTCATGCGGGGCAAGGACCCCCGCGACGCGCACTTCATCACCAGCCGCATCTGCGGGATCTGCGGTGACAACCACGCGACCTGCTCGGTGTACGCGCAGAACATGGCGTACGGGGTGAAGCCGCCGCACCTCGGTGAGTGGATCATCAACCTGGGCGAGTCCGCCGAGTACATGTTCGACCACAACATCTTCCAGGAGAACCTGGTCGGGGTCGACTACTGCGAGCGGATGGTCCGGGAGACGAACCCCGGCGTCCTGGAACTGGCCGAACGCACCCCCGCGCCGCACGCCGGCGAGCACGGCTACCGCACCATCGCCGACATCATGCGGTCGCTGAACCCGATCGAGGGCGAGTTCTACCGCGAGGCCCTCCAGGTCAGCCGCTACACCAGGGAGATGTTCTGCCTGATGGAGGGGCGCCATGTGCACCCCTCCACGCTCTACCCCGGCGGCGTCGGCACCATCGCCTCCGTCCAGCTCTTCACCGACTACCTCAGCCGGCTGATGCGCTACGTGGAGTTCATGAAGCGCGTCGTCCCGCTCCATGACGACCTGTTCGACTTCTTCTACGAGGCGCTCCCGGGCTACGAGGAGGTGGGCCGCCGACGCGTGCTGCTCGGTTGCTGGGGAGCCCTCAACGACCCCGAGTACTGCGACTTCACCTACCGGAACATGACGGACTGGGGGCGGCGGATGTTCGTCACCCCGGGCATCATCGTGGACGGCAAGCTCGTCACCAACGACCTCACCGAGATCAACCTGGGCATCCGGATCCTGCTGGGCAGCTCGTACTACCAGGACTGGGAGGGGAAGGAGCAGTTCGTCACCCACGACCCGCTCGGCAACGCCGTCGACCCGCGGCACCCGTGGAACCAGCACACCATCCCCGCCCCGCAGAAGCGTGACTTCAGCGACAAGTACAGCTGGGTGATGTCCCCGCGCTGGTTCGACGGCAAGGACTACCTGGCGCTGGACACCGGCGGCGGCCCGATCGCCCGACTCTGGTCCACCGCGCTCTCCGGCCTCGTCGACATCGACTACGTCAAGGCGACCGGCCACAGCGTGGTCATCAACCTGCCGCGAACCATGACCAAGCCGGAGACCACCTTCGAGTGGAAGATCCCCCAGTGGAGCAACGCGCTGGAGCGCAACCGCGCCCGCACGTACTTCCAGGCGTACTCCGCCGCGGTCGCCCTGCACTTCGCCGAGAAGGGGCTCGCGGAGGTCCGCGCCGGACGCACCCAGACCTGGGAGAAGTTCGAGGTCCCGGACGAGGGCCTGGGCGTGGGCTTCACCGAGGCCGTCCGCGGCGTCCTGTCGCACCACATGGTGATCAGGGACGGCAAGATCGCCAACTACCACCCCTACCCGCCGACCCCCTGGAACGCCAGCACCCGCGACACCTACGGGACGCCGGGACCCTACGAGGACGCCGTGCAGAACACGCCGATCTTCGAGGAGAACACCCCGGAGAACTTCAAGGGCATCGACATCATGCGCGCCGTGCGCAGCTTCGACCCCTGCCTGCCCTGCGGCGTGCACATGTACGTCGGCGGCGGCAAGACGGTCAAGCAGATGCACGTGCCCACCGGGCTGAGCGGCATGGGCGGATGAGCGCCGCCGCGGACACCCGGTCGGCCGGGGCGCCTCCGGCGGGCGCCCCGGCGCGGGCGGCGAACGCCGAACTGGCCGGCCGACGGGTCGAGGAGGTCCTCGACCGCCTCGCGGCCACCGGCGACCGCGAGGTGTGCGCCGCCGCCGAGGAGCTGGTGCGCACGCTCATGGACTTCTACGGCGCCGGGCTCGCCCGGGTGGTCGACCTGCTCGACGCGGAGGCGGCCCGGTCTCCCGGCGGGGCGGCGCTGGACCGGCTGCTGCGCGACGAGCTGGTCTCCGGTCTGCTGGTCCTGCACGACCTTCACCCCGAGGACACCGCGACCAGAGTCGCCCGCGCCCTGGACAGCCTTCCGGGTCGCCCGGTCGAGCTGACCGGATTCGACGAAGCGAGCGGCACCCTGCGGCTCCGGTCGACCAGCACCGGCGGCTGCGGCTGCCCCAGCACCAACGCGGCGGCCCGGCAGACCGTCGAGGACGCCCTGGCGTGCTTCGCCTCGGAGGTGACCTCGGTGGAACTGGAGCCGGCCGGCGCCGCCAAGGAACCGGTGCTGCTGCAGATCTCGACCCGCCCCGGGCTCGCGCCGGCGACGGCCTCATGAGCACCCGTCAGGCATGGCCTCCGCCGGCTACCCCCGCCGCGGCGCCGGCTGGACTGCGCCGGTTCACGGCCCGGCCGTCCGAGCAGCAGGAACGCTGCGAACTGTGCGGAGTGCCGGTGGCCGAGGCCGGGCACCGGCACCTGGTCGACACCGAGAAGCGCTCGCTGGCCTGCGCCTGCACCGCCTGCGCCCTGCTGTTCGAACAGCGCGGCGCCGCCGGGGGCCGGTTCAGGACCGTCCCGACCCGGTACCTCAGCGACCCCGACCACGCCCTGGACGAGACCGCCTGGAACCTCCTCCAGATCCCGGTCAGCGTCACGTTCTTCTTCCGCAACGCCGCCCTGGACCGGCTGGTCGCGCTCTACCCGAGTCCGGCCGGCGCGACCGAGAGCGAGCTGGACCCGTCGACCTGGCAATCCGTCCTGGGCGGCACCCGCCTGGCCGAGCTCCTCGAACCCGACGTGGAGGCCCTCCTGCTGCGCCGGTCCGGGGACCGGTACGAGTGCTTCCTGGTGCCGATCGACGTCTGCTACGAACTGGTCGGGCGGATGCGCCTGCGCTGGCAGGGCTTCGACGGGGGAGCCGAGGCGCGGGCGGACCTGGAGGCCTTCTTCGCCCATGTCTCCTCGCGGGCCGGACAGCCGCGCGCAGAGGAGCGGCCGTGACCGAGTTCTCCTTCGCCTGCACCGGGGTACGCGCCGACCGCTACGCGGCCGGACCCACCCTGGTCTTCCGGCTGCGCATCACCGCCACGCCGGACGTCCGGGTGCACGCCGTCGCCCTGCGCTGCCAGCTCCGGATCGAGCCGGCCCGGCGCGGATACCAGGCGTCCGAGGGTGACGGCCTGGCGGACCTCTTCGGCGAGCGCCCGCGCTGGGGCAGCACCCTGCTGCCGGTCCAGTTCGCGCAGGTCTCGCTGATGGTCCCCGGCTTCACCGGGGAAACCGAGGTCGATCTCCCGGTGCCCTGCAGCTACGACCTCGACCTGGCCCCGACCCGGTACTTCCACGCCCTCGAAGAGGGCGAGGCACCGCTGCTGCTGCTCTTCTCCGGAACGGCATTCACCGGCGCCGGCGGCTTCAACGTCGAACCGGTGCCCTGGGACCGGGAAGCGTCCTACCGAATGCCCGTGGCAGTCTGGCGGGAGATGATCGAGCAGCACTTCCCGGGCTGCGGATGGCTCCGGCTGCCGCGCGACACCATGGACGCCCTGCTCGCCTTCCGCTCGAAGCAGGCACTGCCCTCCTGGGAGGCGACAGTGCAGGCGCTGCTGGACAGATCGGGCACCGAGGTGCCCGCGCGACCGGCTCCCGCGCTCTCCGGCGCCGCCGAGAGGACGGTCCCGTGACGACCGCCGCGCTCACCGCCGAGATCGAGACCCGGTTCGCCGCCGCCCGGCAGGTTGCCGACGCCGTCCTCTTCGAGGGCTACGTGCTCTACCCGTACCGCGCCTCGGCGGCGAAGAACCGGCTCCGCTGGCAGTTCGGCGTCCTGGTGCCGCCCGGCTGGGGAGCGGACAGCGGCGAACACTCCTTCCAGCGCACCCAGTGCCTGATGGAGCCCCGGCAGGGCGCGACGCTCTTCGTGGAACTGCGCTTCCTGCACGCCCAGCGGCGCACCGTCCAGCGGGCCCGACCCGGCGGAGGCTACGAGACCGTCGCCGAACTGAACCTCGCCGACCGGGTCCTGACGCCCTGGGACGAGGGCGTCGAGGAGCGCGTCCACATGGCCGTACCCGTCGCCGACCTGGGCGGCGCGGGCCGGGTGCTGCCCTTCAGCCTGCCGGCCCAGAAGGAGACCGAGGTGGTGCGCGACGAAGCCGGGCAGCCCGTCGGACGGCTCGTGCGGCGCCGTGAGGCCGTGCGCGGAGAGGTCCGGCTGGCCGGCGCCGATGTGCCCGGCCCCTACGCCGTGCAGAGGCTGACCGCAGTGGTGGAGAACACCAGCGACTGGGTACCGCAGCACGCCGACGCCGACCGCGAGGCGGCCCTCCCGCGCTCGCTGGTCTCGGCGCATCTGATGCTGGGCCTGAGCGCCGGATCCTTCCTCTCCATGGCCGACCCGCCCGAGTGGGCCAAGGGCGCCGCCGCGACCTGCGAGAACCTGCACACCTGGCCGGTACTGGCAGGCGACGCAGGGCGCCCCGACGTGGTGTTGTCCTCTCCGATCATCCTGGAGGACCACCCCGCCATCGCGCCGGAGAGCCCGGGAGCCCTCTACGACGCCACCGAGATCGACGAGATCCTGGCGCTGCGCACCGCAGCCCTCACCGACCAGGAGAAACGGGAGGCCCGTGGAACCGACGCGCGGGCCGCCGCGGTGATCGACCTCGCCGACTCGATGCCCCCCGAGGTCCTGGAGCGCCTGCACGGCGCCGTCCGGGCGCTGCGGGAGGTCACCGAACCGGCCCCGGCCGACTCCCATCCGTCGACGGGCGGCGAATTCCCGGACCCGTTCGGCACGTTCCAGCCCGAGACCCCGTGGTGGGACCCGGCCGGTGACCGCGGCGTCGACCCGGCCCGCGACCGGATCGTGGTCGACGGACGGTCAGTGGGCGCGGGCAGCCGCGTCGTTCTGCGCCCCGGTCTGCGGCGCACCGACGCGCAGGACCTCTTCCTGCACGGTCGCAACGCCCTGGTCGAAGCGGTGCTGCAGGACGTCGACGGCGGCGTCCACCTCGCGGTGACCGTCGAGGGGGACCCTGGCGCCGACATCAGGCGCGAGCAGGGTCGGTTCCTCTACTTCCAGCCCGATGAGGTAGCCCCCCTGGAGGACGCGTGAACCCCACCGCGCGGAAGCCCCCACGGACCCTGGTGGCCGGAGCCGGCAACATCTTCCTCGGCGACGACGGCTTCGGCGTCGAGACCGTGCGACGGCTGACCGCCGAAACACTCCCCGCGCACGTCGAAGCGGTGGACATCGGCGTGCGCGGCGTCCACCTCGCCTACCAGCTGCTCGACGGGTACGACACGTTCATCCTGGTCGACGCCACCGCTCGCGGGGGCCTGCCGGGCACGTTGTACCTGATCGACGTCGGCGAACGCCGTGGCGTCGAGTCGCACGGCCCCTTGCTCGACGGTCACCGGATGTCCCCGGACGCCGTACTCGCGCTGCTGGCCACCCTGTGCGCGGGCACCGGAGGCACGCCGCCCCGCCGGACCCTGGTGCTCGGCTGCGAGCCGGCCTCGGTCGAGGAGGGCATCGGGCTCAGCGGCCCGGTCGCCGACGCGGTGCCGCAGGCCGTGCGGGTGCTCCTGCGCCTGCTCGAGGACGATCACCAGGGCGGACCTGCGGGCGAGCCAGAACCGCGTGCCGTGGCCGGACCGGCCACGTACTGAGGAGAGGAACACGTCACCGTGAAGAAACTCATCGCCATCGGCGCGGCTGCGGCTGTGATCGGCGCCGTCGTGTCGCAGATCCTGCCCGACGTCAAGCGCTATCTCCGGATGCGCTGCATGTGAGACCCGCCGGCCCTGCACCGCGCAGATCCGGCACTGTACCGAACGGGTTACCCGTGGCACGGCGCGGCGGCGTGGCAGTCCGCAATCACCTCAGCACCGACCTGTAATGAAGCCGAGCGGACCGGCGCGTCAGGAAGAGACCGATGCACGAGATGTCCATCGCACTGGCCGTCATCGGCCAGGTGGAGGAGGCGGCCGAGGCCGCAGGAGCCTCGGCCGTGCGGTGCGTCCGGCTGCGGGTGGGTGAACTCGCCGGCGTCGTCCCTGACTCACTCGCCTTCTGCTTCAACCTGGCCTGCGCCGGAACGGTGCTGGAAGGGGCCGAACTGGTCACCGAGGCCGTGCCGGCCCGTGCCCGATGCGAGCCGTGCTCCGGCGAATGGGCCGTGGGCATGCCCCCGGATCTGTGCTGCCCGGTGTGCGGCGCGGCCACCACCGAACTGCTCTCGGGCCGTGAACTGCAGATCGTCAGCGTGCAGTGGGAGGACGACCCGACGCGCGCACCCATCCGCGAACCGATCCACGAGGAGCGCTGAACCATGTGCCGTGTGGTCGACCTGCAGCAGGCGGTACTCGCCAAGAACGACGCCTGCGCCCACCGGTTGCGAGCCGGGCTCGCAGCCCGGGGCACCATCGTGATCAACCTGCTCTCCAGTCCGGGCAGCGGGAAGACGGCCCTGCTCGAACAGGAACTGGTAGTCGCCCGCAGGCGCGGGGTCCCGGTCGCCGCACTGACCGCCGACCTGGCGACCGAGAACGACGCGGTACGCCTGGCCCGTTCCGGAGTCCCGGTCAAGCAGGTGCTCACCGACGGACTCTGCCACCTGGAAGCCGGAATGCTCGGCGGTCATCTCGACGGGTGGTTGCCCGACGACACCCGGCTGCTGTTCGTCGAGAACGTTGGCAACCTGGTCTGTCCCGCCTCGTACGACCTCGGCGAGTCCCTCCGGGTCGCACTCGCCTCGGTGACCGAGGGCGAGGACAAGCCGCTCAAGTACCCCACTGCGTTCGGCCTGGCCAACCTGGTGGTGGTGACCAAGACCGACATCGCCGGCGCCGTCGACTTCGACGAGGCGGCGTTCCGCAGGCACGTCGAGCAGGTCAACCCCGGCGTCGAGGTGCTGCTGACCTCCGCCAGGAACGGAACCGGATCCGGTGCCCTGCTCGAGCGGGCGCTCGCCGTCGCGGACGGCGCTCCCGTACACAGCCCGGTGATGACCCGGCAGCACCAGGACCACCACCACGACGACGACCGCGGTCGCACCCACGTCCACGACCACGCGCACGACCCGCAGCGCGACCACCAGCACGCCTCTGCGCCGGCACCTGCGCCGCAGCAGCGCCCGTGACCGGCCACCCCGGTACGGGCGCGGTCCTCGCCGCCGCGGTCCTCGCTGACACCGTCGTCGCCGACACGGTGGTGCAGCGGCGCAGGGTCGTCGTCCGAGGAGTCGTCCAGGGCGTGGGCTTCAGGCCCTTCGTATATACGCTGGCCACCGGCCTCGGCCTCGTCGGGCATGTGACCAACACCGCCGAGGGCGTCGTCGCGGAAGTCGAGGGCACACCGAGCGCCGTCGCCCTCTTCTGCACCCGCATCGCCGACGACGCGCCGCCGCTCGCGCTGGTGGAGTCCGTCGACCATCACCCGGTGGACGCCGCCGGAGGGTCCGGCTTCGCGATCCTCGCCTCCAGTGGCGGCGGACCGGCCGCCACGCTCGTCTCGCCGGACGTAGCGACCTGCGGTGCGTGCCTCGCCGAACTCGCCGACCCCGCCGACCGCCGGTACCGGCACCCGTTCATCACCTGCACCAACTGCGGACCGCGCTTCACCATCGTGACCGGCCTTCCCTACGACCGGGACCACACCACGATGGCGCGCTTCCCGATGTGCTCCGACTGCTCGCGGGAGTACACCGATCCGGCCGACCGGCGCTTCCACGCCCAACCCGTCGCCTGCCACGCCTGCGGTCCGCGCCTGCGCCTTCTCCTCGCCCACCCCGGTTCCCCACCGCGGCCCGAACCGGGGCCGAGCCGCGACCCGGTCGCGGCGGCACGCGGACTCATCGCCGCCGGTTCGATCCTCGCCGTCAAGGGCATCGGCGGCTACCACCTGGCCTGCGACGCGACCAACCCGACCGCGGTCGCGCTGCTGCGGCAGCGCAAGGCCCGTGGCGACAAACCGTTCGCGCTGATGGCGCGCGACCTCGCCGACATCCAGCGCCTCGCGCACGTCGGCGCCGAAGAACGCACCCTGCTCACCGGCCAGGTCCGACCGATCGTCCTGCTGCGCAGGCATCCTGACACGGCGTCACTCGCAGCCGACGTCGCCCCGGGCAGCCCCGACCTCGGCTTCATGCTCCCCTACACGCCGCTGCACCACCTCCTGCTCGGCCTCCCCGGTGATCCGGCGGGCCCCCGCCTCCTCGTGATGACCAGCGGAAACCTCTCCGGCGAACCGATCGTCACGGACGACACCGAGGCGCTCGACCGGCTGGAGCACCTCGCCGACGCGTGGCTCACCCACGACCGCCCGATCCATGTGCCCTGCGACGACTCAGTGGTGCGCGTCTGCGACGGCGCCCCCTTGACGCTGCGCCGCTCGCGCGGTTACGCCCCGCTCCCGGTCACACTGCCGCTTCCGGTCCGGCCGGCGCTCGCGGTGGGGGGAGATCTCAAGAACGCCTTCTGCCTCGGCGAGGGGCGACACGCCTGGCTCTCCGCTCACATCGGGGACATGGACGACCTGGCCACTCAGCACGCCTTCGAACGCGCCGAGGAGCAGCTCGAGTCGACCACGGGGGTGCGCCCCGAACTTCTCTCCGCCGACCGCCACCCGCGCTACCGGTCCGGCCAGTGGGCCGAGCGCCATCGCGCCGGGAGGCCCCTGGTGCGGGTGCAACACCACCACGCCCACGTGGCAGCAGCGATGGCCGAACACGGCCTGGACGGCAGCCTGCAGGTGATCGGCATCGCCTTCGACGGCACAGGCTACGGGGACGACGGAGCCGTCTGGGGCGGAGAGACCCTGCTGGCGGACTACGACGGATACCGGCGGTTCGCCCACCTGGCCTACGTACCGCTGCCCGGTGGCGATGTCGCCGTGCAGCGCCCCTACCGCATGGCCCTGGCCCACCTGAGCGCGGCCGGCCTCGCCTGGACGCCGGACCTGCCCTGCACCGTAGCCTGCCCGCAGGACGAACGGCGGCTGCTCGCACGCCAGTTGGAGCGGGACCTCAACTGCGTTCCCACGTCCAGCATGGGGCGCCTCTTCGACGCGGTCTCCTCACTCGCCGGCGTGTGCCACCTCGCCGGGTACGAAGCCCAGGCCGCGATCGAACTCGAAGCCGCCGCACTGCAGGCCGCGGACGACGAAGGGCCCGGCTACGCCTTCGCGCTCCGGCCCCGACCACAGGACGACCCCTCCGCGGCACTGATCGCCGACCCGGCGCCGGTGCTGGCGGCGGTCGTCGCCGATGTGCGTGCGGGCACCGGCAAGGCCGTGATCGCGGCCCGCTTCCACGCGGCCGTGGCCCTACTCGTCCTCCGGATCTGCGTTGCCGCCCGCGAGCAGCACGGACTGGAGACCGTCGCGCTGACCGGAGGCGTGTTCGCGAACACCCTGCTTTCGGCATCCTGCGCCTCCGCCCTGCGCCGGGACGGCTTCACCGTCCTGCGCCACCGTCACATCCCGCCGAACGACGGAGGTCTGGCACTCGGTCAGCTCATGGTCGCCGGACGGACGGTGGGACCACCCGCGACCTGAGAGACGCCTGAGCTGAGCCGAACGCACGGAACCCACCCACAGTTGAGGAGAGTCACATGTGCCTGGCGGTACCCGGCAAAGTACTGGAGATCGAGGAACGGGACGGCACCCGGATGGCCACCGTCGACTTCGGCGGAGTGGTCAAGGAGGTGTGCCTGGAGTACCTGCCGGACCTGCGGGTCGGCGAGTACGCCATCGTGCACGTGGGGTTCGCCCTGCAGCGCCTCGACGAGGAGTCGGCCCGGCAGACTCTCGAGCTGTTCGCCACCCTCGGAATGCTTCAGGAGGAGTTCGGCGACCCCTGGGAACTGGCCGCGCGAGACAACGGCTACCCGTGGACCGAGGACGGCGACACCGCACCGGAGGCGAAGCAGTGAAGTACATCGAGGAGTTCCAGGACCCTGAGCTGGCCCGGCGCCTGCTGGACGAGATCCACGCCACCGTGACCAGGCCCTGGGCACTGATGGAGGTCTGCGGGGGCCAGACCCACACCATCATCCGGCACGGGATCGACCAACTGCTGCCGGACGAGGTGGAGTTGATCCACGGCCCCGGCTGCCCGGTCTGCGTCACCCCGCTGGAGGTGATCGACAAAGCATTGGAGATCGCCTCCCGTCCGGGGGTGATCTTCTGCTCCTTCGGCGACATGCTCCGCGTCCCCGGCACCGGCCGCGATCTGTTCCGGGTCCGCAGCGAGGGTGGCGACGTCCGGGTCGTGTACTCCCCGCTCGACGCGCTGCGGATCGCCCAGCAGAACCCGCAGAAGCAGGTGGTGTTCTTCGGCATCGGATTCGAGACCACCGCCCCGCCCAACGCGATGACGGTCTACCAGGCCCGCAGGCTCGGCATCGCGAACTTCAGCCTGCTGGTGTCGCATGTGCGGGTGCCTCCGGCGATCGAGGCCATCATGCGCTCCCCGAGCTGCCGGGTGCAGGCGTTCCTGGCCGCCGGTCACGTGTGCAGTGTGATGGGCACCAGCGAGTACCCCGAACTGGCGGACCGACACCGGGTTCCCATCGTGGTGACCGGATTCGAACCGCTGGACATCCTGGAAGGCGTCCGTCGGGCGGTGCAGCAACTGGAGCGCGGCGAGCACACCGTGGACAACGCCTACCCGCGCGCCGTCCGGCCGGAGGGCAATCCCGCGGCCAAGGCCATGCTGGAGGACGTCTTCGAGGTCACCGACCGGGCCTGGCGCGGCATCGGCGTGATTCCCGACAGCGGCTGGCAGCTGTCGCCCCGGTACCGCGAGTTCGACGCCGAGCACCGATTCTCGGTGACCGGCATCCGGACGCTGGAGCCTGCCGCGTGCCGCAGCGGCGAGGTTCTGCAGGGCCTGCTCAAGCCGCACGAGTGCGAGGCGTTCGGCACCACCTGCACCCCGCGCAACCCGCTCGGCGCCACGATGGTCTCCAGCGAGGGCGCGTGCGCGGCGTACTACCTGTACCGGCGGCTCGATGTCGCCCCCGCACGCCTGGAGGCGAGCCCCGTTGCCTGAGATCACCGAAGCGTCCCCCCATGCCGTGGCTCCCGCCGCACGCGACCTCGCGCTCTCGCTGGACCTGGCACCGGGGCCGGCGCCGGACCCGGCGCTGGACCCGGCACCGGACCTGGCGGCATGGACCTGCCCGGCCCCCCTGCGCGACCAGCCCCGCGTGGTCATGGGCCACGGCGGCGGGGGCGCGATGTCCGCCGAACTCGTTCAGCACATCTTCGCGCCCGCCTTCGGCGGCGAGGTGCTGTCCCAACTCGGCGACGCCGCGGTGGTCTCACTGGGCGGAGCCCGGCTGGCCTTCTCCACCGACTCCTTCGTGGTCCGGCCGCTGTTCTTCCCCGGCGGCAGCATCGGCGATCTCGCCGTCAACGGCACCGTCAACGACCTCGCCATGAGCGGCGCCAGGGCCGCCTACCTGTCCTGCGGCTTCATCCTGGAGGAGGGCGTCGAGATGTCGGTCCTCGCCCGGGTCGCCGAAGCGCTGGGCGCCGCCGCGCGGGCCGCCGGCGTTGAGGTGGCGACCGGGGACACCAAGGTGGTCGAGGCCGGACACGGTGACGGCGTCTTCATCAACACCGCCGGCATCGGCCTGATCCCCGCCGGAGTGGACCTGCGCCCGCAGCGGGTCGTCCCCGGCGACGTCGTGATCGTCAGCGGTGCGATCGGCGTCCACGGCGTCGCCGTCATGAGCGTCCGCGAGGGCCTGGAGTTCGAGGTCGAGGTCGAGAGCGACTGCGCGGCCCTGGGCGGCCTGGTGGACGCCATGCTGGCCGTCACCCCCGATCTGCACGTCCTGCGCGACCCCACCCGCGGCGGCCTGGCCGCCGCTCTCAACGAGATCGCGGTGGCCTCCGGTGCCGGCGTCGTCGTCCACGAACGCAGCATCCCTGTCCCGCAGCCCGTGGCGAACGCCTGCGCCATCCTCGGGCTCGACCCCATGTACGTGGCCAACGAGGGAAAGCTCGTCGGGTTCGTGCCGCGCGAGCACGCGGACGCGGTACTCGCCGCGATGCGCTCCCATCCGCTGGGCGCGGACGCGTGCGTGATCGGCGAAGCCGTCCAGGAGCACCCCGGCATGGTGGTCGCCAGGACCGGGCTCGGCGGCACGCGCGTGGTCGACCTGCCGATCGGCGAGTTGCTTCCCCGGATCTGCTGAGCTGCTCGGCGGAGCCGAGCCGCCGACCACAGGTGACGCCGCGGGAAACCTCCGCGGCGTCAGTTCGCGTAGCGGGCTCTGCCGCCAGCCGTGGGGGAACCGCCTTCGTCCCGGGAAGCGCTGTGACCTACGGTGGACCGGGTGTGAGCAATCCAGCTGCGGCAACACGGTCAAGGGGCAGTTCTCGGGGAATGGATCGCAGGGGCGGCCGCTCACCAGGGTTCCGCCGACCGGACGACGAAGACTGAGGAGTGACGATGGTGCACGAGCGTGCCGGCCAGCCGGCGCAGCCGAAGGACCTGGTGGACGTGGCCCGGCTGGTGACGGCGTACTACACGCTGACGCCGGACCTCTCCGATCCCGGACAGCGGGTCGCCTTCGGCACCTCCGGCCACCGGGGCTCCTCGCTCGCCACGGCCTTCAACGAGGCACACATCGCCGCCACCTCCCAGGCGATCTGCGACTACCGCGCGAGGCAGGGCACCACCGGGCCGCTGTTCCTCGGCATCGACCCCCATGCGCTGTCCGAGCCGGCCCGGGCGACCGCGCTGGAGGTCCTCGCCGCGAACGGTGTCACCGTCCTGATCGACGCCCAGGACGGCTGGACGCCCACCCCTGCCGTCTCGCACGCCATCCTCTCCCGCAACCGCGGCCGCACCTCGGGTCTCGCCGACGGCATCGTGGTCACGCCCTCGCACAACCCGCCCGCCGACGGCGGATTCAAGTACAACCCCCCGCACGGCGGCCCCGCCGGCTCGGAGGCGACCTCCTGGATCCAGGACCGCGCCAACGAGCTGATCGAGAAGGGCCTCGCGGAGGTCAGGCGGATGCCCTACACCCGCGCCCTGAACGCCGAGACCACCCAGCGGTTCGACTTCCTCGGCTCCTACGTCGCGGACCTGCCGAACGTCCTGGACCTGCAGGCGGTGCGTGCCGCGGGCGTGCGGATCGGTGCCGACCCGCTCGGCGGCGCCTCCGTCGCCTACTGGGGCCGCATCGCCGAGGAGCACCGCCTCGACCTCACCGTGGTCAACCCCGAGACCGACCCCACCTGGCGGTTCATGACGCTGGACTGGGACGGGAAGATCCGGATGGACTGCTCCTCGCCCTACGCCATGGCCTCGCTCATCGAGCAGCGCGCCGCCTACCAGGTCGCCACCGGCAACGACGCCGACGCCGACCGGCACGGCATCGTCACGCCCGACGCGGGCCTGATGAACCCCAACCACTACCTGGCTGTCGCCATCTCCTACCTCTACGCCCATCGCGAGGAGTGGCCGAAGGCCGCGGGCATCGGGAAGACGCTGGTCTCCTCCTCGATGATCGACCGGGTCGCGGCCGACCTCGGGCGCGACCTGGTGGAGGTGCCCGTCGGCTTCAAGTGGTTCGTCGACGGGCTGATCTCCGGCGATGTGGCGTTCGGCGGCGAGGAGTCCGCCGGGGCCTCCTTCCTGCGCCGCGACGGCAGCCCGTGGACCACCGACAAGGACGGCATCCTGCTCGCGCTGCTGGCCTCCGAGATCATCGCGGTGACCGGCCGGACGCCCTCCGAGCACTACGCCGCCCTCACCGACCGGTTCGGCGCACCCGCCTACGCCCGCGTCGACGCGCCTGCGACGCGTGAGCAGAAGGCCGCCCTCGCCGCGCTCTCGCCCGAGCAGGTCTCCGCGGGCGAGCTGGCCGGCGAGCCGATCACCGCGGTCCTGACCCGCGCCCCCGGAAACGACGCCGCCATCGGCGGGTTGAAGGTCTGCACCGACAGCGCCTGGTTCGCCGCCCGCCCGTCCGGCACCGAGGACGTCTACAAGATCTACGCGGAGAGCTTCCAGGGGCCCGACCACCTCGCCCGCGTGCAGGAGGAGGCACGGCAGCTGGTCTCCACGGTCCTCGGCGGCGTCGGCTGACGGCGCGGGACGGCGGGCGTCGGGGCGGGCGTCGGGGCGGGCGTCAGTCGTCCGGAACGGCCCAGAGCCGGCGCACCGTGTCGAACACCTTCTGGTTGTGCGAGATCTCGACGACGTTGCCGTCGGGATCCTTCAGTGCGCAGACGTAGCCCACCGGGCCGGGAACGTCCTGGGGCTCCCAGTGCAGGCAGCCCCGTTCCCGCGCGCGCTCGGCCAGGGCGTCGACGTCGCCGCGCCGAGGCACCTCGATGCCGATGTGCGCGAACGGCGTGAGCAGCCCGAGCCGCCCGCCCCTGTCCTGGTCAAACGAGACGAGGACCAGCACCATAGGCGTTTCCGACTGCTTGTCGTTGGAGAGCCAGGCACTCTCGCCCGCGGCGTCCCGGAACCGCTCGACGACCACGAGCGGGGTGAGGGAGGTGTAGAACTCGATCGCCTTGTCGAGGTCACCGGTCGGCAGGGCCACGTGGGTCCAGCGGGCCTGGGTCAGCCTGGTGGTCATGGATTCCTCCACAGGGGTGCGGTCGGTCAGCAGGTCACGTCCGGCGCTGACCCCTCAATACAGCGTCTCCCTTACTACAGCATCTCCTCCGGGACGGCCGCTCGGGCGTCCGCCGGGTCGGGCGGTGTCGCGATCAGCTCGGAGCGTCCCTGTTCGGCGAACCGGGCGTGGAGGGCCCCGACGTCGTCGGCGGTCAGCGGGCGGTACGCGAGCGGGGCGCCGCCGGCGCGCCCGTAGGGCCGCCACAGGACGAGGTCCTCGGTGGTCCAGCGCTGGACGCGCAGGGTGGTCTTGTCGGTCTTGTGCGTGGCGGTGGCCGGCATTCGGGGCACGAAGCGCACGAAGCGGGGCGGCATCTTGGTCCCCAGGTCCGGCTGGGAGGCCAGGAACTCGGCGAGCGACGCGGCGAGTGACGCCTCCGCCGCCGACTCCCTCGTCGTCGCCGTCGCCCCCTCCGTCGCTCCCTCCGTCGCGGCCTGCGGCGGCGCCGCCCATCCGGGCCGGAGCTGGACGGCCGCCATGACCTGGTCCCCGGCTACCGGGTCGGGGACGGCGTAGACCGCCACCGCCTCGGCAGCCCCCCAGCGGAGCAGGATGTTCTCGATGTCGGCGACGGACAGGTTCTCGCTGTCCACGCGGAGCCAGTCGGCGCTGCGCCCGGCGAAGTGGAACCATCCCTCTTCGTCGCGGTGGAACAGGTCGCCGGTCCAGTACCAGCCGTCCCTGACCCGCTGCGCGGCCGCCACCGGGTTGCGCCAGTAGCCCTCGAAGCCGGCCCGCGCTGTGCGGTTGACCAGCTCCCCGATGGCCTCGGCCCCGTTGACGAGCCGACCGGCGGCGTCGAAGCGGGAGCGGGGCAGCTCGGCCCCGGTCGCGGGGTCGACCACGGCCAGGTCGTCGTTGGGACCGGAGCCCGCGCGGCCGACCGCGCCGGCCGGCGCCGCCGGGTCCTGCTGCAGGTTGCAGCCGCCCTCCGAGGAGCCGTAGCCCTCGACCAGTCGGCAGCCGAAGCGCCGCTCGAAGCGGTCGGCGTCCACCGCGCCGGCCTCGGTGCCGAAGCCGAGCCGCAGCGGGCTGTCGGCGTCGTCCCGATGCGGCTCGGTGGCCAGCACGTAGGACACGGCGCGGCCGACGTAGGTGAAGTAGCCGGCCCCGTAGGCGCGGACGTCGGCCAGGAACGCGGTGGCGGAGAAGCTGCGGCGCAGGGCGACGGTGCCGCCGGCCAGGAGCAGCGGTGCCCACAGGGCCATGGTGGCGTTTCCGTGGAACAGCG
Source organism: Streptacidiphilus sp. MAP12-16 (assembly GCF_041262165.1). Classification (NCBI taxonomy): domain Bacteria; kingdom Bacillati; phylum Actinomycetota; class Actinomycetes; order Kitasatosporales; family Streptomycetaceae; genus Streptacidiphilus; species Streptacidiphilus sp. MAP12-16. The sequence goes on from NZ_JBGCBY010000006.1 coordinate 357,248, forward strand.
GCATGCAGGCGTAGCCGGTGTCCTCGGCGGTGAGCGCGAACTGCTCGCGCAGCTTGTCCCCGGCACGGGCGAGTCGTTGCTGGCTGCAGATGACCGCCTTCGGTGCGCCGGTCGATCCCGAGGTGAAAGTCAGCAGCATCCGGGTGCCGGGAGTAGGCAGGACGGCGGGTGGTCCGGAGTCGCGGTGGTCGGTGAGGAGTTCGCCGTAGCCGGGGCTGTCGCTGACCCAGACGGGCATGGGCAGCTCCAGACCGTCCAGCAGCGGTAGCCGGCGCTGCTCGGTGACGATCAGGGCGCAGTCGGTGTGCCGGATGTCGCGGAGCAGGTCGGGGCCGCGTCGGGTGGGGTTGATGCCGACTGCGGTCGCCCCGGCGAGGGCGCAGGCCTGGAGCCAGAGGACGTACTCGGGAGTGTTGTCGAGCAGCAGGCCGACATGGGGGCAGGCGGCGGGGTCGGCGCGGGCGAGGGTCTCCGCGAGCAGGGACGCGCGGGAGCAGGCGGCCCGGAACACCTGGTCGTGGGTGTAGCTGAAGCCGTCGCCGACCAGGCCGGGACGGTGCCGTCCGCGCTGCGCGAGGACGGCGTCGACCAGTGTGGGTGGGCCGCCTGCGGCGGGGGCCGGTCGGGGGCGGGGTCGGGATCGTTCGGCGGGTCGAGGTTCGGCTCCGGGCATGGCGGCACCCCCAGCGGCAGGAATCTGACGATCCGTCAGCTAGGTGAGTTGATACCGCCCCTCGACCGCGCGCACAAGACCGCCTGCGGTCACCGACCCCGCGCCGCCCGCGCCGCCCGCGCCGCCCGCGCCGGGCACCGCCGGATCCGCGCCCGCCGCGCTCAGCGCGCAGGTCGCTCGGCCAGCGCCTCCTGGATGAGCGCGGTCACCCGCTCCAACGTCGGCTCGCCGAGGAACCCGGCCAGATCGCCCATGAAGGCGTCCTCCTGCCCCGGGTCCAGCACCTCACGGCAGACGCCGGCGAGCATCGCCAGGAGTGACACCGAATCCCCGCCCATCCGATGGAAGTCGGTGCGGCCGTCCAGGCGGGAACGCTCCACGCCGAGAGTGCGCGCCCAGATCTGGGCCACCGCCTCCTCCACGGGATCCACCGGGGCGTTCGGATCGGCCCCGCCGTCCTCGGCGGTGCCCGGCTCGTCGCCGAACGGGTCCGGCAGTGCCCGGACATCCACCTTCCCGCTCACCGTGTACGGCAGCTCCGGCACGACCACGGTGGCGGCGGGCACCATGTACGCGGGCAGCCGCGAGGCCACGTACTCCTCCAACTCGTCCGCCGTCACCGGTGCGTTCGCCAGGACGTAGCCGTACAGGGCCTTACCGGACCGGCCGGCCCTGGTCCGGGCGACCACCACCGCCCGGTCCACCGCTGGATGGTCCTCGAATGCCTGCGCCACCTCCGCGGGCTCCACCCGGTGCCCGCGCACCTTGACCTGGTCGTCGATGCGTCCCACGAACTCGATCTCACCCGACGGCAGCGTCCGGGCCAGGTCGCCAGTACGGTAGACGCGGCTGCCGTCGGCCAGCCGGGGAAAGCGCTCGCGGTCGAGGTCGGGGCGGCCGAGGTAGCCGCGGGCGAGCTGCGCGCCGCCCAGGTACATCTCGCCGACCTCACCGGGGGCGACGAACCGTCGCTCCCCGTCCAGCAGGTACACCGTGGTGTTGTCCGCCGGCAGGCCGATGGGAACCACGGCGCTGCCGCCGTCCACCTCCCGGTCGAAGGTGTGCGCGGTGCACCCGATGGTCGCCTCGGTGGGCCCGTACAGGTTGATGATCCGGCACTTCGGCCCGAACATCTCCTGGGCTCGGGCGGCGACCTCCACCCGGAGCTGCTCGCCCACCACTACCACGGTACGGAACCCTGTCGGCGCCAGGTCGAGCCGCCCGATCAGGTCGAGGTGAGACGGCGTCAGGTTCAGCGCGTTGGCGCCCGAGTGCTCCAGCAGCCGGCCCAGCGACAGGTGGTTGGGGTCGTCCCGCAGCAGGACCACCTCGCCGCCCACCAGCAGCGGCAGGAAGACCGAGGTGCCCGAGACGTCGAAGGAGGGCGAGGTCAGCAGCGGCAGCCGGGTCTCCGCGTCCACGTCGAACGCACGGGTCGCCCAGTGCACGTAGTTGAGCAGGCTCTGGTGCTCGATCTGCACCCCCTTGGGTCGGCCGGTCGACCCCGAGGTGTAGATGATGTAGGCCAGATCGCCGGGGCTGACGGCGGCATCCTGGAAGGACTCGGCGTCCGACCCGCCACTCGCGGCGAGCTCGTCCAGGATCAGTGATCGGCAGCCCGGGGGCACGCACTCGCGCTGCTCGTAGGGACGCTGCACCAGGCAGAACGCACTTCCGGCGTCCGCCAGGAGCTCGGCGATGCGCGCGTCCGGGTGCCGTGCGTCCAGAGGCAGGTAGCAAGCCCCTGCCCGCAGCACTCCCCACAGTCCGGCCACGGCGGCCACCGAGCGGTCCGCGAGCAGTCCCACGACGGTGCCGGGGCCGGCCCCGAGGCGGCGCAGTTCGGCGGCGACCGCGTCCGCGCGGAGGCTCAGCTCCGCATAGGTGACGTCGCCCTCCGGCCCGCTGAGCGCCGTCCGGTGCGGCGTCCGCTCGGCCTGCTCCCGGAAGAGCCGGACCACCGAGTGCTCGGAGGGCAGCGGGCGCTCGGTACGGTTACCCGCCCACTGCCGGTACTCCCGGGGGGACAGCGCCTCCTCGACGACGTCGAGGAGATCGTCGGCGCGTTGCCCCGTACCGGGGCCGTCGTGCCAGGCAAGCGTGATCTCGGTCCGGCCTCCGCTCTCCACCAGGTCGATCTCCGGCGGCCCACCGGGGCTCGTTCCACCCAACGCGTAGGTCGTCGTCGCCTGGAAGTCGTCCGTGGAGAGGTCGGCGAGATCGATGGCCCCGAGGTGGGAGATGTAGGCCTGGCTGCTGTACCGGCCCTTCCTGGTAGCAGCACGCTCGATGCCCGCATTGGCCAGGCGCATCAGCGGCAGCGGCGTCCGCAGGATCCACGGCGCGACGGGCATGGCCAGTTCCTTGTGCTCGGCCAGTGCGGTGAGCATCTGCTGGTGCACCTGCTGCCAGCCGTCACCGCTCCGGACGTCCAGCCGCAGCCCGTGGGCCAGCATCGCCGTCGATCGGAGGTCGGGGTCGTGGCGGCGCAGGTCGACGGCGGCGAAGAACGGTCCGGGACCGTACGCTCCCGCGAGCGCTGCGGCCACCTTGGCCGTCGCCGCGGCATGGCTGCCGTCGACCGAACGGCGGCGCCACAGCAGGCCGTTCGACGCCCGGGACCGCGGGCCGAGCGGGGAGGGCCACTCCAACGGAGCTGCCGGAGCAGTCGGCGGCAGTCCCCCCGGGAGGTGCAGCTGCTGCACCAACTCGTGGTGGTTCAGCGCCGATGCCGCGCCCAGCGGGTCCTCGCCGCGCAGCACCCGGAACACGTCGAGGGCCCACAGCAGCAGGCCGCGCCCGTCCGTCACGCCATGGAACGCGCGGAAGACGACGGTGGACGGCTCCCCGGGGACCAGCAGTACCTCGCAGGTCGCGTCAGTACCGCCGGTAGCGCCCGTAGCGCCCAAGGGGGTCCGCAGCGCCGGCGAGTGGAGGAGCTCGCGGTAGGACGAGCCGCCGTCGAGCACGCGCAGGACCGGCGCCGTGCCGCTGTCGACCCAGCGCTGGCCCTCGCGTATCAGCCGGGTGCCCGGGGACGCCTCGGAGGCCACCGCGACCGCAGCGGCCAGCTGGTCCGCCCGCAGAGTCCCTTCGCCCTCCACGACGTGCTGGACGAGGCTGTGACCCGGCCGGGTGCCCAGGAACGCCCACTCCATGGGCGAGACGGCTCTGCTGTAGCGCTGCTGTCCGGTGTGAGCGTGCGCTCCTGGCTCTCGGGACGGAAGCCGGCTGCTTTGCTGAGTACTCATCAGTGACCACATTCTTTTCCGATGTGCTGTCAACGTTCGCTGAGCGTGGTCGTGCCGCACGGCACAGCCGTGAGTGTCCCTGCGGCACGCGTGTCCGGTGGCGTGTTGATCGCACCTGTCGGCAGGACCGCTTTTGACGAGCCGTCGCCTGGCGTCCGATAGCCACGGACCGCCGCATCGCCGCGCGCGTCGTCCGCACTCGGTGTACTTCGGAGGCTATGACTCGTCCTGCCGTTCTGGGAACCCCAGTTCCGGATGCCTCGGTCGGCAGGGGGCAGTTAGGGGTTGTGACCCCGGCGGCGCCCTCATAGCGTGCCGCTGGAAGACCTTTTGATAGACAAGCGGCTCACAAATGGATCGGCGTGATTCCGGAAGTTGCGCGCGTTCCAGGAAAACCTGTGCGCACGCCGTGAAGCCTCTGGCGAAGACGCTGCTCCTGCGCGGGCAGTGTTCGTCCGGGGCTTCACGGCTGTCACAGGTGAGACGTTGCCCGCACCACCCCGCCGCTCGGTCGGAAACTCCTCACTCCATGGGCGCGAAACCCGCTCGCTGCCGTAAAAGCCGTAAAGAGGTCACATTAAATGGCGAATGAAGAGACACTCCGCGGCTACCTCAAGCGGGTAACGGCCGATCTGCATCAAACGCGCCTGCGCTTGCGCGAGGTCGAGGCCAAGGACCAGGAACCGATCGCCATTGTCGGAATGAGCTGCCGATTCCCCGGAGGTGTCGACTCGCCCGAGGGCCTGTGGCGCCTGGTCTCCACCGGTGCGGACGCCGTCGGGGAATTCCCGGCCGACCGGGATTGGGACGTCGAGGCCCTGTACGACCCGGACCCGGAACACCCGGGCACGAGCTACACCCGCGAGGGTGGCTTCATCCAGGACCTTGCCCAGTTCGACCCCGGCCTGTTCGGCATCAGCCCGCGTGAGGCGCTGGCGATGGATCCGCAGCAGCGGTTGCTGCTGGAGACCTCGTGGGAGGCCTTCGAGCGGGCCGGAATCGATCCGCTGTCGGTGCGCGGCAGCCGCACCGGCGTATTCGCCGGCACCAGCGGTCAGGACTACCTGGCGGTGCTCCTCAGCTCCACGGACGACGTCTCGGGCTACCTGGGTACCGGCAACGCGGCCAGCGTGGCCTCGGGCCGGGTGGCCTACAGCCTCGGGCTGGAGGGCCCGGCGGTCACCGTCGACACGGCCTGTTCCTCGTCGCTGGTGGCCCTGCATCTGGCGGTGCAGTCGCTGCGCAACGGTGAGTGCTCGCTGGCGCTGGCGGGTGGCGTGACGGTGATGAACACCCCGGGCATCTTTGTGGACTTCAGTCGGCAGCGGGGTCTTGCGGCGGATGGTCGGTGCAAGCCGTTCGCGGATGCTGCGGATGGTACCGGGTGGGGTGAGGGTGCGGGGATGCTGCTGGTGGAGCGGCTGTCCGACGCTCGGCGCAACGGGCATCCGGTGCTGGCGGTGGTGCGCGGCAGTGCAGTGAACCAGGACGGTGCGAGCAATGGTCTGACGGCTCCGAACGGGCCCTCGCAGCAGCGGGTCATCCTCCAGGCGCTGGCCAGCGCCGGACTCACCCCTGACCAGGTGGACGCGGTGGAGGCGCACGGTACGGGCACGAGGCTGGGTGACCCGATCGAGGCGCAGGCGCTGCTGGCCACCTACGGCCAGGACCGTGACGAGGCGTCACCACTGTGGCTGGGTTCGTTGAAGTCGAACATCGGGCACACACAGGCGGCGGCGGGTGTCGCCGGGATCATCAAGATGGTCATGGCGATGCAGCGCGGGGTGTTGCCGAAGAGTCTGCATGTGGATCAGCCGACGAGGAATGTCGACTGGTCGGCTGGCGCCGTGGAGCTGCTGACCGAGACGATGCCCTGGCCGGAGACCGGTAGGCTCCGCCGCGCCGGTGTCTCCTCCTTCGGGCTCAGCGGCACCAACGCCCACACAATCCTGGAACAGGCACCACGGGTAGACGCCGGAACGACCGACGGCCAGGACTCCGCCGAGCCCTCGACCTCGTGGATGCAGAACGCCGCCGTGCCGTGGCTGCTGTCGGGCCGGAACGCCGAGTCGCTGCGCGCCCAGGCCGAGCGGCTGCGGTCGCACCTGGACGCCAACCCCGATCTCGGCATGGCCGACGTCGGCTATTCACTGGCGACGACCCGATCCGCCCTGGACCGTCGCGCGGTCGTGATGGTGCACGACCGGGACGGAGCACGCCAGGCGCTGGACGCACTGGTCGCCGATGGGGTCGACCCCGCTTTGGTGCAGGGTTCGGCGCGTGAAGGCCGGGTGGCGTTCCTGTTCGCTGGGCAGGGCAGCCAGCGGGTGGGGATGGGACGTGAGTTGTATGAGGCGTTCCCCGTGTTCGCGGCGGAGTTCGATGCGGTGTGTGCGGAGTTGGATGGTCATTTGGCCCGGCCGTTGCGCGAGGTGGTGTTCGCTGCGGAGGGCACGGCGGCGGCGGGGCTGATCCATGAGACGGGTTATACGCAGCCGGCGTTGTTTGCGGTTGAGGTGGCGTTGTTCCGTCTGGTGGAGGCGTGGGGTGTGCGGCCGGATGTTTTGGCTGGGCATTCGATTGGTGAGTTGGCGGCGGCGCATGTGGCGGGTGTGTTGTCGTTGGCGGATGCGGCTGTGTTGGTTGCGGCGCGTGGGCGGTTGATGCAGGCGCTGCCGAGTGGTGGTGCGATGGTGGCGGTGCAGGCGTCCGAGGCTGAGGTGTTGCCGCTGTTGGTGGGGCGCGGGGCCGAGGTGGGCATTGCGGCGGTCAATGGGCCCGGCTCGGTGGTGGTCTCGGGTGTTGAGGAGGCGGTGCTGGCGGTGTCGGCGCTGCTGGCGGCCGACGGGCGCAAGATCAAGCGGCTGACGGTCAGCCATGCGTTTCACTCGCCGCTGATGGACGGCATGCTGGCCGACTTCCGCCGGGTGGTCGAGGGCCTGGTCTTTGAGGCGCCGCGTATTCCGATCGTCTCGACGCTGACGGGTCGGGTCGCGACCGCCGAGGAGCTGTGCTCGGCGGAGTACTGGGTGCGGCATGTGCGTGAGGCGGTGCGCTTTTGTGATGCGGTACGGACTTTGCAGCGTGATGGTGTCGCCACGTTTGTGGAGGTGGGTCCGGACGGGGTTCTGAGCGCGATGGGTCAGGACTGCCTGGCCGACGCCGACGCCGACGCTGATGCCGACGCGGTGGTGTTCGTGCCGGTGTTGCGTGGCGACCGCCCGGAGGTTCAGGCCCTGACGACCGCTGTGGCTCGGGCGTATGTGCGTGGTGTGGTGGTGGACTGGCGGGCGCTGTTCGCGGGTTCGGGTGCCTGCCGTGTCGATTTGCCGACGTATGCGTTTCAGCGTCAGCGGTACTGGCCGAATGTGGTGGCGTGGGGTGAGGGTGATGTTGCGGGTCCGGGGGTGCTGGATCCGGTGGATGTGCGGTTCTGGGAGGTGGTGGAGCGCGGTGATTTGGATGCGCTGACGGCGACGTTGGATGTTGATGGTGAGCAGCCGTTGAGTGCGGTGCTGCCTGCGTTGACGGCGTGGCGTCGGCGCAGTCGTGAGCAGTCGACGGTGGATGGTTGGCGGTACCGGATCAACTGGCGCCCGATCACCGCAACGCCGTCGGCAACACCTTCGGGGACCTGGCTACTCGTGATCCCGGCCGGACACGCGGAGAGGGAGTGGTCAGCCGCATCCGCCAAGGCTCTCACCCTGCACGGCGTCCAGGTCCGTCAGGTCGAGGTCGATGTGGCGGCGATGGGCCGTGCGGACCTCGCTGATCGCTTGCGCGCCGTGCTGCCCGACAGCGGGCAGCGGATCGACGGTGTGCTGTCGCTGCTCGCTCTGGACGAGGCGCGGGACCCGGAGTTCCCCTCGCTACGGGGTTCCCTCACCGGGACGCTGGCACTCGTGCAGGCGTTGGGTGATGTCGCCGTCGAGGCGCCGTTGTGGTGCGCGACGCGCGGAGCGGTATCGACAGGCCGCTCCGACCGTCTCGAAGACCCGGTGCAGGCGCAGGTGTGGGGTCTGGGTCGGGTCGTGGCGCAGGAGTACCCCGAGCGCTGGGGCGGCCTCGTCGATCTGCCCGCAGTGCCCGATGAGCGTGCGCTGGACCGCCTGGCCGCTGCCCTCGGTGGCTTTGGCGGCGAGGACCAGATGGCGATCCGGGCCTCGGGCGTGTTCGCACGGCGCTTGGTGCGTGCTCCGCGTGGTGATGACGGTCCGGTCGAGAGCTGGTCCGCGCGTGGTACGGCCTTGGTGACCGGCGGAACGGGCGCACTTGGTGCACATGTCGCTCGCTGGCTGGCTCGCAGTGGCGTCGAGCACCTGGTGTTGACCAGCCGCCGTGGGCGAGACGCCGATGGGGCCGTCGCGCTCGAGGCGGAACTGATCGCGCTGGGTGTTCGAGTGACCGTTGCTGCCTGTGATGTCAGCGACCGCGCTGCGCTCGGCGAACTGCTGGCTTCGCTGCCCGCCGAGTATCCGTTGACCACGGTGGTGCACGCCGCCGGTGTGCTGGATGACGGTGTGGTCGACGGTCTGACGCCGCAGCGGTTGGCGACGGTACTGCGTTCCAAGGCGGATGCGGCTGCCCATCTGCACGAGCTGACGGCCGATCTGGACCTTTCTGCGTTTGTGTTGTTCTCGTCGTTGGCGGGGACGTTGGGTAGTGCGGGTCAGGGTAATTATGCGGCGGCGAATGCGTTTTTGGATGCGTT